>CABRLF010000030.1 GCA_902471685.1 uncultured Porphyromonadaceae bacterium
ATTGCCTGGACGGAGGTGATGGAGCCGTTCTTTGTGGAAGTGATTCGTTCCTGAAGCGCACCCATTTCCGAAGCCAGAGTCGGCTGATAGCCTACTGCTGAGGGCATACGGCCAAGAAGTGCGGATACTTCGGAGCCGGCCTGAGTGAAACGGAAGATGTTGTCGATGAAGAGAAGCACATCCTTACCGCCGGCACCCTGATCGCGGAATTGCTCAGCTACGGTAAGTCCCGAGAGGGCCACACGGAGACGAGCACCCGGCGGTTCGTTCATCTGACCGAACACGAGAGTTGCCTGAGATTCCTGAAGTTCTTTCTGGTCGACATCGGCAAGATTCCACTGGCCTTTTTCCATGCCTTCCTTGAATTTCTCGCCGTATTTCATAACGCCCGACTCGATCATCTCTCGGAGAAGGTCATTACCTTCTCGGGTACGTTCTCCTACGCCGGTGAATACCGAGAAGCCGTCGTGACCTTTGGCGATATTGTTTATCAGCTCCATGATTAGCACGGTCTTGCCTACACCGGCACCGCCGAAGAGGCCGATCTTGCCGCCCTTGGAGTATGGTTCGAGAAGGTCGATCACTTTGATGCCCGTGGTGAGGATTTCGGTACCGATTGTGAGGTCTTCGAATTCGGGAGCGGGCTGATGTATGGAGCGCAGGTTGTCGCGCTTGAGAGCCGGAAGCTTGTCAATGGCTTCGCCGACCACATTCAGGAGACGGCCTTTGATCTGGTCGCCGGTAGGAACGGCGATAGGACGTTCAAGATTGATGACGGGCAGGCCGCGGCGCAAGCCGTCGGTGCTCTCCATTGCAACGCAGCGGACAGTGTCTTCGCCGATGTGCTGCTCTACTTCGAGAATCAGGTCGGATCCGTCTTCTCGTGTTATTTTGAGTGCGGTATAGATAGGCGGCAGGATAGCGCCTTCCTGATCGAAGGAGACGTCGACCACGGGGCCGATTACCTGTGCGATTTTACCTGTTGTATCGCTCATTGTGTATATCTTTGGGGAGGGTTAGCTGATTAGAAATGCCAGTTGAAGACGATGATGAGCACCATCAGGGCAAGATTCACCATATTGATGGGAAGGAGATATTTCCATTCCAGCGACAGCAGATGGTCGATACGGAGACGGGGGAATGTCCATTTGAACCAGATGATGACGAAAGAAAGGACGATAGCTTTGCCGATAAACCAGATTACCGAGGGGATGTAGTCCATGATGTGGTTGAACGCATCCCATCCGGGGATGTGGAGAGGCATCCATCCGCCGAAGAACATAAGAGCGGCAACGCCCGACACGATAAAGAGGTTGAGGTATTCGGCCAGATAGAAGAAGCCGAAGTGCATACCGGAATATTCGGTATGATAACCGGCGGTAAGTTCCGATTCAGCCTCGGGAAGGTCGAACGGGCCACGGTTTGTCTCGGCGGTACCGGCGATCATATAGATGATGAAAGCGATTATCGCGGGGATATGACCCTTGAAGATGAACCAGAGGTTCTCCTGCTCTGCGACGATGCCTTCTACCGACATTGTTCCGGCAAGGCAAACCATTGTGATGATGGAGAGGCCGATAGATAGCTCGTAGCTCACCATCTGGGCGCCTGAACGGAGGGAGCCGATAAGGGTGAATTTATTGTTCGAGGACCAGCCTGCCAGCAGGATGCCGAGAACACCGATTGAAGAAACAGCGATCAGGAAGAAGATACCGATGTTGAAGTCGATGATCTGAAGACCGTTGCCCCATGGCAGGACTGCGAAGGCAAGCATCGAGGCGATGATGACAAGATAGGGAGCCAGCGCGAAGAGGAATCGGTCGATATGGTTGAGGCGGATGATTTCCTTGATGAGCATCTTGAACATATCGGCGAAGCTCTGCAGGAGACCCCAGGGGCCTACGCGGTTCGGGCCGAGGCGGCACTGGAAGAAGGCGCAGACCTTACGTTCGTAGTAAATATAGAATAGAGCCAGCAAAGCGTAGACCAGCAGCAGGCCGACGCCGACGAGCAGGCATTCCACCGTCACGGAGAGCCATCCGGGCATTATGGAGCGCAGCGAGTTGTCGATCCACGTAGTGATGAAAGAAAAATCTTGCATGGTGCTTTATTTTTTTCAGGTAGTCGAAACTGTTATGATTAGCGGTCGATATCGGGAACGATATAGTCGAGCGAACCTCCGATAGTGATGAGATCGGCGATTTTCTGTCCGCGGGTGATGTGGTCTACCACGCATGCCTGAGGCAGGCAGGGAGTAGCGAGTTTGAGGCGGTATGGCTTTGTGGAGCCGTCGCTCTCGAGATAGATGCCGAATGCGCCGCGGCAGCCTTCGGTAACCTGGAACCAGTGTCCTGCGGGGATCTTGAGCACCTTTGGTACCTTCACGCAATATTCACCTTCGGGGATATTGTCGATGAGCTGCTCGATGATATGGGCGCTCTGACGGATTTCTTCGAGGCGGCATTTGAACCGGGCCATGGAGTCGCCTTCGGTGGCGACAACCTGCTCGAAATCGAGCTTACCGTAGATGCTGTAGGGCTGAATCTTGCGCATGTCGCAAGCCCAGCCGGAAGCGCGGCCCGAAGGACCGGTGATGCCGTAGGCAATGGCGTCTTCGCGTGAGAGGATACCTACGCCCTCCATGCGGTTGCGGGCGATGATATTTCCGGTGAAAATGTCATTGTATTCCTTGAGGTTGGCGGGGATAACATCGAGAAGAGCATGAACGTCCTTGACGAAGTTCTCGTCCAGATCCTGCATTACGCCGCCGATACATTCGTAGTTGAAGGTCATGCGTGCGCCGCAGGTCTTCTCCATGATGTCGAGAATCTGTTCGCGTACACGGAGCGTATAGAAGAGCATCGTCGTGGCGCCGAGGTCCATGCAGTATGTACCCATGAAGAGACAGTGGGAAGCGATACGCGAGAGCTCGTCCATAAGCACTCGGATAACCTGAGCGCGCTCGCTGATCTCAATGCCGGCAGCCTTTTCGTAGATCATGCAGAGAGCATGATGATAATTGTGGGCCGAGAAGTAGTCCATTCGGTCCATGAAGTGAAGCGTCTGCGGATATGTGAGATTCTCGCAGAGCTTCTCGATGCCGCGGTGGATATAGCCGCAGTAAACGTCGATTTTCTTGATTTCCTCGCCGTCGACAGCGGTACGGAAACGGAGCACACCGTGAGTTGCGGGGTGCTGCGGGCCGATGTTGACTACGAAATCGTCTTTTTCGAAGACGCGAACTTCATTTTTGACAACCTTTCCGTCTTTTCCGAGGGTAAAGACGTTGGTGAAGTCGGTCTGTCGTTCGTTTTCAGTTGAGACAGGGTTAAGTTCAGGGTTCTCGTCATAGTCTTTGCGGAGGGGGTGACCGACCCAATCGATATTCAGGAAGAGGCGGCGGCAGTCGGGATTGTTGAGGAAGATGATTCCGAAGAAATCATATACTTCGCGTTCATAAGTGACAGCCACGGGCCAGACGTCGGCAACAGAGGGAATAGTGGGCAGAGCGCGATCGCCATCGGCGATGGCCTTGATGCCTAAGATTTTATTGGACTCGGTCGACATCAGATAGTAAATGGCGCCGAGCTTGTCGGTCCAGTCCATGCCAACAATCGTCACAAGGTAGTCCATCTTCATCTCGGGGTCGTCGCGCAGGGTGAGAGCCAGGTCGTGCAACTGAGCCGTAGGGATGGTCACCACCGGAGTGGTGTCGCCCTCAATGACAGCCTGAGGGAAGAGCTTGCTTATCTTTTCGGTGATATTAGCCATAATAAGTAGGAATGTCGGGGATGAAGCATTAATCTTCGACGCCTTCCACAGGATGGGCGGCAAGGAATTCTTTCAGATTTTCCTGACGGTTGACACCTCCGAAGAAGCGTTCGACCTTCATTTTACGCGACAGCTGCATGATGCCGTAGATCATAGCCTCGGGTCGTGGCGGACATCCGGGAACATAAACGTCAACCGGAACTATGTCTCCGATACCTTTGGCAACATGATAGCTCTTGCGGAAAGGACCGCCGGAGATTGCGCAACCGCCGCATGCGATGACGTACTTAGGCTCTGCCAACTGGTCGTAAAGACGGCGGAAAACGGGCACCATACGGTTGACGATTGTACCTGCCACCATCATGAAGTCGGCCTGACGTGGCGACGAACGGGCAACTTCCCATCCGAAGCGTGCCATATCGTAGCGAGCCGCACCGAGGCTTACGAACTCGATGCCGCAGCAGCTGGTGGCGAAAGTGAGAGGCCAGACAGAGTTTGAACGACCCCAGTTTATAAGCTTGTCGAGCGAGCCAACAATGACGTTAGTACCGCTTTCCTGGAGCTGTTTAACCAGCCCTTCGATATATTCGTTGTCTTTCCATGCCTCATAGGGCATGCTTTTGGTAGTTACTTCCATTCAAGAGCTCCTTTCCGCCATGCATAAATGAGACCAAGCACCAGAACGCCGAAAAATACGGCAATACTGATAAGACCATCGACGCCGAGCTCACGCATTCTCACTGCCCAGGGGAAGAGGAATACAGTTTCGACGTCGAACATAAGAAAGAGGATAGCGAAGAGATAGTACCCGATATGGAACTGCGACATACTTTCGCCGCGGGTCGGGATACCGCATTCGTATGCTTCTCCTTTCTGGGGGTTGAACGAACGTGGCGAGATAAGCTTGGCAATCCATAAGGCCAGAAAAACCAGAGCAACGCCGGTTAGCAGGGCGGTGATGCCCAGCGTTCCGCTGTTCTCGATTCCGAAGATGGCTGATGATATCATAATCTTGTTTTACCGGTATGGTTGGTTTATTAATTTATCAACATGTAAACTTCCGTCCTCTGTGAGAAGACAGAAATGCCAAAAGAGGCTGACAACAAGCCAATTAATGCTGCGTGTATTCATGGCGAGGCATAATATGCCCGTTATCGTGCTGCAAAGATACGTTTTTTTTTGCACTTTTTGAATCTTTTTTCAAAAATCTTTTGGATTCTTTTGAAGCTGTGCGGCGTTCCATTAAGCCGCAAAACAGATAATAATAGTCTGTATAGCGAAGAAGAGGTAAAAAGAAAAAGGGCTG
The DNA here is from genome assembly GCA_902471685.1 of uncultured Porphyromonadaceae bacterium. Lineage (GTDB taxonomy): Bacteria > Bacteroidota > Bacteroidia > Bacteroidales > Muribaculaceae > CAG-873. The sequence continues at coordinate 5,078 of CABRLF010000030.1, forward strand.
TGTCTCGCGACAGAACCCTCTAATAATCTACAATCTATAAAAACATATTTCAATATAAGAGGCCTTACGGAAAAGAATCCGTTTAGGCACTGCAAAAGTAACAAGAAATCTTGAACTGTGCAAATTTATGTTTAATAAAGTTGCCGACAGGTCAAAAAGAACAATAAATCTTCCTTTTTTAACAAAAATGAACCATTGCTTTATTGGGAATGTCGGGCAAATAATCGTAACTTTGCAGCCTGATTAGAAAACAAATCATTATCATCATAGCAAAAATGAACAAATTTCTCGCCTTCTTCGGCGCTTTTATCGCTTCGCTGATGATTCTGACTTCGTGCAGTTCATCGGATACAGACACGATCACGGAACAGAGATTCCCTGATTGCTTCGCATATGTCCGCGACATAACAACCGATGTCGACGCATCCTATACCCAGGTAGGCTATTCACTGCGCCTGAACTACACGAAACTCACAGCAGAAGTGACAATCAACAATCTCCGCACTACGGACGGGACCACTTATCCTACCATCACACTTTCGGACATTCCCTGGACAGTCGATCCGGACGGATATATCAAGGTTTCGGGCACCAATCTGCCTGCTAAAGTAAATTCGGGCTCGACGATCGTATTCTCGAGTTTCAATTTGCACCTGCTCGAGCGTGTGGTCGACAACAGCTATTCGCCCGGATTCGTAATCTATTACACTATCAATATGCGTCATGCCGTGATTTCGTCGAATTCGAAGCAGCAAATCTTCGGAAAAACTACTTCGACCAACGAAAAAGGCATCAGCTATGAGTCGGACAAGACAATATACAAACTGGATTTCAATGTCGAGACTCGCCGGCTGAAACTCACAATGATCAAAGCTAATTTCATGTCCAATATGCCGGCAATGGATATTGATCTGGAAAACATACCTTTCCGATTCGACGGTCAGAGCGCCCGCTTCGACATGGAAGCCATTACTCCGAAAATCGGCGGCACACCATACGAAAGCTTCCCGATCACCAACCTTTCGGGAGAATTCGATTTCGGCCGCAAGTTCACGATGAAATTTACGTGCGATCCCGCAAAAGCCCCCGGCAAATACGAAGTTTCTGCCGACTGCAATTTCAAATACGTTCCGGAGCAATAAAACACCACATATAAAATAGCGTCGGCTGTCTTCCTGGCAGGGAGGACGGCCGACGCCGTTTTTTTGTCATTATGCTGCCAAAAACTCTTCTCTACCGCGGGTTCTCAAAATTTGCGGTAAAAAAATAATCGGTGTTTGAAAAAAAATATGTACCTTTGCACGCAATAATAAACCATAGCCCAATGAGTTCTTTTATTGCAGACAGAGTAAAGATGGACGGTCTCACCTTTGATGACGTGCTCCTGATACCTGCGTACTCGGAAGTCCTTCCCCGTGAAGTGAAGCTCCAGACGCGTTTTTCCCGCAACATACAACTTAACGTTCCTCTCGTTTCGGCCGCCATGGACACGGTGACCGAATCACAGCTCGCTATCGCCATCGCACGTGAAGGCGGTATCGGTGTTATCCATAAAAATATGTCAATCGCCGAACAGGCACGTCAGGTACACGCTGTGAAACGTGCTGAAAACGGCATGATCTACGATCCTGTAACCATCCACAAGGGCTCTACCGTTGCAGACGCCCTCCGAATGATGTCGGAGTACCACATCGGCGGCATCCCCGTTGTTGACGACAAGGGTATCCTTGTCGGAATCGTAACAAACCGCGACCTGCGCTTCGAGCGCAATGTCAACCGTCTCATAGACGAAGTGATGACCAAGGAAAACCTCGTAGTCACTTCTTCCACCACCAATCTCGAAGAGGCTGCCGACATTCTCCAAAGCCATAAGATCGAGAAGCTACCCGTTGTCGACAATGAAGGCAAACTCATCGGCCTTGTCACCTACAAGGACATCACAAAAGCCAAGGACAAACCCAATGCATGCAAGGACAGCCGCGGCCGTCTCCGCGTCGCTGCCGGTGTAGGTGTAACTCCCGACTCCATGGATCGCGTTGATGCCCTCGTAGAAGCAGGCGTCGATGCTATCGTAATCGATACCGCCCACGGTCACAGCCGCGGTGTGGTAGGCGTTCTTGAAGCTGTAAAAGCCAAATATCCCAATATCGATGTAGTTGTAGGCAATATCGCTACCGGCGATGCCGCGCGCTTCCTCGTCGAGCATGGAGCCGACGGCGTGAAGGTAGGTATCGGCCCGGGTTCGATCTGCACCACACGTATCATCGCCGGTGTCGGCGTTCCACAGCTCTCCGCAGTCTACGACGTTGCCAAGGCTCTCGAGGGTACGGGTGTTCCTCTGATTGCCGACGGCGGCATCCGTTATTCAGGCGATATCGTCAAGGCTCTCGCAGCCGGCGCTCACTCGGTGATGCTCGGCGGCATGCTGGCAGGAGTGGAGGAATCTCCCGGCGATACCATCATCTTCAACGGACGTAAATACAAGGCATACCGCGGTATGGGCTCTCTCGAAGCGATGGAGAAGGGCTCGAAAGACCGCTACTTCCAGGGCAACGAGACAGATACCAAGAAACTCGTTCCCGAAGGCATCGCAGCACGCGTACCGTTCAAGGGCAATCTTTATGAAGTGACATATCAGATGCTCGGCGGCCTCCGCGCAGGCATGGGCTACTGTGGCGCACACGACATCGAGGCTCTCCACAGAGCCCAGTTCACCCGCATCACCAATGCAGGTGTGGCCGAAAGCCATCCGCACGACGTTGCCATCACCGCTGAAGCTCCCAATTACAGCGGCGTACACAATAATTGATCAATTCGGGCCGTTATTATATCCGGTGAGGGCCACCGACATAATAACGGCCCGAATTGTTTTCTCTTTTTACCCTCCGAGATGAAAAAACACCTCTTCGCTATTGTCTGTGCTGTAGCCGCCGGAATCATGCCCGTGTGGGGCAAGTACGACGCGGATGCTGTGCTGATGACCGTCGACGGCAAAAAAGTGACCGCCGCGGAATTCGAATATCTTCTGAACAAGAACCGCTCGCAGCAGGTCGAACTAAAGAGCCCCGACGATTATCTCGATCTTTTCGTCAACTTCAAGCTGAAAGTGGCCGACGCCGAACGCGCCGGACTGCAGAATGATCCCGCTTTCGTCAAGGAGTACAACCAGTACCGCGCAGAACTTTCGGAGCCTTATCTCATATCTAAAGAAGCACTCGACAGCCTTGTGCGCCGCGCTTATTCCCACTTCGACAGAGAGGTCCTCGTGAGCCATATCATGCTTCCGGATACGCCGGAAGGCAAGGCAAAAGCCGAAGAACTGCGACGCGATATCGAGGCCGGCAAGATAACCTTCACGGAAGCGGCTCTTGCCAATTCTGTCGATAAGTCAAGCGCTGTCAAGGGCGGTCTTATGGGCATCGTGCGTCCGGGGGCATTCCCGTGGGCTTTCGAGGATGCGGCCTACAGCACGGAGGTCGGGGAGATGTCGCCTGTCATTAATTCGGGATTCGGCTACCACATTGTTATGCCCGAAGATGTCCGCCCTGCCGAAGGTGAAGTCCACGCGGCACATATCCTGCGTAAGACCATGAATATGACCGACGGACAGATATCCGATCAGAAAGCGAAGATCGACTCTATCTATGCGATGGTTATGAAAGGCGCTGATTTTGCGGCTCTCGCACGCCAGTATTCCGAAGACGGTTCGGCCATGCGCGGGGGAGACCTCGGATGGTTCGGCCGCGGAACAATGGTCCAGCCTTTCGATTCGATATCGTTCGCGCTTGCCGACGGCGCTGTTTCCGAACCGTTTGCCACAGAATTCGGCTTCCATATCATCAAAAGATTCGAGCATAAAGGTGTGCCCACATTCGAAGAAGCTGAAAAAGGTATACTTGATGCCGTAAGTCAGGATGAACGCTCGATGATACCTATCGAGATAAAAATGCGTGAGTTCAGAGCACGTTATGGCGCGAAGACCGATACCGCATTGCTTGCCTCGCTTAAAAGCGAATTTCAGCAGTCGGGCGATTCCGCTTTCATCGCCTCTCTTGCCTCGGACAGCCGGATAATCGCATCCTACGACGGCAAAGATATCCCGGTGTCGGCCGTGGCATCGGTACTCAGGCCAACACCCGGAATGAACGCTTATGACAACTTTGTCTCGTCGGCCGACGCATTTCTAAACGCCGCCGTTCGCGAGCAGGCGCGTCAGGATCTGGAAAATTCAGATATTGATTACGGCAACCTCGTCCGTGAATACCGCGACGGCATACTTCTGTACAACATATCCAACGAAAAAGTGTGGAACCGTGCTTCGGAAGATAAAGCCGGTCTGGAAGAATTCTTCCGGGCCAACGAGGCGAAATATGCGTGGAATGAGCCGAAATTCAAAGGGTTTGTTTTCCTTGCGACAAACGACTCTGTCCTCAATGAAGCGCTTGCATTCTTCCCTCTGTTGAGCAATCTCGAGCCGACAGCAGTTGCGGCATCTATGCGGGCCAAGTTCGGCAACAATATCCGTGTTGAGAAAGTCATCGCCTCCAAAGGCGAGAATCCCATAATCGACTATCTCGCATTCGATGGTCCCGCACCGGATACGGCCAAAACCAAATGGAAATACTTCGCATCTCCCGACAAGCGTATTATCACCAATCCCGAAGAAGCCTCCGATGTAAAGGGTGCTGTCGTTGCCGACTATCAGGCCAAACTTGAGAACGACTGGCTCGAGGAGCTTCACCGCAAATACAAGGTGAAAATCAACAGGAAGCTTTTCAACAAGATAAAATCCGAAAACGCAAGCTTTTAAAGTTTGAAGTCTGCACTTACATTCTTAAGCCTCGCTGCATCTTTGCTCCTTTGCGCCTGCAGCCCGAAGAGTCCTGAAATTCCCGCCGACGCACTGGTGACGATCGGCGGCAGAAGCCTGTGCCGTTCCGATCTTTCGCCTCATATACGACCGGGGCTTTCTGCTGCCGACAGCACAGAGCTTGCACGCGCATATATACGCTCGTGGATCGATGCACGACTGATTGCGGAAGTCGCGTCGGCTGAGGTGGATATGGCTGAGGTGGAACGACTCACCGACGAATACCGCAATGAACTTATAAAGGCACAGTACCGTAGGGTGATGGCCTCACAGGCGTCGACGGGCATCTTCACCGAGGATTCCCTGAAGGAATACTATGATTCGCATCTTGCCGATTTTGTGCTGGAACGCCCGATGCTGAAAGGCATTTATATCAAGGTGCCCGATCAGGCTTCCGAACTGGCATCGCTGCGCAGACTCTATAAATCCGACCGGCCACAGGATATCGACCGCCTGGAGAAAGCGGCTCTGAGTTCCGCCGTACATTACGATTATTTCCGCGACCGGTGGATAGACCTCGAACAGATTGAAAAGCGAATTCCTGTCGATCTGACAGGCGAAGAAGGTGCCCGGATTGCTACCCGTAAGCCCGTTGAGGTGTCGTCGGGCGGTTTTACTTATCTTCTTTCCGTGTCCGACTATCTCGCTGCCGGGGCAACGATGCCGTATGAGGCTGCCCGGCCACTGGTGCGCGAACGTCTTCTCGCGGCGCGCCGTATCGCTTACGACGCCACCCTGCGCAACGCTCTGTTCAACCGTGCAATCGAAGACGGTACCATTATTTTCAACGGCTCAAATCCGCTTAAATAGAGTCAAGTATTAAGTCATAGTGACGAGTGAATAAGTAAACTTCCTCACTCGTAACTATGACCTATAACTTATACTTAGTCACTCGTAACTATGACCTATAACTTATACTTAGTCACTCGTAACTATGACCTATAACTTATACTTGGTCACTCGTAACTATGACCTATAACTTATACTTGGTCACTTGAAACTTTGACCTATAACTTATACTTGGTCACTCGTAACTATGACCTATAACTTATACTTGGTCACTTGAAACTTTGACCTATAACTTATACTTGGTCACTCGTAACTATGACCTATAACTTATACTTGGTCTCTCGTAACTATAACTTATTACTTCTCTCAATCGTCGCAATAGTGCCTGAGCACGCGGCGATAGGAATTGAAGATTTTACTTTTCGAGACGAATCCGACGTATTTCCCGTTCTGCACAACGGGCAGATTCCATGCGCCGGTATTGTCGAAAGCCTTCATCACCTGATCCATACTCTCGCCGATTTCTATCTTCTCGGGCGGAATCGACATGAAAGTATTGACTTTCATCCGCCTGTAAAGGTCGGGGCGGAACATGATGTTTCTGATTTCGTCCAGAAGCACGACTCCGAGCAATTCGCCCTTCTCGTTCAGGACAGGGAAGAGATTTCTCTTGCTTTTGGCGATGGTATCCACCATATCCTTAAGCGTCATGTCGGGCGATACGGGCAGGAAATCAGTCTCTATCACATTGTTGATTTTCAGAAGGGTAAGCACGGCCTTGTCCTTGTGGTGCGTGAGCAGTTCGCCGCGTTTGGCCAGTCGCATGGTGTAGATTGAATAAGGCTCGAAAGCCTTTATAGTGCCATAGGAGATCGTGCTGACTATCAGCAGCGGCAGGAAGAGATCGTAGCCGCCGGTCAGTTCGGCGGTAAGGAATATCGCCATCAGAGGCGCGTGCATTACGCCCGCCATCACCCCGGCCATACCCATGAGTGCGAAGTTCTTGGCAGATAAGCCGATATATCCGAAGTTGTTCACCATGAACGCGAAAAGGAATCCGACCATACATCCCACATACAGCGACGGCGCGAATGTACCGCCGACACCGCCGGCTCCGTTTGTTGCCGAAGTGGCGAAAGCCTTGGTGAGAATAATCAGCCCTATGAAGAGGCACAGGAACCAGAAATCGTTGCGGTCCCCGTAGAACAGCGAGCCGTTCACTATCGACGACGGATCTCCGCTCAGCAGACCTTCGATCGAGCCGTAGCCTTCGCCGTAGAGGGGCGGGAAGAGGAATACGAGACCCGAGAGTATCAGGCAGCCTGCCAGCGTCTTAACCCACCGGTTGTGGAATCGCCCGAAGAATGTCTCCATCATGTTCATTACCTTGGTGAAGTAGAGCGAAGCGAATCCGCACACGATGCCGAGCACTATAACGTAGGGGATTCGTGAGGTATAGAAGTCTTCAGTCTGGGCGAAAAAGAATTCGAATTCTTGGCCGGTATATACGTAAGCAAGTGTTGTGCTGGTGATCGACGCGATGAGAAGAGGCATGACCGATGCTGTCGTCAGGTCGAGCATCAGTACTTCGAGTGTGAAAAGCATTCCGGCGATAGGTGCCTTGAAAATGCCTGCGATACCTCCGGCGGCGCCACAGCCTACCAAGATCATAAGCACACGCGGAGACATACGGAAGAGCCGGCCGAGATTTGATCCGATGGCTGCTCCGGTGTATACAATCGGGCCCTCGGCGCCGACCGATCCGCCGAAACCGATGGTGACCGACGATGCTAAGACCGACGTATAGATGTTATGCCGTTTCAGCCGGCTTTTCTTCTGGGAAATGGCGTAGAGCACACGGGTCACGCCGTGGCTTATGTCGTCGCGCACTATATAGCGCACATACAGCGCCGACAGAACCACGCCCACTGCGGGCAGGATGATATAGATATAGTTGCCGGATTCAAGGTTGATTCCGGCGGTGAGTACTTCCGAGATATAGTGTATCAGCCATTTGAGAACCAGTGCCGCCAGTCCGCTGAACACTCCCACAAGGAGTGCCAGGACAAGCACGAAATTCTTTTCCTTGATATGGCGCTCTCGCCACATCAGGAAATCGTAGAATCGCTCCCGTATATGGAAACGGTCCGGACGGCTGTCTGTTTCTGGTTTTATTGTTGGCATACGTGAATTCGGGCAGAGCGAGGGAGCGGTTCAACGGATGATTTTGAAGAGCCCCCCCTCGGAGAGACGAATTATCGACGACGGTCGGTTGCCCGACGGAACTTCGTCGCGGCGCGACAGACATACGTAGTCGACCGCCTCGATGATTTCAGGCGATATCTGGGTGTATACTTCCGGTGCCGGTTCTCCGCTGATATTGGCCGAAGTCGACACCAACGGCAGTCGGAATGCCGCGCAGAGGGCGCTGCTGAACGGCTCGGAGGTTACGCGCACGCCGATCGTGCCGTCGTCGGCTATCAGTTCGGGCGCGATCCGGGCTGCGGCCGACGGATGGTCGTAGATTATCGTGGTCGGACGCTCGGCGTATTCGATCAGCTGATATGCCACTTCGGGTATGCAGTCCACGGTCCGCTCAAGCTGGGCGAGCGAGCCTACGAGCGTGATGAGCGCCTTGGCGTCGGAGCGGTGCTTGATGGCGAATATCCTGCGGACCGCCTCGGAGTTGGTGGCGTCGCAGCCCAGTCCCCACACCGTGTCGGTAGGGTAGAGTATCACTCCGCCCTTGCGGAGCACGGCCACGGCGGCGCGTATGTCCTGCGTGTATTCGGCGGTCATAGCACTTTGTTTTTGGGCTTTGTAGCCTGGAAATCTTTCAGATATAGCGGTGTGGAATAAGCCACGTCGATGAAGTCGCGGCGGGCGTATGCGCGGTCGGACAGCGCTATCATGTCTACGGCCACGGCATCCACTCCCGGCACGTATTCAGCCTGCGGGCAACCGGCGAAAATTTCCTGCGCCTTTTCGGCTCCGCTGCCGAAATAGAGTATCGGGCGGCCGCTTGCCTTGATGTCGGCATATGATGTCTCGTCGAGGATAAGAGCCTGAGGTTCAAGCAGCGGCTGCAGTCCGAAGTCGTAGGCGGCGGTATATACCTCCATGCGCCGGGCATCGATCATCGGAACCAGAATCGAATCCGGATCGACGGTGTCGGTGGAGAACATCACCCGCGTTGCAAGCAGTTCAAGAGTATTGATGCCGATAAGGGGGATGTCGAGCGCGTATGCGAGTCCTTTGGCTTCGCTGAGTCCTATGCGCAGACCGGTGTAGCTGCCCGGGCCGAGGCTTACGGCCACAGCGTCAGGCCGGAGATTGTGCTCCGTGGCATCGTCCAGACAGTATTTTATGAATCCGCTCAGCAGGGTGGCGTGGTTGCGCCCGTTGAAGTCTTCGCGGTGGCAGGCTATCATCCCGTCCGAAGTGAGGGCGGCGGAGCATACCGTACCGGAAGTTTCTATATTAAGTATGGTGGCCATTGTTCAATCTTTACCGCAAAAGTATACAAAATCGGCGAGACTTCCCAAAAAACCGCCGAAAAAGTCTGCGGGCATATGTCTCCTTTCCTGTTTTTTTCGTAATTTTGCGGTGCTCTGGCGTACGCGCTATCCGTTGATCACCAAGAATCAGGGGGCGGGGGCTTTCAGACGGACCGCTCTGATTTTACTTTGCTTATGTTGATGTCGATGACTGGCTTCGGCAGGGCTATCGCCGAGTCGCCTAATAAAAAGATTTGTGTAGAAATAAAGTCGCTGAATTCCAAGCAGCTCGACCTGAATGTGCGCATTCCCGCCTGCTTCCGCGAGCGTGAACTCGACGTGCGCGCCGCCGTCGGCCGTGTGCTTGAGCGTGGCAAAGTCGACGTCGTCATAACAAGCGAGGCCGCCCCCGGAGCCGTGGTGCCTCTGGCTGCTTCGTTAAATATCGGTGCCCTCCGCGGATACAAGGAGCAGATATGCGCCGCCGCCCGCGAGCTCGGCATTCCAGAGCCTTCCGACTGGTATTCGGTCCTGCTGCGTTTCCCCGACGTCATCCACTCCGAACAGTGCGAGACCGCCGACGATGCCGATTCCGAGGCCCTCTTGCGTGCTGTTGCCGAGGCTTCGGAAGCTCTTATGGCGCACCGTCGCGCCGAAGGCGAGGAACTGGAGACATTCTTCTCCCTCCGCATTGATGCCATTGCCGGTCTCCTGAGGCAGGTTGAGCCGTTCGAAACTGAGCGTGTCGGCAGGATCCGTGCGCGAATCGAGGACGGACTCTCGAAGATTCCCGTTGCCGAGTACGATAAGGGGCGTCTCGAGCAGGAAATGATTTTCTATATCGAGAAGCTCGATGTGAACGAGGAGAAACAGCGTCTTGCCAAGCATCTCAACTACTTCATGGAGACGATGCAGGCCTCGGAGCCGGGGCAGGGAAAGAAACTCGGATTCATCGCTCAGGAGATGGGTCGCGAGATCAACACCCTCGGTTCGAAGAGCAATCATGCCGAGATGCAGGCCATCGTCGTGAAGATGAAAGACCTCCTCGAGCAGATCAAGGAGCAGGTGCTCAACGTGATGTAAGTACTAAGTACGAGTGCCGAAGGAGCTTGCCCTACGACATGGATATGCCCGGGACGGGCATCTGCCGGGCACGGTGTGCCCGGTTAACGATTGATATGCCCTCCGGGCAAGCGAATCCCCTATCGGGTCGGGCGCGTGCGTCAAAATGCGATGCGTGATAGTCGCGTAGCGACAAGATGCCGCGTAGCGGCTTTTTGTCACTCGTAACTCGTACCTAGTACTTAAAAAGCGCCTCGTACTTAGTACCTAAAAAACTTAGTCACTAGTACCTTGTACCTTGTACTTCTTATACGCTGCCGCCATCCGTGTGTGGTAGCCGCGTTTGGCGTATCCGGGACCGTTATAGGTGCGGGCGAAAGCAGCCCAGTTCTTGGCCCTTAGGTATTTCAGCAGGCCCGTGTTGTTCATGAAGTCGGCGAACATCTTCAGCTGGTCGTACTCCGATTTCTTCATCCTTTCCACAAAAGCCTGCCGCGACGGGGCGCCGGACAGCTTCCAGTTGAAACCGCCGATCTGGAACATACCCCAGAAAGTCGATTCTATAGCCGCGATGCTGTCGATGGCCATGGCCGCGTCGAGCCGTGCCTGCTGTGCCGCCTGCTGGCTTCCGTATTTCCGGATATTCACCGGCTGCAGAGCCGGGCTGCCCGCGTGCTTGGCCAGATTGATGCCGCGTCGTGCCGCCGCGCGGCGGAACAGAGTAAGATCAAAGTTGATTATCGGTTTCCCTTCCTCATAGTGGCCGCGCTGCGTGCGTCCTGTCTCTATTTCCACTATCGCTTTTATGGCCGGCACTTCGCAGTCCAGCTCGCGGGCTATCTCGGCGAAATCAGCGTCGGTGAGAGGCCCTTTGTGCTCGAAGGGATCGGGGATGAAAGATGTGTGGAGGGTGTCGCCCTCGATGACAATAAACGTACGCCCGAGGGAGTCGATTCCGTCGGGTGTACGTTCGAAGATGAATATCGTGTCTGTCTTGCCGGGCGATAGGATTTTCCCGACAGCCGCCGTCGCGGCGACTGTCAGAAAAATCGTTATTGCTCCGAGCTTAAGCATCAGGCTTTCAGGTCGGCTACCTTTTCGAGGATGCGGGTGAGCTGTCCGTAGAAGCGTTCTACTGCCGGGATGTACATGCGTTCGCTCGGTGAGTGTACGCCCTGGAGGGTCGGGCCGAACGATACCATGTCGAGGTTCGGATACTTCTGGAGGAAGAGGCCGCATTCGAGCCCGGCGTGGATAGCCTTGATGGCGGGTTTGATGCCGTAGAGTTCCTCGTATGCGTCGCTGGCGATCTTCATGATGGGCGAGTTCATGTTCGGGGCCCAGCCGGGATAGCCGTCGGTGTGGCTTACTTCGGCGCCGGCGAGACGGAAGACTGCCTCTACCTGACGGGCGATGTCCCACTTGCGCGATTCTACGGAGGAGCGCTGGCTCGTGGTGACGGTGATCTGGTTCTCGCCGGTCATCTTCACCGATGCGAGGTTGGTCGAGGTCTCTACGAGGCCTTCGATGTCGCGGCTCATGGAGATCACTCCGTGAGGTGCGCTGTAGACGGCTTCGATCAGGGCGGTCGAGGTCTCGCTGTCTACGGCGTATTCGGGACGGTCGGTGCTTGTCAGCTCGAGCTTGAGAGTGTTCTCAAGTCCTGCGTATTCGCGCTCTACGTCGGCTACATATTTGTTGAATGCCACGCGGACCTGCTCCTTGTTCTTGGCGTCGACGCCGAATACGGCATGTGCTGCACGCGGGATGGCGTTGCGGAGGTTGCCGCCGTCGATTTCGCAGAGCGATATCTCGTGGCTGAGCGAGAGGTTGTAGAGGAAGCGGGCAAGGAGCTTGTTCGAGTTGGCATGTCCCAGATGGATGTCGCCGCCCGAGTGGCCGCCGAGGCCGCCGGAGATGTCGAAGTGGAAATAGTGGAAGTCGGTAGGGGCATAGGAGCGCTTGTAGGTGAAGGTGGCGATGGTGTCTACGCCGCCCGAGCAGCCTACGAAGATTTCGGCGTCGTCTTCCGAGTCGAGGTTCAGAAGGATCGTGCCGTTGATCATGCCGTCGCCCACATTGTTGGCGCCGGTGAGTCCGGTCTCCTCGTCTACGGTAAAGAGGGTCTGTACGGGGCCGTGTACCAGATTCTTGTCTACCAGCACAGCCAGGGCGCCGGCCATGCCGATGCCGTTGTCGGCGCCGAGGGTGGTGCCGTCGGCGCGGAGCCAGTCGCCGTCGACGATGGTGCGGATAGGCTCGTGCTCGAAGTCGAAGTTCTTGTCGTTCGATTCGCATACCATATCCATATGTGCCTGAAGGACTACCGTGGGCGCGTTCTCCTTGCCGGGGGTGGCGGGCACGAACATCGCTACGTTGCCGATGGCGTCGGTCTTGGCTTCGATGCCGTGTTCGGCGGCGAAATCAAGAAGGAATTTGCGGATTTTTTCTTCTTTTTTGGATGGACGGGGCACCTGGTTGATCTTGTCGAAGATCGAAAAGACAAGCGCAGGCTGCAGATCTTTGATTGTCATTGTGCGTTGTATGTTTTAGGGGGTTATTAAGTTCTAATAAAGTTTTAGCTCTTGAAAAGAATGTTAAAAACATCACGTTTCGACGTCTAAATTACTAAATAAAATCGGTATTGCAAAAATAAAAACGTATTTTTGCTTATATTTGCAGCGCCTAAGGCTTAACAGTATATGAAAACCGTTCTTCTTGCCGTTGCGGTCCTTTTCCTTTGCGTCATTCTCCTGGGGGTGAAGGTTCTCTTCATCCGGGGCGCGAAATTTCCTTCCGGCCATGCCGGCAGCATTCCGGCTCTCCGGCGCAAGGGCATAGGGTGCGCGTCCGGTTCTCATCACTCGTCTTCGGCTTCCGATCTTTGAATAATATCTTATACCCATCGATAATGAAAAAACTGTCATTAACAGTAAAGACTCTCATCTCCTGCGCTTTGATTGCCGCTGCTGCAGCCTGCTCCGACAACGCCGCCAATCAGCCCGCGGCTGCGGCCGATGCTCCTGCAAAAAGCGATGCCGCCGCCCTTACTAACATCCGTTACATCGACGCCGACTCCGTGATCGGAGCTTACGTGCTCGCACAGCAGCTTTTCGCCGAGCAGCAGCGTGAAGTCAACAAACTGCAACAATGGCACGAATCCAAACAGCGCGAGCTCCAGAATCTCGCCAACAATATCAGCCAGAAGCAGCAGAACAACGTTTACCTCTCCCAGGCTTCTATGGATGCCGACGTGCAGAACTTCCAGACCAAGGGCCAGGAGGCCGACCGCTATCTCAATACTCAGCAGCAGCGCCTCGCCAACAGCGAGCTCGCTATCCGCGCTCGCCTCTCCGACTCGATCAACAACTATGTCAAGGCTTATAACGCTACACGCGGATACGACGCTATCCTCCTCCGCGAGGCCGGCGTATACTTCAATCCCGCTCTCGACATCACTGCCGAAATCATCCAGGGCCTCAACGCACGCTTCGAGGCCGGCAACAAGACAGAATAATCGTCACCCACGATAAATCCTTTGCGGCTGCGGATACAGCTTTTCAGCGTCCGCAGCCTTTTTTTCTTTCAGACAGTGTCCGCGTTTCCGAACAAATCTACTCCTATTTAAATTATATAACTATAAAAACATCAACACAATGAAAAAACTTCTTTCTCTCTCCCTCATGGCGCTTCTCTGCTGCGCCGCTGCATTCGCCGCTCCCGGCACTGTCTCCCGAACCGTCTCCGTCGGCGCCTTCGACCGCCTCGATGTCTCGGTGTTCAACGTTGAAGTACGCGTGGGTACACCCACCGGAAAGGTAGAAATAGAGGTTTCCGAGCAGTACGCCGATAAAGTACGTGTCGGCGTCTCCGACCGCAAGCTCTCCCTCGGCTTCAAGCCCATGACCTCTTTCAAAGGCAATAGCGTGGCCCGCGCCGTGGTCACTGTGTCTTCCCTCCGTGAAATCGAAGGCAGTTCGGCTGCTAAGATCTCAGTCAACGGTCCCATCCGCACCGACGAGCTCGAAATCGACCTCTCGTCGGCCGCATCGCTCAGTATTCCCTCCGTCATCGCAAGCAAGGAACTCGAGATAGACCTCTCGTCTGGCTCCTCGGCAAATATTGTCAAGGCCACAACCGACGGTTTTGACGCCGACACCCAGAGCTCCGCGAATCTCACCATCGGCACCCTCAACGCACGCAGCGCTGAATTCGACTCCTCGTCGGCCTCGAAAATCACAGTCAGCGCCGGCACAGCCGACAGCGTCGACTTCGACGCCTCTTCCGCATCCGAAATCAAGGCCGAAGGCCTCAAGGCAAAACGGGGCAGTGCCGACGCCTCTTCGGCCGCCCGCATCTCATGCTCCATCGCCAATCCCGGCTCAATCCATAAATCCTCGGGAGCCAGCATTTCTAACTACTAGTTACGAGTTACTAGTGGCTAATTTAAGTACTAAGTACCAGTTACGAGTTACTAGAGACTAATTTAAGTACTAAGTACCAGTTACGAGTTACTAGAGACTAAGTATTA
>CABRLF010000031.1 GCA_902471685.1 uncultured Porphyromonadaceae bacterium
GTCGTTTATATATATTCTTTTTACTCGTGGTTATCTTGAATTCTCCTTGATTATACCGTGGCGGAAGGCATAGAGGAGTTCGGATAACTCGCGCACCTGCTCCTGCAGTTCGCGGCCTTTGTCGGTATCGCGGACACGCATACGGCGCTGACTCATCTCCACAATCTGTGTTGTGCTCTTGATGTCGGTGCCGTTTATTACTGCATCCTCGGCGGAGGTGAACGGTTCGTGAGCCACGAGCTGGAATCCGCGGCTGTGGTATACAAGGGTGTATCCGGCGATGCCGGTTGTGTCGTGGTAGGCTTTTGCAAAACCGCCGTCGATAACCATCAGTTTTCCGTTGGCGCGTATCGGCGATTCGCCGGCATTGGTGCGGACGGGTACATGGCCGTTGATTATATGGCGGTGCTCGCCTGTGACGCCGAATTCATCAAGAATCATGTCGCACACTTTCTCGTCGTTCCGAAGACGGTAATATGCGCCTTTCTCTTCGCGGTAAGTCTCGGGATCGGTAAGAAAATACCGCTCGAAGGTCGCCATGCGCGATTTGTCGAACAGCGGCGAATCGGGACCGCACCAGAGATACCAGTAGAAGTCGCGGGCAAAGTCGCGGTCGGCGGTGGAGGTGTCGTCGTTGTTCACCGAGCGAAGCACCATTCCTATACGGCGGTAAAGATCGAGTCCCTTGAACTTTTGTCCGTCGATTTCCACTTCTTTGAGCGTTCCGTCCTCATTCAGAGGCATGGAGGCATGGAAGAGGAGATTGGAATTGAATACTCCGAACATGCATCCGTGGGAAAAGAGGGTTTTGATATGCTTCTTCAGCCGGCTGCTGATTATGAACGAATGGTGGAGTTTACCGACCAGTTCCTTTTCTTCTGTCGTCAGCGCATAAGGATCGGCAGGGTCGATAGTCGGGAAATTGAAGTCGCGCATCTCGTACTCTTTCCCATCGCGCACGAAAGCCCGGCGGTCGAAGTCGATGAATTCGAGAAGACGGCGGTCATCCATCTTCCACTCGGGATGTTTGGCTATCATCGCAGCCTCAAGCTTGAACTGGATGATGCTTATTGCCTTGTGCATCTTGGCAAGCAAACGGCGTGTCTTGTCGTCGTGAGTCACGTCGTCAGGATCGAGATGCGGTCCGAAGTTTTTGCACGGGTCATCGCCGTAGACTTCCATGGCGAAGGTAGCCAGCGGCACGAGATTGATGCCGTAGCCTTCTTCGAGAGTACTCATATTGCCATAGCGCAGCGACAGCCTGAGAACATTGGCGATGCAGCAGTCATTGCCGGCTGCAGCTCCCATCCACAGCGCGTCGTGATTGCCCCACTGGATATCGAAATTGTCATACCGGCACAACACATCCATGATAAGGTGTGCGCCCGGTCCGCGGTCGAAAACATCGCCAAGCACATGCAGTTGGTCGATACTCAGCTTCTGAATCACATAGCAGAGTGCGGTGATGAAGGCATCGGCCTGACCGGTGGATATGATGGTCTCGATAATGCGGTTGAAATATTCCTGCTTGTTGTCGTCCGATGGCGATTCATGCAGCAGTTCTTCAAGAATATATGCGAATTCCTGCGGGAGTGCCTTACGGACTTTTGACCGTGTATACTTGGAAGAAACGGACTGGCATACCTTTATAAGCTGATAGAGTGTGACGCGGTAAAAATCGCTCAGCTCGTCCTCGGACGCTCTGATTATCTGCAGTTTGCGCTCCGGATAGTAAATAAGAGAGCACAGTTGCTTTATTTCTGCCTCGCGAAGCTGGGTGCCGAATGCTTCGGTCACTTTGCGCTTGATATTTCCCGATGCGTTGCGCAGGATGTGCTGGAATGCTTCGTATTCGCCATGCAGATCGGCCACGAAGTGCTCGGTGCCTTTAGGAAGACTCATAATGGCTTCCAGATTCATTATCTCCGAGCTTGCCGCCGAAATATTAGGATATGATTTGGCAAGCAGTTCAAGCAGTCGGCGGTCACCTTCGACCTGCGTGGAATTTATATTGCTATACATTGTTCGGTCTTGAGTTATGCGGGAGCAAATATAATCATAATACCCGAGATGCACTTCCTTTATACCGTATTATTTGTCGGCGACAGACTTGATCCTTGATTTGTAGAGCCACTGAAGTGCGATGACTGTGAGAATGAACGAAGCAAGCGTTGTCTCCCACGACCACATTGTCGGTTCTTTGGAAAGTGCCTCTACGCCTTCGGCCCTGACATTCCAGTATGCCATGACGACGTACACCACATTGTTGAGAACATGGGCTGTCACGGGAACCCATATACTGCCCGACCAAAGCAACAGATATCCGAAATAAGCCCCCAGCAGAAGACGCGGAACGAAACCGAAGAACTGGAAGTGGAGAGCGGAGAAGAAGAATGCCACAGTCCATATGGCCACATGGGGATTGATGCCGCCTGTTGTGAGCAGCCGCTGAAAGCATCCACGGAAAAGAAGTTCTTCGGAAAGACCTGCGAGTACTCCGACGATCAGGATATTGACCAAAAGTGCCGGAACGGAAGTGTCGGCCAATAATGTTTTCATGGTCTGGAATGCCGCTTCTTCCATCGAGCGGGCGACAGCCTCCAATGATGCCATCGAAGCCGGAAGCGTTATGTTGTGGTTCAGATATATTACGGCTTCCTGCAGAGGAATTGAAACCACCATGATTGCAATTATGCCGATAAAGAAAGCCAATGCCGGTCTGCTGGTGAGGCACAGCAGGTCGGCCGGACGCCGGGTGACGAACACGGCTGTGGCTACGGCAGGAACAATGAATGAGAGAAGATCCTGAAGTACCGTGCATATGCGGACTGAAGCACCGGGATTACCACCCAACGCACGGTTAATGACATATACCGCGCCTGTGGTAAGCAGGAAGCATATGAGAAATATGCAGAGAAGGAGCAGAAGACGCTGCCCAAGCGATAGTACAAGATCGGATTTTTTTAAGGTAGTCATAATTTCATATAATACTGTTCCACCAGATTGCGGTAGGATGTCGTGTATGAGCCGTCGGATTGCCTTATACTGAGTTCGTCGGTAGACTGTGTTCCGTCGGTGCGTGAGAAATCCCATAGCAGACGTGTGACGCCTTTTGTGGGAGATGTCTTCACCCTCATGAGGCGCCGCAGTTTCATTCCGGCCATTTCAGCCTGAAAAATTATATCGTTTTCAAATTCTGCAGGACTGACCATACCGAGATGTCCGCCTTGGCTGAGAAGCGATGCGCTTCGTCTGAGCAGTGACTCATATGTGAGTCCTTGCTGATGGCGGGCGGCACTGCGGGAGCGGTCGGCAGAAAGTTCACCATTAGTGAAGTAGGGAGGATTGCTGATTATCAGATCATAGCTTTCGTCGGGATGCCATGTGGTAAAGTCCGCTTCGACAACTGTGAGTCTTCCGGCAAACGGCGACTGCGTAAAGTTGGCTGCGGCTGCGGCAGCGGCTGTATGGTCAAGCTCTACGGCAGTGACTATTGCTTCGGGACAAATCTGCGCAGCAAGAAGAGCGAGAACGCCTGATCCTGCTCCTATATCCGCGATGGCCCGCACTCCGGAATGCGGCGCAAGAAACCATGCTGCCAGAAGTACGCTGTCGGAACATATTTTCATCCCGCAGCCGCTGTCGTCCACATTGAATTCCTTGAATCTGAAGACCCCCATAAGGCTAATATCCGGTTTTATCGGGCCACGGCAATATCGCAGGACACTCCGACAAGTCGAAGATCGGCAGTGAATCGGGGAGAGCCGGTGTCTTTTCCTTGATGTCCTTATATTCTATGGCTTCCGGAACAGCGATATTGTGCTTATCGAAAATAGCACGTGCCCTCCGGGTAAATTCTGTGGCACGCGCTTTCCAGCTGGCGTCGGCAACGCTGTCGGCCGGGACTACCCGGAAATTATTTTCCGGCGATGTCCCGGGAACTGTGAATACGAGCCTGTAATCGGCCTCCGAAACTATAGGCTTACGGTCGGGTCCGCGGAAAAGCTTGGCATGAACCATGGCGCCTCCGCGGGTATCGGCGGTCTTCATGTTCGACACGAAATTTCCGAGGGAATATACCAGCAGCACGTTCTTGTCGGGGAAGTACGTGTTCGGCCTCAGTTCCATAGGCTGAATCACATGCGGATGGCTGCCTATGATCATATCGACGCCCTGAGCCTCGAGATAATCGGCAAGACTGCGTTGATTTTTGTTGGGCAGAAGCTTATATTCGTCACCCCAGTGGATGCATACGCAGATCAGTTCCGCGCCTGCGTTGCGGGCTCTGGCGATATCATCGCGTATCTTTCCTTTGTCGATGTAATCTACCGCGACGCCGTCGCGCGGTTCTATGCCGTTGGTACCATAGGTATAATTCAGAAATCCGATTCTGAAACCATTGATTTTCACAATCTTGGGAAGAGCGGCGGCACGAGCGCTGTCGTTGGAGTATGTGCCGATATGGTCGAGTCGCCGGCTGTCGAGATTCTCAATGGTAGCCCGCAGCCCGCGGGCACCGCGATCAAGTGTATGGTTGTTCGCTGTCAGAAACATGTCGAATCCCGCACCGGCGAGGGCATCGATGAATTCCGGAGGAGCATTGAAGCAAGGATAACCCGAATAGGGCGCCCTGCTGACCGGTGTCTCGAGATTAACAACAGCATAATCGGCCACCGAAACAATGGGTTCGATGGCCGTAAAGTATTGGTCGTAATTATATGTGTTTTTCCCGGAACAGGCTGCGTCAAGCTGTCCCTGATGCTGCATTGCGTCTCCTGCGAAAATCAGATCGGCCTCGTCGTAGCCGAAAACGAGCGACGACAGCGAAACGAAAAGCGGGAGGAGCCAGCAGAACATCGCGATGGATTAATCGCGGTTTTCGGCAGCTTGCAGCGTATTTGCCATGAGCATGGTGATGGTCATGGGACCGACGCCTCCGGGAACAGGAGTGATAGCCTCGCATTTGGGTGCGACATTGGCATAGTCGACATCACCGCACAGCCGGAATCCGGATTTCTTCGAAGCATCTGGAACGCGGGTAGTGCCGACATCGACTATAACAGCGCCGTCTTTCACCATGTCGGCAGTCACGAATCCGGGACGTCCGAGGGCAGCGACTACAATGTCGGCCTGGCGAGTTATTGCCGGGAGATCAGGCGTTGCGCTATGACATACAGTCACTGTTGCGTCGCCCTGTTCGCCGCGTTGCATCAGAAGATTGGCGAGCGGCTTGCCGACGATGTTGCTGCGGCCTATAACGACAACCCGTTTGCCGCGGGTGCTGATGCCGTAGCGACGCAGAAGTTCGATGATACCGGCTGGAGTTGCCGAGTGGAAGCAACTGAGACCGATAGTTGCGCGGCCTACATTGACGGGATGGAACCCGTCGACGTCTTTTGCCGGACTGATAGCCTCGATTACGGCCTGCTCGTCGATATGCTTCGGAAGGGGGAGCTGAACGATGAATCCGTCGACTTCCGGATCATTGTTGAGGCGCTCGATTTCGGCCATCAGCACAGCCGGATCGAGAGGCGCCTCGGGAGTGCTTTCAAA
This sequence comes from uncultured Porphyromonadaceae bacterium, assembly GCA_902471685.1. Taxonomy (GTDB): domain Bacteria; phylum Bacteroidota; class Bacteroidia; order Bacteroidales; family Muribaculaceae; genus CAG-873. The sequence continues at coordinate 5,554 of CABRLF010000031.1, forward strand.
ACGAATGAGCGAGGAGCGGAACCCGCACTCGGCACATGCTTTGATTTTGCCGGCAACATAAGTCTCGCTGCCCCCGTCGTGGCCCACAAGGATAGCGGCCAGATGCGGCGCAGGTTTGCCTTCGGCTACACGCTTTGCTACTTTTTCGGCTATTTCTTTTTTGATGGCAGCCGCCGTGGCTTTGCCGTCGATGATTGTAGGCATAATGGAAGTATTTTGGGTTATCTGCGTCGGCGCGCCTGCTTCATCTGACGCATCATGGCTGCCGGATTGGAGCCCATGGTGCTCATCTGATGCATCACCTTGCGGATCTGGTCGAATTGCTTCAGAAGACGGTTTACGTCCTGCACTTTTGTGCCGGAACCTTTGGCTATACGCTGTACGCGGCTGCCGCGTATTTCGTCGGGGTGTTCACGCTCGTAGGGTGTCATAGACATAATCATTGCCTCGATACCCTTGAACGCATTATTGTCAATGTCAATATCGCGGATAGCCTTGCCGACACCTGGAATCATGGCAGCGAGATCCTTGATGTTGCCCATCTTCTTTATCTGGTTGATCTGCTTGAGGAAGTCGGTGAAGGTAAACTGGTTTTTGCGCAGTTTCTTTGCCAGTTCCTCGGCTTCTTTCTCGTCGTACTGCTGCTGGGCTTTCTCGACGAGAGACACGATATCACCCATGCCGAGGATACGGTCGGCCATACGTGCCGGGTAGAAAATGTCTATGCCGTCGAGGGTTTCGCCTGTGCCGACGAACTTGATCGGCTTGTCGACCACGCTGCGGATAGAGAGAGCCGCACCGCCGCGGGTATCGCCGTCGAGCTTGGTGAGTACGACGCCGCCGAAGTCGAGACGCTCATTGAAAGCCTTGGCTGTGTTCACGGCATCCTGACCGGTCATGGCATCGACCACGAAAAGAATTTCACCGGGATTGACTGCTTTCTTGATGGCTTCGATTTCGTCCATCATCTGCTCATCGACAGCGAGGCGACCTGCGGTATCTATGATAACGAGATCGAAGTTGTTCGACTTGGCGTAGTCTACAGCCCGTTTGGCAATGGCCACGGGGTCTTTGACGCCGTCCTCGGTATAAACTTCCACTCCGATCGACTCAGCGAGAACTTTCAGCTGATCGATAGCTGCCGGACGATAGACGTCGCAAGCTACCAGCAGCGGCTTGAGGTGTTTCTCAGCCTTGAGTTTCTTGGCGATTTTTCCGGAGAATGTTGTCTTGCCCGAGCCTTGCAGACCCGACATAAGGATGATGGCCGGCTTGCCTTTAATATTCAGAGGAGTGGCGTCGCCACCCATCAGGGATGCCAGTTCGTCATGTACAATCTTCACCATCAGCTCGCTTGGCTTGATGGCGTTGATCACGTTCTGGCCGAGGGCCTTCTGTTTTACGGTATCGGTGAAAGTCTTGGCAACCTTATAGTTTACGTCGGCGTCCAGAAGCGCCCTGCGGACGTCTTTCAGGGTTTCGGCAACGTTTATTTCGGATATACGTCCCTGGCCTTTGAGAAGCTTGAAGCTCCGTTCGAGCCGGTCGCTGAGTTTTTCAAACATATCGGGAGGGAATTATTTTACAAGGTGGTTAGTGGCGGTGTCGGGGAAAATTACCTTAGGCTTGAATGAGCGTGCTTCCTCGGGAGTCACCATGGCATAGGCCATGATAATCACGATATCGCCCGGTTGTACCATTCGTGCTGCGGCGCCGTTGAGACATATGGTGCCTTCGCCGCGGGGGCCGGGAATGGTATATGTGTCAAGGCGTGCGCCGTTGTTGTTGTCTACGATGAAAACGCGCTCGCCGGGAAGGATTCCTGCAGCATCAAGCAGGTCTTCATCGATAGTTATGCTGCCTATGTAGTCCAGACAGGCTTCTGTCACCGTCACGCGGTGAATCTTCGATTTCAGTACTTGGATCAGCATATCAGTATTTGATATTGTCGATGAGACGGACTCCTCCGCAATATACCGTGACACATCCTGCAGCTCCGCACGATCCGGCGTCTTCCCAACGGTCGATGGGCTGCATGGTCTTTGCGTCGACAATCTGATAATATTCAGCTTCGAGACCTTCGATGTTGTTTATCGCGTCTTCGGTCAGTTTTGCAACTTCACGAGGGCCGTAACCCTGAGCCTTGAGGTCGAGGCTGTCGACGAGAAGGCGGTGAATCTCAGGCGCGATGGCGCGTGCTTCGGGCGAAAGGCGTACGTTGCGCGATGAAAGTGCCAGGCCGTCGCTTTCACGGACTATTGGACATGGCACGATTTCCAGATCGAATCCTTCGAGCTCCACCATACGGCGGATGACGGCAATCTGCTGGAAGTCCTTTTCGCCGAAATAAGCGCGGGTAGGACGGGCAAGAGCGAAAAGCTTGCTTACGACCTGTGCCACACCGTTGAAGTGGCCCGGACGCATGGCGCCTTCCATCACATCCGCTACGGGACCGAGATCGAACACACGGGTGTCCGGCTCGGGATAAACTTCCTCGACAGAAGGTACGAAAGCATAGTTTACTCCGCAGGCTTCGAGCATTGCGCAGTCGGCCTCTTCGGTGCGGGGATAGGTGCGGAGATCGTCCGCATTATTGAACTGAGTGGGATTGACAAAAACACTTACGATGACAACATCGTTGTCGCGGCGGGCACGTTCAACCAACGAGCGGTGCCCGGCATGGAGGGCTCCCATCGTGGGTACCAGACCGATAGAGCTGCCTGCATTGCGGGCGTCGGCGACAACTTCCTGCAGGCGTTTTACTGTACGGATTATTTCCATTTAAGTTAACATTCAGGCCAGAGCCTATAATTACCGGCGCAAAATTACAAATAATAAACGACTTTGGCAAATAAAGCGGGAGACGTTGAAATTTCACTTATTTTTTCTTAAAAAAGCCGTGCTGTCGGATATTTTGCCTAAATTTGTAATTTGTTTATATGGCACGCATTTATCATACATCTATATTACTCATACTGCTGTTGCTTCTGAGCGGCTGCGGGGGCGCCAAACTTGCCACCGCCGACGAACAGATGGCCCGTGGAGAGTATTCCGACGCATCCAAAACATACAGAAAAGTATATAATGGAATGACGCGCCGTGAGGAACGTCCGCTCAAGGGAGAAGTGGCATTCCGTATGGCAGAATGTCACCGCCGTCTGGGGCAATATGCACGTGCAAGCGCCGCCTATCAGAATGCGGCGAGGTTCGGATATCCCGATTCCATTCTGTATCTCCGGCTTGGCCAGACTCTCGCCGCCTCCGCCAAATACGCACAGGCCGTAAAGGCATACGAGGACTATCTGAAATGGAAGCCGAATGACAAAGTCGCAGCCAACGGCCTTATAGGCGCTCGGACCGCACTGGAAAAGAAAGGTCAGACACGCTATAAGGTAGCAAACGCCAAATTTTTCAATTCCAGCCGCGCCGATTATGCACCGGCATTCAACGGTCCGGATCAGCTGTACTTCACTTCTACAAATGAAAAAGTATCCGGCACACAGCGCAGCGAAGTCACCGGCATGAAAAAAGGCGACATATGGTTTGCCGGCAAAGACGAGCAGGGTCGATGGAAGAAACCCGAACCGGTGAAAGGCGATATCAATACAGATGTCGACGAAGGAGCGGTGGCATTTTCTCCCGATGGTTCGACGATGTATCTGAGCCGCGCCCGCCGCGAGCCAAACGCCGATACCGGAGTAGAGATTTATACTTCGCAGCGCTCCGATGCCTCATGGAGCACTCCCGTGAAATTCGAAATCACCGCCGACACACTATCAAGCTACGCGCACCCGTCGGTATCGCCCGACGGTAACTGGTTGTATTTCACTTCCGATATGCCGGGCGGACAAGGCGGCAAGGACATATGGCGTATCAACCTGAAAGAAAGAGTCGGCACGCTCCAGAATCTCGGCGAGTGGATCAATACTCCCGGCGACGAGATGTTTCCCACCATGCGCGGCGACTCCGTGCTCTACTTCGCATCGAACGGACATCCAGGGTATGGCGGCCTTGACATCTTCCGAGCCGAACAGACACCTTCGGGAGGATGGAAAGTGACCAATATGGGATCGCCGGTCAATTCCTCGGCAGACGATTTCGGCATAACATTCGGCGATGGCGAGAAAGGATTCTTCAGCAGCAACCGTGCCGATGCCCGCGGATACGACCACCTCTTCTCATTCGAACTCCCTGAACTGAAAATACAGATCTCCGGCTGGGTCCTCGACAAAGACGAGGAACCTGTGCCGAATGCGATTATACGAATCGTAGGCGACGACGGGTCGAATCAGAAGCAGGTAGCACGTAACGACGGATCGTTCTCCTTTCCTCTCGACCGAGGGGTGCGTTATGTGATGCTTGCCGGAGCAAAAGGATATCTTAACGCCAAACAGGAATTCACATCTGACACTGCCGAGGAAGACGCCGACTATGCAATCGACTTCATTCTCGCTCCTGTGAACAAACCGGTTGTATTAGACAATATTTTCTACGACTTCGACCGCGCCACACTGCGGCCGGAATCCAAAACCGCCCTTGACGAACTCGTGCAGATCCTGCGCGACAATCCGAACGTCACTATAGAAATGGCTTCGCACACCGACCGCAAAGGTTCTGAAGAATACAATATCGACCTCTCCGCTCGACGGGCAAAGTCTGTTACCGACTATCTCATCGCAGCTGGAATCAACGCCGACCGCCTCCAGAGTCAGGGATACGGAAAATCCAAACCCAAGACCATAACAAAAAAGCTTGCACGCGAGCACCCTGCTTTCCCCGAGGGAACCGTGCTTACAGAAGAATATATCCTCACTCTCGAACCTGAACTTCAGGAAGAGGCCGACCAGATCAACCGCCGCACCGAATTCCAGGTTCTATCGATAGACTACCAGATGTTCTGATGCGATTCCGGACTGAAATAGAACGGCCTGTCACGGCCCTGAAGATTGACCACTCCACTCCCCTGCTTTTTCTCGGCTCATGTTTCGCCGACGAAATAGGCGGACGGCTTGAAAACGACGGATTCAACGTACTCCACAATCCGCTCGGGCCGCTATATAACCCGGCGAGCATATGCAGGTGCCTCGAGCGTGCAGTCGGAAACCCTTACACGGCCGAAGACCTCACGGAAGGACCAAGGGGATTCCACTGCCTCGACTATGCTTCGCGCTACAGCGGCAGTGACGCCGATGAAGTTCTCTCTCAGGTTAATGAACAGCTGAGAAGGATAAAAGTCTTTCTCGCACAGAGTCCCGTGGTGTTCATCACTCTCGGATCGGCGTTCGTATACCGCCATATCGCGAAAGACGTCATTGTCGGGAATTGCCATAAACTGCCCGACAATCTATTCGAACGGGAGATACTCGATGTCGGCGCAGTGAAAGGATATCTTGACCGCATCCACAGTATTCTCAAGACAAACGGCACACAGCACATCGTATTCACAGTCAGTCCCATACGTCACCTCGCATACGGACTGCACGGCAACACCGTAAGCAAGAGCACGCTTCTTGTGGCTCTCGACAGTCATCTGCGACAAAGTCACAGTGAATATTTCCCCGCTTATGAAATTATGCTCGACGACCTGCGCGACTACCGCTTCTATGCCCCAGACATGAAGCACCCGTCGGAAGTGGGCGCCAACTATATCTACGAAAAATTTTCAGACACATATTTTGCCGGAGACACAGCCGAAAAGGCCCTCAGAGCCCGCAAGGCGCATCTGGCAGCGCTCCATCGTACTATATTATGAGTCTTTCTGATCAACTCTTCAAAAACAAACACATCGTCGTCGACAGCCGTTCGGTTTTCGACCCCGAAAATACCGTTTTCGCAGCCATAAGCACAGACATTGGTGACGGAAACAAATATATAAAAAACCTTGCAGACAAGGGCGTCCGGAATTTCATCGTGGAGCGGCCTACAACTGAAGTCGCCGCTTTCTTCAAAGAAGTACCCGATGTACCACAATACATCGCCGGATTAGCGGCGGAACGTCTTGATGGATTCAGCGGAGGCATAGTCGTGACCGGAAGCGTCGGGAAAACGACGATGAAAGAATTGCTCTACCGCGCCCTGCTCCCATGCTGCTCCGTCCGTCGCAGTCCGCGCAGCTGGAATTCAGGCATCGGACTGCCTCTGGCAATCCTCGACATGACCCGCAAAGGCATTGACGCTGACCGGCTCATCACCGAAGCCGGTATCGACGCTCCCGGTCAGGGGCAGATACTCGGCGACATTCTCGGAAGTTCACATTCCATCGCCATAATCACTCCTATAACCGATGAACATGACGCTGCTTTCGCATCTCACAAGGATAAAATCCGCGAAAAAATCCGAATCATAAGCGGCAGTAAAACCATCATTTATGTCGACAGCGATCCGGAACTAACCGACGAATTAAACAAGATCCCGGACGTACGTCTGATTCCTGTCCGCAAGGGCGACCATCCGACCATCTACCATGCACTGGCGGCAACAGCCATGAAGGAAATGGGTTACGCACCGGATGTGGATTCAATCCCGCTGGTGAACAAACGGCGCGAAATAGCTGCCGGGAGTTTTGGAAACACCATTTTCCGAGACTCTTTCACTCCCGATCTGCGCTCGCTGCAGGAAGCCCTCGATTTCATGCGCCGTCAGGCATCGCCATTAACACCAAAGATTCTTTTCTACGGTGCTCTTCTGGATGAGGATGAATCCACGGCAGAAAAAATCTCCAGTCTGGCCAAAGGATTCGGCATAACCACAGCAATGCGCATAACCCCGGAATTACTGTCCGACATACACCGGGGCGACAAATACCGCAATATGCAGATTCTGCTCTTCGGCGTAGCGGACTCTCTTTTCGACAGTGTCGCCGAAGCTCTTGAGAGCGCCGGCCACCGCACCACCATGGAGGTTGATCTCGACGCTCTGGCTCACAATTTCAACCATTACCGCAGTCTCGTACCTTCGGGCACCGGTATCGTAGCGATGGTCAAAGCATCGGCCTACGGAATGGGCGCCATCGAAGTAGGCAAGACTATGCAAAGTATAGGTGCGGCATATCTTGCTGTGGCCGTAATCGAAGAAGGCATTTCTTTGCGCGAGGCGGGAATCAACATGCCGATAATCGTACTCAATCCGGTCACCAACCGTTATCCGGCGCTCTTCGCACATAATCTTGAACCGGCGGTATTTTCTTCCGACGAACTGAAGCGCCTTATCTCCGAAGCGGAAGCCGCCGGCGCAAAAGACTATCCGGTACACATAAAGCTCGATACCGGTATGCACCGTGTAGGCTTCACAGAAAATCAGATAGATGAAGTCCCGGCAATTCTCGCTGCCACCGACGCGGTAAAAGTATCGTCGGTATTCTCGCATCTGGCAACCGCCGACTGCCTCGACATGGACAGCTATACCCACGGCCAGCTGGATCTTTTCACAAAGATGACAGATAAACTCCGCAGCAGCCTTGGATATGCTTTCCGGCGTCATATACTGAACACCGCTGGCATGATGCGTTTTGCGGATTTCGGGCCTTACGAAATGGCTCGTCTCGGAATCGGACTCTACGGCATTTCTCCATATCCCGGCCCTGACGGCGATGCATTGAAACCTGTAGCATCGTTCCGCTCCAACATAATCTCGCTAAAGCACTGGCCGAAAGGCACGCCGGTCGGTTACGGATGCAAAGGCCGCGTCATGGAAGAAGAAGCGACAATCGCCACGGTTCCAGTAGGATATGCCGACGGAATCAACAGAAAGTTCAGCAATGGCGCAACGTCATTTGTCGTCAGAGGAGTTGAATGTCCCACCATCGGCAATATATGCATGGATCAGTGCATGATCGATGTGACCGCAGTACCGGATGTAGCAGTAGGCGATACTGTCGAGATTTTCGGTCCGCATATGCCTGTTGAGCGCCTCGCCGACATTCTCGGCACAATTCCATATGAAGTACTCACTTCCGTATCCCCGCGAGTGAAGCGTGTCTACCTGAAAATCAGATAAATCCTTTCATAAATGAATAAACGCGAATACGCTATTGCCAACAAGGAATGGCTTGAAGCGAAAGCCCGGGAGGAAAGGGTACAGGCTCTTCCTGCCGGCATATATTACAAGGTGATAACCGAAGGAAAGAATGACGGGTGCCATCCCTCTCCCAGCAGTGTTGTGACAGTCCACTATACGGGACGGACCATCAACGGCAAAAAATTCGACAGCAGCCTTGGTGGCACGCCTGTCGCTTTCCGCCTCAACGATCTGATCGAAGGATGGATCATCGCCATCCAGCGTATGTGCGTCGGGGACAAATGGGAAATCTACATTCCGGCCGAACTCGGTTACGGACGTTTCTCCCAGCCCGGCATACCCGCCGGCTCGACTCTTATATTCGAGATCGAACTATTCGGGATAGCATAGACCGATCTGAAAAACGTTTTCACCTATTTATTCTGCCAAACCGGAGATTTTTAGTAATTTTGCACCGCGAAAAAAACTGATAAACAATGAACGACCTCCCACAGAAATACAATCCAGCCGATGTAGAGGACAAATGGTATGCTTATTGGCTTGAAAACAAGCTTTTCCATTCCGAACCCGATGAGCGCGAGGCTTACACAGTCGTGATTCCGCCGCCAAACGTGACGGGTGTGCTCCACATGGGTCACATGCTCAACAATACCATCCAGGATATCCTCGTCCGCCGTGCACGCATGCAGGGCAAAAACGCCTGCTGGGTTCCCGGCACCGACCATGCCTCCATCTCCACCGAGACTAAGGTAATCCAGAAACTCGCCGCCGAAGGCATCAAAAAAACCGACCTCACCCGCGAGCAGTTCCTTGAGCATGCATGGGAGTGGACCCGCAAGCACGGCGGCATCATTCTCGAGCAGCTGCGCAAGCTCGGCGCTTCCTGCGACTGGGACCGCACCGCATTCACCATGGACGAGCAGCGTTCCGATGCCGTAAACCGCGTATTCGTAGACCTTTTCAACAAGGGCCTTGTTTACCGCGATCTGCGTATGGTGAACTGGGATCCGGTCAACCGCACAGCCATCAGCGACGACGAAGTTTTCTTCGTGGAGGAACAGTCGAAGCTCTATTATCTCCGCTATTACCTTGCAGAAGAGCCGGCAACGCTCGAAGCGCCCGAAGGCTCTGTTGTTCACGTCGATGAAAACGGACGTCACTACGCAGTCGTAGCCACCACACGCCCCGAAACCATAATGGGCGACACGGCCATGTGCATCAATCCCAAAGACCCGAAAAACGCATGGCTCAAAGGCCGCAAGGTGATTGTTCCGCTGGTGAACCGCGTGATTCCCGTCATCGAAGACCGCTATGTGGAAATCGAATTCGGCACCGGCTGTCTGAAAGTCACTCCGGCACACGACAAGAACGACTACATGCTCGGAAAGAAGCACAACCTCGAGACCATCGACATCTTCAACGAAGACGCCACCGTGGCTCCAGTAGCCGGCATGTATGTGGGCATGGACCGTTTCGACTGCCGCAAGGCAATCGTCGAAGATCTGCGCAAGGCAGGCCTTCTCGAGAAAGAAGAGGACTACACCAACAATATCGGACTTTCGGAGCGCACCAAGGTGCCTGTAGAACCGCGTCTGTCGCTTCAGTGGTTCGTCCGAATGAAACACTTTGCCGACGAGAGTCTTGCTCCGGTGATGGACGACATCATCCGATTCGTACCCGAAAAATATAAAAACACTTACCGTATCTGGCTCGAAGGCATCCAGGACTGGTGCATCAGCCGCCAGCTCTGGTGGGGCCACCGCATCCCCGCATATTTCTACGGCGACAAGACCGGCAAAGACGAGGAATACGTCGTTGCCCTTACCCCCGAGGAAGCATTGGAGAAGGCCCGTATCCAGAGCGGCAATCCCGGCATGAAGGCGGAAGACCTCCGTCACGATCCGGACGCACTCGACACATGGTTCTCCTCATGGCTCTGGCCCGTGAGCCTCTTTAACGGAATCACAGATCCCGGAAATCCCGAAATCAACTACTACTACCCCACCGCCACGCTGGTCACCGGCCCCGATATCATCTTCTTCTGGGTTGCCCGAATGATCATGGCCGGATATGAATACGTAGGCAAGGAACCGTTCCGCAACGTATACTTCACTGGCATCGTGCGCGACTCCCTCGGACGCAAGATGAGCAAGATGCTCGGCAACTCGCCCGATCCGCTGGACCTCATCCGCGACTACGGCGCCGACGGCGTCCGTATGGGCCTGATGCTTGCCGCTCCCGCAGGCAACGACATCATGTACGATGACAAGCTCGTGGAACAGGGCCGTAATTTCTGCAACAAGATCTGGAACTCCTTCCGCCTTCTCAAAGGCTGGCAGGTGGACAACAATGCGGCACAGCCGGAAATCAATGCTCTGGCAGCACGCTGGTTCCGCTCGGAACTCAACCGTACTATCGCAGAAATGGACGACCTCTTCTCGAAATTCCGCATCTCCGAGGCTCTCATGGCTATCTACCGTCTCTTCCGCGACGACTTCTCATCGCTTTACCTCGAGATGATAAAGCCCGCTTACGGATCTCCAATCGATGGCAAGACCTACGCCGAAGCCTCAGAATTCCTCGGCGACCTGCTCCTGCTCCTCCATCCCTTCATGCCTTTCATCACGGAAGAACTGTGGCAGCATCTGGCAGAACGCAAACCCGGAGAATCGATCATGGTTCAGCAGCAGCCCAAGGCCGGCGACATCGACGAAGCCCTGATCGCTTCTATCGGTCAGGCTACGGAAATCGTAAACGGTATCCGAGGTGTCCGCGCACGCAAGAACATTCCGCCTCGTGAAGAACTCTCGCTCAAAGTGCTCGGAACAATCGACACGGCCATAGAACCCGTAATCCGCAAACTTGGGGGAATCGGCGAGATAGAACAGAACGCAGCCAAGGACCCGTCCGCTCAGTCATTCATGGTCGGAACTCTCGAATTCAACATTCCTCAGAGCCAGAACATCGACGTGGAAGCCGAACGCGCACGAATCACCAAGGAAATAGAATATCTCACGGGCTTCAAGGCATCGGTTGAGAAGAAACTATCCAACGAACGCTTCGTGTCGAAAGCACCCGAAGCTGTTGTGGCAGCCGAACGCAAGAAACTCGATGACGCCAACTCCAAACTCGCCGCTCTCAATGCTTCGCTCGAAGCGCTGAAATAACAGGCAGACCATATTCAACGACAACGCAGGGCGCTCACGAAGCAGCCCTGCGTTGTTGCTTTCTACGACCGGAACCGCGCCTTGAATTCACAAAAAACGTCAAAAGGAAGCCGGAGCGTCCGTTTATTGAAAAAAAATCGCTAAATTTGCAAATTAAAACTTGAAAGCTTCAACACTTTCCTCAATATACACTGAGAATGGACGTAAAAAAAGTGCTTTTCATCTCGCAGGAGATAGACCCATACCTGCCGGGGACGCCCCTTGGTATTTTCAGCCGGGACCTGGCCACCGGGCTTCAGGAAAAAGGCGCCGAAGTGCGCTCGTTCATGCCGCGTTACGGCGCTATCAACGAACGACGCAATCAGCTTCATGAAGTTATCCGCCTGTCGGGACTGAATATCATCATCAACGATACCGATCATCCCCTGATCATCAAGGTAGCAACCCTTCAGCCGGCCAGACTGCAGGTATATTTCATCGATAATGATGACTTTTTCTACCGTCACAATTCGAAACTCGAGACTACCGAATGGCCCGAGCTTAACGATGAGCGCACAATTTTCTTCGTCCGCGGCACAATCGAAACCGTACGCAAACTGCGGTGGGAATCCGATCTCGTAATATGCACCGGATGGATTTCGGCTCTCACTCCGCTCTATCTCAAGACTGTATACAGCGATGACCCGGCTTTCCGCCGCGCAAAAATCGTCTACAACCTTTTCAACGAGCCGCTGCCTTGTCCGCTGAACAACGCGTTCGCCGACAAGCTTCGCGAGGAAGGATTCTCCGACGAGCAGCTTGCCGACCTTCTCGCTCCCGACGGATCGTTCGATGCAGTAAAAATGAATAAAATCGCTATAGATTATGCCGACGCCATCACGGTCGGTTCCGACGGCATCGACCCGGCGATTATCGAATACGCCAAAGCTTCCGGCAAACCGTTCCTCCCTTATAATCCCGACGGTGGCCCGGCATACTTCCGGGAATTCTACAATTCATTATAACATATTTCTTCTGCCCTTATAACGAGGGCTTTTTCCTTTGAACAGCAAGCAAATATGAAAATCAGCTTTCTTTCCCTGCTGACAGCCGCGTTCACTTTCGGCGCTTTGGTATCATGCCAGAACGACGCCTCGCAAATCGGCACCTCGCTCACCGGAGACGCCGTAGAAATCGTAATCGATTCAGCATATACTGTCGAAGGCAAGACCATAACCGTCACTTCCATCCGCCCGAAAAGCGCAGAGCAGATGATCGGTCAGATTTCCGTTCCGGCTTACGGCACACTCCGCAGTGATGTTGTGGCTCAGTTCCTCCCGTCCACGGAGCTTGACACCGCCGATTTCTCATACGAAAATGTCGATTCGATATTCCTGAATCTCCGCTACGCCACCAATGCTTTCGTCGGTGATTCCGTAGCTCCGATGCGGCTTACAGTCTATCCTCTCACCCGCCAGATTACATCCGACCTCTCGAGCGACTTCGACCCCGACGGCTACTACTCCACCACACCCCTCGGCAGCAAAGTATACAATGCTTCGACGCTCGACAGCGCAGGGGTGGCCAACGTAACCAGCAAAGGTATCGACATCAAACTTCCCAGAGAATTCGGACGCCGGCTGTTCAAAGCATTCCAGGACAACCCCGCTTCGTACACCAACGGCGAGACTTTCGCCCGCGACGTATTCCCCGGCATATATATGACCAATACCTTCGGAACCGGCCGACTCACCGTTCTTACTACGTGCGCAATGACAATGCATATGCGCAAGATATATACTCCGGAAGGCGAGACCAAACCTGACACACTCGATGCGACTCACCTCTATTATCTTACGACACCTGAAGTGGTCAACAACAACAACCTGACCTACACAATGTCCGACAACCTCAAGGGGCTCATTGCCGACGGCCATACTCTGATGGTCGCACCCTGCGGTTCCGAAATCGAATTCACATTCCCCCTTCAGAAGGTAATCTCCGACTATCGCGCACACAGCGATAAAATATCGGTTATCAATACTCTCACGATGTCTCTGCCTGTCGACACAATCGCCAACGGACTTGGCATCACTCCTCCGCCTTACGCCCTTATGGTGCTCAAGAAAGACCGCGACGAATTCTTTGCAAAGAACAAGCTGCCGGACAACACCACATCTTTCTACACCACATATAATTCCTCTAATCAGGCTTATAACTTCAACAGTCTGCGCAACTATATCGCAGAGATGGAGACCCGCGACAACATAACTCCGGAAGACTACACTTTCTGCCTTATTCCCGTGCAGGTATCGTTCGAGACCCTTGCAAACTCAGGCTACTACTACTCCACCTCGACTAGCACAACTGAAAGTGATGTCCAGCCTTATCTGACCACACCGGTCATGGCGGATGTCCGTCTTGACAAAGCAAAGATAAAGTTCACATATTCGCTGAAAAAGAACTAATCTTTCATCATACTTCTTCGCCCCGGTCTTCATTCAGGACCGGGGCTTTTTCATGTCTGCCAAAATGTCATGCCAAAGCATTGTAAACAGATGTCAAAAATATGCCAAATGTGAAATTTAACATTTAAGGCATTTTAAATTTAACTTTTCCTTGTAAATAAAGTCTAAATAAACAAAGTAATATCCAAGATTTGCGCTATATTTGCAGATACTTACTACAATCTATCAAAATAATTCAAACAATGAAAAAAGAGATCATCACACCGGTATTGGCGGGTCTCGCACTGATAACATCAGTCACCGCCTTAGTCG
>CABRLF010000032.1 GCA_902471685.1 uncultured Porphyromonadaceae bacterium
GTCCTTATCGCTTTCATTTTATTTACCGGCCTTACTTCGGCTCAGGAACAGAAACCGGAGACTACAACTGTGTTTTGCGAAGTGATGTGCGAGAGATACAATATATTAAAAGCCGACGTCAACGTCTATATAGACTTCGGGGTTGCCGAAAAAGGGAACAACAGTTTCGGATGGGTTTACAACACCGAAAACGACAAGAAATATTCCTTTCCCTCACGGATGAATGTTCTCGCTTATCTCGCCAAACGCGGATGGAGATATGTAGATACCGTTATAATATCGGATCCTAATACAGATGTAAAAGACCTCAGAAATGAATGGCACCTAATTCTTTCGAAAGAAGTTCCATTCGACTACACGGCAGAGGATGTCATTAAAGACATCGACTACAGAGATTAATAATATTATCAGATATGGCAAGAGCCCGGCGCAGTACCGGGCTCTTTCTATATGATTATAGGAATTTACTTCGCGGTTGTCGGTGCTTTCAGACGGATGACGGTGAAAGAATAGGGAGCAAGCGAAACGGGAAGCGAAGAGCCGTCGACAGCCATCTGCGATACAGACGGCTTGACTTTATCGTCTGCAGGAGCGCCGGTGAGAACAGTGCGTGTCGCGGCAGACGAAGAATATTCTTCAGGTATAGCTATCGTGGTCGAAACCTCAACCGGAAGCATATTCACCAGCTTGAGAATCAGATCGCCGGTTTCGGAGTCCGTCACCGCCGAGAATCCAATACGGCGACGGGCTGCCTGATTGTCAGTATCGACAGCTACGTCTGCCGGAATATAAGTCGTGCCGGAATTGTTGCCGTAAAGCTGCTGCACGTAATAATCTACGGTAGGCCGCACATCCGTGTTCCCGAAGTAGATAAGGTCGGGACGCCACTGGGTATGATTGTCCTTGGCCAACAGAGGAGCATAGCTTGTCATTTCGACAACATCTCCGTTACGTTCCACCGATGTGAGATAAAGTGCTTCCGCAAGAGCGGTTTCGACATTGCTCGGTCTGCCGGGAAGGTGAGCCGCATATTCGCCAAGGTATACTTTGGAGCCGTCACGGTCATAATTGTCGTAGAAATCCTGATTGTTGATCATCCATCCCGGATCCACATAATAATGCTCGTCGACCAGAGGAACTTTCAGTTCCGAAGCCAGACGCCAGCCTTCGCGGTAGTCCGTGCCTTCGTAGAACGGACCTGCGGTGCCGACGACCTGAATCTCGGGATACTTCTCCTTCACTGCATTGTAAATCATGCGGAAACGCTCTTCGAAAACCTCCGTAATCATATCTTCGTTACCGATACCGAGATATTTGAGGTTGTAAGGCTTAGGATGGCCGTTGCGGGCTCGCATACGCCCGTATTCCGTTGTGCGGGCATCGCCGTTGGCATATTCGACCAGATCAAGGACGTCCTGAATATAGCTGTCCATTTCGTCCATCGGGATACCGCACTGCTGGCCGTAGTGCGTCACGTCGTTATGGGTGTGATGCGATTTCCATGAGGAATTCTGGCAAGGCACTCCGGCGGCAAGCACGGGCAGTGGCTCGGCGCCTATATCCTCGCAGAACCGGAAATACTCGTCGTAGCCAAGCCCACGGGTCTGGTGATAGCCCCAGAGGTTGGAAAGCGGCTTGCGTGCCTCCAGCGGCCCGACCGAGCCTTTCCAGTCGTAGATGTTGTCCACTCCGTTGCCGTGAGCCACGCATCCGCCGGGGAAACGCACGAACTTAGGCTGCAGGTCGGCGAGAGTCTGCGCAAGATCTTTGCGAAGACCGTTGCGGCGCCCCTTGAATGTATCGGCAGGGAAGAGAGAAATCATGTCGACGTCCGCTGTCCCGAGAACAGAAAGACGGAGCTTTGCCGAAGGACATTCCTGGCGGATGTCGATAGCGACCTCACTTTTCTTCCAGGTTCTTGAAGAGATATTCACTTTTCCGGCACCGAGGACTTTGCCATTGCCGTCGATAAGCTCTACCTTCGCCCTGACTCCTTTGGGAGCACGGCCGAACAGAGAGAAATAATATTTGCCGGGCTTGAGTGCGATTCCGTCGAAGCCCGTGTTGGTCAGCGACGAGGAAGCGGCAAGCCGTGCATAGTGCGGATTGTTGACATGAATAGGCCCGTCGGTCGCGATGTCGAGGTCTGCAGGAGTACCGCCGACCTCATATGTCCATGCATAAGCGGGAGTCCAGTTCCCGTGGTCGGCCGATGAATACTCAAAGTCTCTGTTCTGAACCAGTTCGGCATACAGACCGCCGTCGGCGGCATAGTTGATATCCTCGAAGAAGATTCCTATCAGTTTGTCAGAGATTATCTTCGAGTTTTCCGGACGGAGAGTTACTGTGGCTTTGAGCGGCTTGAGGTCATGGAACCGGACAGGATCGTCGACAGCCTTTTCGGCATTCTCCGCAGCCCGTTTGCCACGCCATGCCGCATACTGCTCAAGCGACTCGACTAAACTGTATGGAGCACGAGGCTCTCCGGTATTGCCGGACCAGCCAAGTTCCTCCGGACTACCGGCATAGCGCTGAGCCGACCAGTTCTTCAGGTCGGACGATGTCGCCAGCGCGTAGACAGTACCGTTTTTGGTTGCCTTGAACAGCACTTCCCATTGTCCCTGCGGCGTAAATCTCAACACAGGTTCGAACATTTTCTTGCCCGAGCCCCATGCGCCGAAATCGGAATTTATAAAGGTCATGCCGCCGGCAATAGAATGCCAGTCGTTTCCGCTGCGGCACCATTCCAGACGCATGCCGCCTGCGCCGTTTTCGGGCGACAAAGCTCTCAGTCTGACAGTATCGGTGGGCAACACAGGCTGTGCGTACACCGACAGTACAGCTGCAAAAGCTGCCGATGCCAGGGTAGCTCTTAGTTTCATATTTTTTCAGGTATTAGTATAGAGATTTCGGAGATATCATTCAAGAAGTCGGAACACGCGTACTCCTACCCACTGCCGGTTGCGCTTCATGAAATCGGCAAAAGGACGCTCCGTAAGCTCCACTTTTCCATCTTTCGATGAGGCATGGAGCAGATAGAGCTCGCCGTCCTGTCGCACCACGATTCCCATATGGGTCACGTCGAGATTCTTAAGCGATGAAACCAGCGCCACAACATCGCCGTCGTGAAAAGCTGCCTTCATATCCTTATTTCCGAGATCGACAGTCTTGATATAGGGGAAGCGGTGAAGACGGTAGCCAGATTCTATGCTGCGGATTCGGGCATAGTTGGCCGAATCGGCAAGAGCGGGATATTTGTCGCGGTTTGAGGTCATGAAGTCGATGGTACGTGCCATTTCGTTGCTTCTCGGGAAATCGCGGGTCACATCCTTGAAATTGCCACGATGGATATTGTCCACTGCCCAGTCGCAGATATAATGCAGCCGCGAGGGATAACCGTCTACCTCGCCTCCGCGATAACGCATGCGACGGAGGTTATAAACGAAATCCCGCCACGAACGACGTGTCTCGCCTACGGTATAGGCAAGAGCCATGGAGGTCTCGACAAATGTAGTGCAGTCCAGCTCATCGAGATTGACAGTCAGGATTTCTTCGTCGCCTTCAAGAGTGTGTGCAACGTAAGGAGTCCCGATAAAAGCGCGTCCGAAAAATGCAACGCGGGCCTCGGGATTTACAAACGACTGGGCCACAGCCTGATCGAGGAGCTGAGTCAACCGCAGAGTATCGGACGCTTCATTATGAAAGCGGACATCACCCTGAGCCAAAGCAGAACCGATACCGGCTGCGATAAATATAAACAGTAGACCAAGTTTCTTCATATCAATTCTTACGTGTACATATGAGAATAGCGCCGATGACTCCTGGAATCCAGGCACACAGAGTGAGAACGGTGACCAGCAGTATCGATCCGCAGCCTTTGTCGAGGACTGCCAGAGGAGGGAAGATCAGACACAAAATTGCTCGGAGACAAGACATAGCGCGTATTTTTTCCAATTTATCTGCGAAGATACAAAAAATCTCGCATATATCGGTTTTATGCTGATTTATATCACCAATCAAACGGCTCTTTCATTTAAGATTGTCTTTCTTGTCGGGAAATGAAAGAGCCGTGTAGGGGAGATAATAAAAGCCGCCATATAATAAACTCCCGGCCATTCGGCGCGATGCCGACTGGCCGGGAATATTATCGTCGGAAAATCAAATCCGGGATGGAGTTGACATCAGATTGTGGAGCTGCCGCCGCTGCCGCCGGTGTGGTCACGGCCGCCGGTAGTGACTGTAACCACCACATCGCCGTACTGGGTACCGGTAGCGCTGTACCGGCCTACGGTAGCTTTGACACTATTGATATCCTGTGTGCCGCTGACGGTCAGGAAAGTGCCAATGGGAAGCGTAACGTTGAGAGGATAGTAGCCGGTAGTAGTAAACGAATTGGCACCGAATTTACGCGCGAGAGTCTCGATAAGCAAAGCGGTGAACACATTGGTGCCGTCCATGCTGGCCTCCATACCCACTTTATATTCGAACTGAGCCTGATCTACATGCATCTCAGAGCCGCCGTTAATATTGTTCCATTCGTTACGTGCAAAGGTCAGAGCCTTGCGTGTGGTCGAAGTCTCGATATTGACTTTAGCGAACAGAGCATAGACTGTGAAGCTGTCGGCAGACACAATCACGTCGCCACCCTGAACGCGTTTGGGTATTTCTACCCAGGTGCCGTTGACCATCTTCATAGTCGTAACCTCGGCAGCAGCAATATCGTCAACATCAAAAGTGATGTCAAAAGGCTTTTCGATAACAACACCAGCGTCACTGCAGCCGACCTCGGCACCTACGAGAAGACAGTTCTCTGTAGCGCGGCTACCGCCGGCCTTGTCGGTATATACCGGACGGACCCAGATGGTGGCGTTCTTGCTCAAAGCGCCCGGATTGACGTCTACGGTGACGGGCACCTCTGCCTTAACGTTGTTTTTGAGGGCCTCGGTAGTTACTTTGCCTTCGCCGCCATCCGTGGTGGAAACACTGATGTTAGTAGATGACTGAATGGATGCGAGCATCACATTCCACACAACGTTGTAGCCTTTGCCGTCATCAATAACAGTCACATTGGTCTGCTCGCTGATCTTGTCATTGGCCGATGCTGTGAGGGTGAAGTCACCGACGGGGACATCCGGGAAGATAAAATATCCCTTGGAGTCAGTGGTGACGGTTTTGTCAAGCGCGCCTTCACACTTGACGGTTGCTCCTGCGATCGCTGTACCATCTATCGAGGCTACAGAGCCGCTGATGGTGTGAACCTCAGCGACGGTGGGGGGGACGACAACATCAGGTTCGTCATTATGGCAGGATGACATACCGAAGGTCACAAGCGCCCCCATGAGTGCTAACACTCCGAACTTTAAGAAATTCTTCATTGTGTCAAACAAAAGTATTTAGTTAGTAATATAGTGATTTCTTTTATTTTGATTATTTGTTTAACTGGTTATATTCAGAACAGATTGGCCCGATAGCTAAGACCACCTATGAACCATTTGCAGTTTTGCAACGCGGCCTGCAGGAAAAGGTGCTTCCACAACAGCACATCGGCTCCGACATCGACGCCCTCACCATTATATTCAGCAATGGCGCGGAGGTTCGGCACCCATGAGGGACGCCAGGTAATTCCCCCCACCAGCCCTTGCCATCGGCGGGACTTTGCATCGGGATAATAACGATATGCCAAATTTATGCCCAATTCCTGATTATGTGGCATAAAGTGCTTAGTGGCTGCCAGGTAATAATTGCAAAAAAAACCGTATGATTTACCTGTGCCGCGAAGGGCGCTGGTTCTGAAAGGATCGTTGGTACCCACAACTACAGACGGCCACCAGTATCCTTCGCGCAACGGATTCAGTCTCAGTGAGAAATATCTGTCCTTGTTATTCAGCGATGGTTTCTCGTGTCCCTCTGTCAATGTTTTCAGTAATGTGAATGTATAGGACACCTCAATCCAGCTGAATGGAGTGACCGAAACGAAGAAATCAACAGTGTTGTATTTGATTCCGTCATATGTAAATCCAACATCAGGCGTAAAGTGTCTGTTCATGAAATATGTGCCGATCTGAAAATCACCGGCACGGAGCATTTCTGCGGATGGCACACTGATGAGTCCTTCAGTACCGGTATAAAGCTGAGCCCTGACCGGAACGGACAGCAACAGGAGCAATATAGGTCCTATGAGTAACAAATGCGCCCTCATTCACTCACCTCCTTTCGCGCTTCATCCGACTTGTGATCCGCAGATGTCCTGTACACGAAATCGGGAGCCATCTTATCTGTACCCCATGGTATCAGATCACGGTCAAACCACCCGCTCCGCTCGTTCTGTTCAGGATCCGTAAAAAAGCCACGGTTTGCATACTCGGACGCTTCCATGCTGTAGGTCAGACGAAAATCATCGGCTGGCCGGAACATTACCTTATGCACAGTGCGTTTATACGGCGGCAACATTACCACGACCTTAAAACCTAAATCTTTTTTCCAACGGTTGCTATAGGACGCATAGAATCCCACACTCGCATGTTTGAAATGACGGAACGCCTCCGCCACACCCCCGTAGTCACCGAACAGATATCGGCCTCCGCGCACTATAAACTGCGTGTTCCAACGCTCAAGATAAAACTCAGGCCCCGCCTGATATGTTAGCCGTTTCATGGTGGTTGCAGTCCATCCGGTTGCCATCGAGCAATTACCAGTGAGGGCGACATCGGCCGATAGAGCAAACCAGCCATTCACCACAAACATACTCTTCCAGTCCAGGCCATATCGCTCCGAGCCAAACAAGCCACCGGAGAATTTCATCTTCCAACGATTGCCGACGGCAAGCTGCTTGGATAATACAGCCATATTAAGACGAACACGGCGGTAATGGGCACCGTACTGATTTATTACAGGCACTATTACTTGCCCGGCGATCTGCCAGCGTTTTCCCATTTCCCAGCGCACGCCCGGTGTGAGATTCAGCAAAACGTCAAAGACCCTGTTATTGAAGTATATATCTCGATAATTGAAATCCAAGCCTGCAAATATGCTGACAGTACCGGTCGGCTGGGACTGAGCATGCACAGCCACCCCCGAGCAAAGGCAGGATAATGCGGCAGTCAGCAACACAAGCGATTTATATACTGTCAGTATTTGTTTTTTCATCAGTAGTTGGCGTAAGTCCTGTCAGGTTTGAACTATATAATGGCGGAAGAAAATCAATAGGACAAAGGGCCGTTTGCATTTTTTCAAGGTGCAAAATTACTATTTTCACATCACATGTGCAACTTTTATATCCATTTATAACCAATCAAAGACATCAGACGGGCTGCTGTCAAATAGCAACGGAGCAGTCTCACGATTGCTCCGTTGTTTTCTAAACCTTAAAAAAATCTAATCCTATGAAAAAACAAATTCATTACTTACTTCTTTCTGCTGTTGCATGAGATATACGCAACAATCGAACCATTTGTTGCGAATTAAGACTTTTTTTACCGTTTTTTTGCATTAAGGGCGGGAAATTTCAGTATATTTGCACTCCATTGCCTCAAAAAAATGTCATACTTCAACATAACCATACTCGGCTGCGGCTCCGCCACCCCTACGACCCGTCACAATCCCAGCGCTCAGGCTGTACGCTACCGCAACAAGCTTATGCTCGTGGACTGTGCCGAGGGGACACAACTACAGATGCGCCGATTCGGGCTGTCGTTCGCCAAAGTAAGTGACATTTTCATCTCTCACCTCCATGGCGATCACTTTCTGGGACTCCCCGGGCTCCTGTCGACAATGGCTCTGCACAATGTCGAAGGAACTGTGACAGTCCATACCTTCGCCGAAGGTGCCGATCTGCTGCGCAGGACCATGGATCTGTTCTGCCGCGACCGCTCCTACATCATCAGATACGATATTATCGATCCCACCTCCCCGGGCATCGTATATGAAGACAACAACCTCGTCGTCTCCGCGTTCCCCCTTTATCACCGTGTGCCATGCGTTGGTTATCTTTTCCGGGAGAAGCCCAAGCGCCCGCATATCGACGGAGAAGCAGTCAAATTCCATGGAGTGCCTCACTATATGATGGACGCAATCAAAGACGGCGCAGACTTCATGCGCGGGGACGGAACGCTTATCCCGAACTCATGGCTCGTGAAAGGTACCGATCCATCCTTCTCCTATGCCTACTGCTCCGACACGGCATTCGATGAGCGCGTGGCTGAGTCCGTGCGCGGGGTAAACGTACTCTATCATGAAGCCACTTACGGCGACGAAAGCGCATGCAAGGCCGGGCCACGCGGTCATTCCACCGCCCGCGAGGCAGGACGTATAGCGGAACTGGCCGGCGCCGGAAGTCTGATATTAGGACATTATTCCAAGACCATCATCGATGAGGGCCGGCTCGCAGCCGAGGCTGCGGAAGAATTTCACGGGACCGTGATCGCTGCCAACGAAGGTCTCCAGATTGATATAATATAATGACGCCCGACGAGTATTTCATGAGTCTTGCGCTTGGCGAAGCCCGTACCGCCGCCGCCGAAGGCGAGATACCGGTCGGGGCGATAGTGGTCGGGGGCGGACGAATCCTCGGGCGCGGACACAACCAGACAGAACGTCTGGGCGATGTAACAGCCCATGCCGAGATGCTCGCAATCAGTGCAGCAGCCCAGACTCTTGGCGGCAAATACCTTTCGGGGTGTACGCTCTACGTCACAGTCGAGCCATGCCCCATGTGCGCCGGAGCCATAGGCTGGAGTCAGATCTCACGCATTGTCATCGGCACACCCGATCCCAAACGCGGATATACGTCCATCCTGCGTGAAGGGGCTACTCCGTTTCATCCTCGGGCCGCGGTGACATCCGGTATTCTTGAAAACGAATGCCGCGCACTGATGGTCGATTTCTTTCACAGAAAAAGGAACAAATAAGTAATGCATTATTTTCTCATAGCCGGCGAAGCTTCCGGCGACCTCCATGGCAGCCGTCTGATAGACGAACTGCGTGCACAGGATCCGCAGTGCGTCGTTACTTTCATCGGCGGCGACAAGATGGCTGCGGCATCGGGCCAGGAGCCTCTGATTCATTGCCGCGATATGGCATATATGGGTTTCAGCGAAGTGATCCGCAACCTGAGCAAGGTCCGGGCCAATCTTTCCAGAGCCAGAGAAGCTCTGAAAATGGCACACCCCGACTGTCTGATTCTCATCGACTATCCGTCGTTTAACCTGAAAGTAGCCGCGACAGCAGCAAAGGCCTGCATACCTGTCTACTACTATATCTCGCCCAAAATATGGGCTTGGAAAAAATGGCGTATAAAAGACATACGCCGACTGGTTCGACGCGTCTTTTCCATCCTCCCTTTCGAACCGGAGTATTACCGGGCCAACGGTGCCAGCGCTGTTTACGTCGGCAATCCGTCGCTTGAGGAAGTCGACCTCCGGCTCCGGAATCAGTCTGGACGTGAAGCGTTTCTGGCAATGCATAAACTGCGCGACCGCCCCTTGGTGGCCCTTATGCCCGGCAGCCGTCAGGGCGAAATCCACAATAACCTTCCGGTGATGAATCTGGCGCTGAATCAGTTTCCGCAGTACCGCGGCATCATTATCGGCACTCCGGACATAAGCGACCGTTTCTATCGCGAGAACGGTGCGGGCAATCTGCCAATCCTGAGGCCCGAAAGTGCAGTCGATGTCCTTGTTCATTGCCGGGCAGCCCTTGTCACATCGGGAACAGCCACTCTTGAGACAGCCCTCACCGGTATTCCGCAGGTAGCGCTTTACCGCTCAAACGGGGCAAAGATAACCTATGATATCATGAGCAAGGTGCTCGACATCAAATATGTGACGCTTCCCAACCTCATTGCCGATCTCCCTATTATTCCCGAGCAACTGATACACCTGTGCACCCCGGCGCTGGTAGCCGAAAAACTCGGACCGCTGCTTCGCGAAGACACGCCGGAACGGGAAGCTCAGCTTGAAGGATACAGAACGATGCGCGAAAAGCTGGGAACCCGAAAAGCGGCAGCCACAACTGCGGCAGCCATTATCTCCGATATGCGGAGATTGTAATTGGTGCGATTTTTCATTACCTTTGCAGCGTGAAGCCTTAGACAAAGCCTATGTACCGCTCATTCAGAATAACACGTATAATCATATCGCTCATTGCCATGGGAGTGCCTACATGGGCTCTCATAGCAGGTTATGACAGCGTGTTCGTCCGGATGCAGATCCTCACAGCCCTTCTTTCGGGCGTTGCCGGCACACTGGTTTTCTGGGCTGCCGTCACTCTCATCTACGGCCGTATATACTGCTCTACCGTATGCCCGCTCGGCACCTTTATGGATTGCGTGAGCGCAGGCAGCAGGCTTATGCGCCGCTCCAGAAGAAACTATCACTACGTTCCTCCCTCCAAACGCACCAGAGTTGTCTTCCTGACCCTGGCTTTCATCTCACTTCTATCCGGCACGACCCTCATTCCTACCCTGCTCGACCCCTACAGTGCCTATGCACGTATGGTCAACGAACTCATTGTCCGGCCTATGGGCGAAATGGGTCCTCCCACGCGCTTCGGGATGGCATGCATGGCTGTGGCGGTGCTCACCGCCGTCATCGTGATTGCTGTGGCATGGAAACACGGACGTCTTCTCTGCAACACCGCCTGCCCCATAGGCACCGTTCTGGGCTATGGTTCCCGCCGCTCCTATTTTCACATCGAAATCAATCCGGACCTGTGCATCAACTGCGGCGAATGCGACCGCGTCTGCAAAGCCCAGTGCATCAAACTTCCGGAAAAAATAGTCGACACATCGCGGTGCGTGGTTTGCTTCGACTGTGCCACCGTATGCCCGAACAATGCCATCACATACAAGTCGGGCCGCTTCCGCCTCGGCACTCCCATGCTTCAGGACATCGTACCCACACCCAAGATGGATACTTCCGGTCCGCAACATTCCCAACACACTGAAAAGAAATGAAACAGTATCTCGAACTTCTCAACCATATCCTCACCGACGGCACAGTCAAGCACGACCGTACCGGAACAGGCACAAAATCAGTCTTCGGCTATCAGATGCGATTCAATCTCGAAGACGGATTCCCGCTACTGACGACAAAGAAACTACATCTGAAATCCATAATACACGAGCTGCTCTGGTTCCTCAACGGAGACACCAACATCCGCTATCTTCAGGAAAACGGCGTCCGGATCTGGAACGAGTGGGCCGACGAGAACGGCGATCTCGGGCACGTCTACGGCTATCAGTGGCGGTCATGGCCTGACTTCGACGGCGAGGGCATCGACCAGATAGCTCTTGCACAGGATACCATCCGCCACAATCCGGATTCACGCCGGATAATCGTGAGCGCATGGAATGTGGCCGACATTCCCAACATGAAACTTCCGCCCTGCCACGCCCTTTTCCAGTTCTATGTGGCCGACGGAAAACTTTCTCTACAGCTTTATCAGCGAAGCGCCGACTGTTTCCTCGGAGTGCCGTTCAACATAGCCAGCTATGCACTTCTGCTCATGATGATGGCGCAGACCACCGGCCTGAAGCCGGGCGAATTCATCCACACCCTCGGCGACGCGCATCTCTATCTCAACCATCTCGATCAGGCTCGCCTCCAGCTCACGCGCGAGCCACGTCCGCTGCCAAGAATGGTCATCAACCCCGAAGTGAAGGATATTTTCGGATTCAAATACGAAGACTTCACTCTTGAAGACTACAATCCGCATCCACATATCAAAGCAGAAGTATCGGTATGACAAACACTGTTCACCTTATCGTTGCAATCGACCGTCATGGCGCTATCGGCAAAGGCGGCGACCAGCTTTTCTATATCCGCGAGGATCTGCGTCACTTCAAGGCTCTGACTATCGGCAACACCATCGTCATGGGCCGCAGGACTTTCGAAGCGCTGCCTAAAGGCGCTCTCCCGGGACGCCGGAATATCGTCGTATCGCGCAATCCCAACTATACAGCACCCGGAGCGGAAGTAGCGGTCAACCTCGAAGCCGCCGTAGCCATGGCAGAGACTACCGTTTTCATCATCGGCGGCGCGCAGATCTATTCGCAGGCGCTTCCGATGACCGACGTGCTCCATATCACGGCTATCGATGCCGAAGACAAGGACGCCGACACTTTCTTCCCGCCTATACCTTTCGAAAAATACCGCGTAACAGAGGTCGCAGACGCCGGTTCGACGCCTGCGGCACGGTTCTATACTCTCGTCAGAAAGGATTAATGCCGTGATTTCCGGCGCTGCATGATGCGGTACAGTACCGGGACAACATATACATTAAGCGGAGTCGAGGACAAAAGACCTCCAAGAATTACAATCGCCATGGGCGCCTGGATTTCATTGCCGGGCGCCTGATAGTTTATGGCCAGAGGAATGAGCGCCAGAGCCGAAGTCAGAGCCGTCATTATTATAGGAAGCAGACGGTCGGACGAACCGCGGCGGATTCGATCCGAGAGGGGCACACCTTCCGCCTCAAGGGCATTATAGCGGCTCATAAGCAGCATTCCGTTGCGGGTGCTTATACCCATCAGGGATATAAAACCTATGATTGCCGGAATATTCACCTCTCCGCCGGTAACGGCAAGCATGAATATTCCACCGATAAGAGCCAAAGGCATATTTACAAGGATAACCAATGACTGCGCGAGGCTGTGGAACTCGGCATAAAGGAGCATGAAGATAATCAGCAACGCGCCGAGAGATGCCAGCGTCAATGTGCGCGAGGCTGCCTTCTGATTCTCGAACTGCCCCCCGTAAGTCACATAATAATTCTCCGGCATCGGCACCTCGGACTGTATGGCACTTCGTATGTCCTCCACTGTACTCACCAGATCCCTGTTCTCGACATTGGCGCTTACCATAATACGGCGCTCGACATTCTCGCGGTTCACGCTGTTCGGGCCTGAACCGACGCGTATATCGGCAATCTGTTCGAGAGGAACGGAACCTTTGGCTGTAGCCACCGGGATAAGCCCTATCTGACTGATGTCGCTTCTGTGCGCCTCATCGAGAATCACGGTTACAGGATATGCATATCCGCCGTCGTATACCTGACCTACAGTGGCACCGCCGAGAGCGGCGCCAACAGTAGCGCCGAAATCGCCGGGAGTCACGCCATACTGCGCAAGAATCTCACGCCTCGGCTTGATGATGAGTTGCGGACGCTCGACCTGCTGCTCGATATTGACATCCACAGCTCCGGGAACTTTTTCTACAATTCCCTTCACCCGGCGTCCGAGATCGAAGATGGTGTTCAGGTCAGGACCGAATATCTTTATGGCCACCTGCGACTGGGATCCGGAAAGCATGGCATCGATTCGATGCGAGATAGGCTGCCCAATTTCAATCACGGCACCCGGAATCTCGCCGAGATGGTGCCTGAGTTCGTCTGCAAGTTCGGCACGCGAACGGTCTTTCAGAACATAGGGAGCCTCAATCTCCGATACGTTCACACCGAGAGAATGCTCGTCAAGCTCGGCACGGCCCGTTTTACGCGCCACGGTCTTTATCTCCGGCATTTCCATTATAATCCGCTCGGCCTCACGGCCGATCCGGTCGCTTTCCTCGAGCGATATTCCCGGAAGTGTGCTCACATTGATTGTGAACGATCCTTCGTTGAACCGCGGCAAAAAGCCGCTGCCAAGAGTGAAATATACTCCGATAGCTACGACAAAAAGAATACCGGTGCACCAGAGGGCTGCACGCGAGTGCCGGAGCATTGTTTCCAGCGAACGGGAATATGCATTTCTAAGTGCTTTTGCAAGCTTCGGCTCACGGCTCAACTCGGCATTCTGCCTGGGTGTTCCCAGTAAGAGCGAACACAGCACCGGAGTGAGAGTCAGTGCCACAAGAGTCGAGGCAGCAAGCGAGACAACGAAAGCCACGCCTAACGGCACCAGCATGCGGCCTTCCATTCCTGTAAGGAAGAAGAGCGGAAGGAATGCGGCTGTAATAATCAGTGTAGAGTTGAAAATCGGCATACGGACCTCCGCCGAGGCATGGTAGACGACCTCTGTTATCGGACGCCGTTCGCCTTCCGGCAACGCATGGTTCTCCCGCAATCGCTTATATACGTTCTCCACATCGACGATGGCGTCATCAACCAGACAGCCTATCGCTATCGCGATACCGCCGAGACTCATGGTATTGACGGTATATCCCATCGCATTGAGAATCAGAATCGATATAATAATCGAGAGCGGAAGCGCGATAACGGAAATTACCGTTGTGCGGATATTCATCAGGAAGATGAAGAGGATGATTATCACGAAGAACGCGCCTTCAATAAGCGAGCGTTCGAGATTTCCGATCGAACTCTCGATGAAATCATTCTGTCGGAAGATGTCAGTCTCGATCTTCACATCATGCGGCAATGTTGCCCCGATTGCAGCAAGCTGGGCGTCGACAGCCTTCGTTATTTCGCGGGTATCGGCGTGGTTCTGCTTCGTCACGGTCAGAATCACTGCGGGATGAGTCTTTACAGATGCGACACCTATGCGTGGCAGACGTCCGGCGGGCTCGACAGTGGCTATATCGCCGATGGTGACGGTGCCTCGGTCATCGGACCGTACTACTGTCATGGCAAGTTCGTCGCAGTCCGACGTATTTATATCGGCTTTTACGATATATTCGTTGCCATAGTCGTACACAACGCCTCCGCCGACATTGTCGTTTATACCCTGAGCGGAGGCAGTAACATCGGCAACGCTTATACCATACGCCTGCATCCGGTCGGGATTCAGTTTTATCTGATATTCGGGAGCATCACCGCCGATGACACTCACCTGCGAGACACCTCCGAGCGCAAGGATTCTCGGCTTTATGGTACGCTCCGCCAGACGCCGGAGTTCGAGCATCGAAGTGCTGTCGGAGGTGAGACCGATTATCATCATCTCGCCAAGAATCGACGACTGAGGGCCAAGCACAGGCGTGGCGACACCTTCGGGAAGCGACTCTGAAACTGTGGCAAGACGTTCCGTCACCATCTGGCGCGCAATGTATATATCTGTATCCCAGTCGAACTCAACCCATATGACGGAGAATCCTGCGGTCGACGAAGAACGCACTCGCCGTACGCCGGTCGAGCCGTTGACAGCTGTTTCCAGAGGATATGTGACAAGCTGCTCCACTTCCTCCGATGCCAGACCGGGAGCCTCAGTCATGACAACGACGGTAGGCGCATTGAGATCCGGAAAGATGTCAACATCCATCCGCAGCGTCACGGCTGTACCGAACACCAGAATAAGGGCCGTGATGATAAGGACTGCCAGACGATTGTCCAGCGAAAAGCGTATAATACGGTTCAGCATGGCATCAATGATTATGAGAATGTCCTTCGGGAACTGTTCCGTTTGCCTCTGCAAGACGGACTGCAGTCATTCCCGATATTACTACAACCATGCCCGGAGTGACTCCTGAAACTATCTCTGTCCTTTCGCCGTCGGAGGCGCCGAGAGTGACCGGCACTTTGCGGTAATGCTCGGGCTGAATCAGCTCATATACAAAATTGCGGCCTTGCTGCTCCGAAATGGCTTCTGAAGGGACTGTGATCACATTATCGCGACGGTCGCCGATAAGATATGCGGTGAAGGGAGTACCGACCGGTGCTCCGGGAGACGCACCGCTGAAATACAAAGGAATATAGCCACCGGATGACGATGTGCCGGCTGCGGCGTTGTTACCTACACGTTTTCCGCCTCGCTCACTGACTGTGAATACCGGCATACCGGGGAATTCTGCTTTGAGATCGGAGAATGAAGAAGCCGAGGCGAAATATCGCGCCGGGAGATCGACTCTGAGCATACCGCCGGCAGCTTTGCCTACAGCGGCAATAGGCTCGCCGGGATTGACAAATGCACCTTCCTTGACCAGCAAGGACGTGACTACACCGGCTATAGGCGATACTATGCGTCCGGTGGCGGCCGCGGGGCTATAGGCTGCAGTCGCACGGGCAAGAGCTGCACGGGCGGCGAGCAGTTCGGCCTGGGTTGCCAAGCGCTGGCTATATAAATCGGAGACTCTATCCATCTCGGCCTGAGCACTTTCCAGTTCTGCGCGTGCAGCAGCGTTCGAATCGCCGCCGCTCATAGCCCGGGCAGTAACCACCGCAATGGGGGTGCCGGTTGCGACCTGTACTCCGGGTTCAATTCCTTTCGCAAAATGCACGATCCCGGCAGTAAGCGCCGCAGCCACAGCGTCTTCCGCACCGCTCTGCTCCACTCTGCCGGCGGCCTTTACGACGGCGTGGAAAGCACCGGGGCGGATGGTATCCACATCTACCCCAAAACGTTCGGCAATTTCGTCGTGAAATTGTATAACGCCCGGAGCATCGGTGTGTTCCTCTTTCTTTTCTTCGTGGTTATCGGAATGATTGTGGCATCCTGCCGCAGCAAGAGCAAAACTCAGTAGAATTATGTGACAGAAGTTGGCTTTCATATCTAATCATTTGGCAGACGCTATTTTACGGCGTCTTTCGACCTTTATGAATGCAAAGTTACTAATTTTACAAGACATAATCCTTGCATAATTCGGGGAAGAGCCTATGCGTGTTTCAGTACTCCTGAAATGCAAAACGCAATGGCACTTAAAGCACATTATAGTTACAATTTTGTTACATATAATTATTTGTAACAAATATGTAACACGATTCTACGATTTTATACATCTGTTTTTCAGCACATTATAAGAGATGCGTACCAAAGCAACGCCTAATTAACACTCTTTAACTTTAAAATAATTTTATTTGTGAAAAATGGCCTAATTTTGCATATGTACAACAACCAAACAACCTCACTCCTCAAAAATCACAATTATGGCTAGTCAGAGATTTCAGCACAATTTGATGGATATACAGAGCAATATGCTCAATTTTGCTTACATGCTCACCTCGAACAGAGACGACGCACACGACCTTCTTCAAAGCACAACTTTGAAGGCATTGGTTAACGAAGACAAATACATTGAAGGCGCAGACTTCAAAGGGTGGGTCTTCACTATAATGCGCAATACTTTCATCAACGATTTCGCCCGTTCTGCCTCAAAAACTCCGGACAGCCACTACAAACTGAATCTCACGCGTGATATTCACGAAGAGATTCCTGAAGGTTGCATTTCAGAGAAAGACTTTACCGCCGCGCTCAATCTGCTCGACGACGAATCGCGTGCCGCCATCTCGATGCATATCACCGGATATTCGCTTTCTGAAATCGCCGACTGCATCGGCACCACTATAGGAAGCATCCGCACATGCATCCGTAAAGCCTCGCGAGAACTGATATCGCGCATCAACTTTCTCTGAAACCCCTCTCCTGCCACGAATTTCGTCTAACGTCATAAACTCCAGGTAATCAACCGAAAGCCCGTCGACCGCGTGATGCAGCCGACGGGCTTGTAATTTTATAGCCTACCCTGTTGTCAGAGGCTTGAGAACTTATAGGCGAATCCGATCGAAAGGATTTCCTTGACCTGTAGTTTTTTCCACGAGGGATCGTCGCAGGCCGGGGTCTCGGTGTCATAACGGAGATTTGCGCGGAGTTCGGTGGTCAGGAACCGGTTGATCTCGAAGATAACCGTGTTCTCCCAATCGGCATAGAACGATTCGTAATCACTGAATGCGAACATGCGCGAACGGTATGTGATATTGTAGCACAACTTCCAGAATAATTTCAGCTCTGTATTCGAACCGTAGTTATGAGCCGTCTTGTGTCCTTTGTCGATTCCATATCTTCCGGGGTCGATTTTGGAATTTGTGGAAATCTTCAGGTTATACGACAGGGGGTTGATCGAAGCGTCGAACGTGAAAGTCTTCTTCTTGTTATTGTAGTTATAGGTCATACCGATACCGAGGTTCAGGTCGCCTGGCGAGAGGAATGCAGAGCGGAGGTTGCGGGAATTGGAGGGGTACGAATTGAGCAGCTGGGTCTTGAACTGCCCCGTGAACGAATAGTACCATCTCTTTGCAGCCTTGAGACCGAACGTAGTATTGATCTGCAGCAGGTCGTCGATAATATTATAACTGTGGATGCTGTCCTCAGGCGCATTGTTGATGCCGACCTTATACTGGAAAGTTGTCTCGAACTTGAGATTGGGATGATACGACTGATTCAGGCTCACATCGTAGCGGATATTGCCGAACATATTCATATTGCTGTTGCCACCCTGATACCAGTTGGGCGACACATATGCCTGAGAGAACTGCAGACCGGCCGAGAAATTGCGGATCCAGTGTTTCTTCTGAACAATCGTTCCGGCGACAGTAGGTCCGGTGTCCTTGCTTTTTGCAGGGAGCTCCTCAATCTTAATAGTATGATCCTCAGGATTCACCACCGCATGATAGACTTTCGGAGCCTCGGGAAGCATCGAAAGATTATAGCGGACAACATCGGGATGGCTGTAGAATACAACGTCCTGAATCCGTTTCAGCGCCCGTTTCTGCGCCTCGACAGTCTCTATCCATCGCATCTCGGGCAGACCGGAATAATCAGGCGTG
Source organism: uncultured Porphyromonadaceae bacterium (assembly GCA_902471685.1). Classification (GTDB taxonomy): domain Bacteria; phylum Bacteroidota; class Bacteroidia; order Bacteroidales; family Muribaculaceae; genus CAG-873. The sequence goes on from CABRLF010000032.1 coordinate 18,487, forward strand.
AACGGATGGATGGTGTCCGGGAACTCATATGTGCGGAACACTGCCGGCATAAAGAATATTGGCGGAAGCTTCTCGAGCATCATCAGAGTGTCGTAAGGGAGATTGAACTCGGCAAATATACCCTCGAAGGGGACCGAATCGGGAACCACGAACTGATTCCAGGCATCATTGTCGACTTGACGCTCAGCAGCTTTTGCAGCCACGACAGCCTTGACAGCGGCATCTACTTCCGACCTCACCTCTTCTGCCACTTTCGTGCTGTCGGCCATCTTCGATGTGCTGAAGTACATGGCCTGAGCGCTGGCAGCGACGGCAATCAGGGATGCTAACATTATTGCGATTAATCGTCTTATCATCATAGAGAAACGTAATTCCAAAAGGTGAAAAAGGGTCATTTAACAGCTGTATAGAGTGTCACCACACCGAAGTTGAAACATCGGAATGCCGCATTGCGGAATCCGGCTTGGGTCATCAGGCGTGCCATGGCCTCGCGCTGAGGCGCGGCGGCAATGCTTTCGGGAAGATATGAATACGCCCGCATGTCGCGGGTGAAGATACGTCCCATTGCGGGAATCACCTTGCCGGAATAGAATCGATAGAAAGCTCTGGGCAAAGCGGCGACAGGCGTCGACAGTTCAAGGACGCAGACGCGTCCGTCGGGACGCAGGAGCCGATAC
>CABRLF010000033.1 GCA_902471685.1 uncultured Porphyromonadaceae bacterium
TATCACAGGCGCAGAATATCACTGTGCACGGGACAGTGATTTCCAAAACCGACGGTGAGCCTCTTATCGGCGCTTCCGTCTTCTGCGAAGCCACGAAAACCGGTGCTACGACCGATATAGACGGCAACTTTGGTATTTCTGTTCCCGATGGAGCTATCTTAAAAGTATCATATGTAGGCTTTATCACTTCCGAAGTCAACGCCGCTCCCGAAATGAAAATCTATCTCGACGAAAACTCAGAGATTCTCGACGAGGTTGTGGTCGTAGGTTATTCTGCTGAAAAGAAAGCCGACCTGACCGGCTCCGTTTCGGTGGTGAAAATGAAAGATGTGGCCGATACCCCGACAGGTAACGTCGTTCAGGCTCTGCAGGGGCGTGTCGCAGGTATGAATATCACCACCGACGGTACGCCCGGCGGTCTCAGTACCGGAACATCTATCCGCGGCGCTTCCTCATTCCGCGGCGATGCCAACGGTCCGCTATATGTGATCGACGGTGTGATGACCCGCGAGAATCCCGGAACAATTCTGAACAGCAACGACGTTGAGTCTATTCAGGTTCTTAAAGATGCCGCTTCGGCATCCATATATGGCGCCCAGGCTGCAAACGGCGTGATCATCATTACTACTAAACGCGCAAAGAAAGGCGAATGCCGCGTGACTTTCGACGCTACCCTCACCCTTCAGACTTATCAGAGCGGTCTGGACATGATGAATGCAGACCAGTGGGGCGAAACTTACTGGACCGCATATAAATACGCCTACGGCACGACACCCAAGTCCGAACTTTACGGCAATGGTGCGACTCCGAAACTTCAGGCTTACACAAACCTCAACGGTGTGCGTGTCGATCCCCGGGACACCGACTGGGAAGATGAAATCCATCGCACTGCGCTGATGCAGACCTACAGCGTCGGTCTCTCGAAAGGCGATGAAAACGGTTCTTCCTCGCTCTCGCTCAGTTATCTCGACCATGACGGTATCATCAAAGGCAGCGACTTCCAGAAAGCCAATACGCGTTTCAGCTCCGACTACGGCTTCATCAACAATCGCCTGAAAGTCGGCGGCAATCTTACTCTCAACTGGTGGCGCCAGCACAACGCTCCCGGCGGCATAGAGGAAAACGCCATCAAGATGCACCCCGCTCGCACGGTATATGATTCCGAAGGTAATTACAACGATCAGGTCGCATTCGGCCTTAACGATACTCCAAATCTCGTCCGCCTGATTAACGAAGAAGCATCGAACAAACATGAATACTGGCGTGTGTTCGGCAACGCATATCTTTCCGTTGAGCCGATAAAGAATCTTATCGTCAAGACCAATTTCGGTCTAAACTACCACAATGGGTCCGACAAGAATTTCACTCCTGCGAATCTGCGCGACAAGACAAACAATCTCTACCAGTACTCAAGCAAGACTGTCGACTGGGTATGGACCAATACTGCTCAATACAATATCGACTTCGGCAAAAACTCTCTCATGGCTCTTGTGGGTGTTGAGGCAAAGCGCAATCATTTCGAGGATATGTTCGGCGAAGGCAAAGGATTTGAAATCGAGGATCCCAACTATATCTATCTCGGTAATGTGACATCGAATAAGAATACCGGCTCGGGTGCTTCAAATTACTCCATGTTCTCATTCTTCAGCAAGGTCAATTATTCTTGGGACAACAAATATCTCGCCTCTTTCACCATCCGTCGCGATGCTTCGTCCCGTCTTTCCGACAGCCATAACTACGACTGGTTTCCTTCTGTTTCCTTAGGGTGGCGCATATCGCAGGAAAAATTCATGGAAAGTACCCGAAACTGGCTGAATGACCTGAAAATACGCGGGGCTTACGGCGTCAACGGTAACGACCTTATCGCCAACGATGCTTTTTATGCCAAGTATTCCATGGATCTCGACCGCGCTGCCTACGCTCTCGGAGGAGGAAACACTCTTGCTCCCGGCGCGCTCCGTTATCGCACCACAAACCCTGACCTGACATGGGAAAAGACATATCAGACAAACGTCGGCTTCGACGCATCCTTGCTCAATAACCGCCTGCTTTTAACTTTCGACTACTTCTACAAGAAGACCAACGATATGCTCGTCGAGAAGCCCTATATCGCCACAATAGGCGAAGGCGGATACTGCTGGTACAACGGCGGCTCGATGGTCAACAAAGGCGTGGAAATCACTGCAGAATGGCGCCAGACTTTATCCAACGGTCTCAGCTACAATGTCGGACTTAATGTAACTGCAATGAAAAATAAGGTTACAGGCCTCATGGAAGACATCTACTACACCTGGGGCGGCGGCAACGGCATCGACAAGACTATAGTCGGAAACTCGCTCGGCTCATGGCTCGTCTACAAGACCGACGGCATATTCCGCACTCAGGAAGAAGTGGATGCATACAACTCTCAGTACAAAGTGGAATTCGGTCGTCCTGGCGTTGGCCGTGTACGCTATGTGGATGCCAACGGCGACGGTGTGATAAACAACCGCGACCGCGAATGGGTTGGTTCCGATCTTCCCAAGGCACAGTTCGGTCTCAACCTCGGCGCAAACTGGAAAGGATTCGACCTCAATATATTCTTCAACAGCATTATACGCGATGCATGGAACAACTCAAAATATTATACCGATTTCTTCCCTCTCTGGACCGGCAACCACGGCACTCAGCTCCTTGACGCAGCAAAGGCTTACGAGAATTACCTCACTACCGGCTATTATGCTTCGGACGTCCCCGCTCCGACGGTCGACAACTCCAACAGCGAGAACGAAGGGTCGCAGTATTACATCGAGGATGGCTCGTTCCTGCGACTGAAAACGCTGACATTGGGTTATACTCTTCCAAAAAAGATTCAGGACAAGCTTTTCCTTAAAAATGCCCGAATCTACTTTCAGGCTCAGAATCTCTTGACCATCACCAAATACAGCGGCGCCGATCCCGAAGGTCTCGGATATCCCTATGCGCTTCCGCGACAGTATACTTTCGGCATCCAGTTCGGTTTCTAACACTTTAAATTGACATTTCACATGAAACTAAATAATATAGCAGCCCTTGCAATCGCTGCTCTCAGTATCACTTCCTGCAGCGATGATTTCCTTCGAAACGAACCTCAGGGTACACTCTCCGAGGCTAACATGAGCGATCCTAAGGCAGCTGATCTTCTTGTGACAAGCGCTTACGCCACATTCGGATGCCGATACGCCGATTCGAACGATCCCCATTTCTACTCCATAACCAATTGGAGCCATGGCGAAGTCCGTGCCGACAACGCCTACAAAGGCGGAGGCGGCGAGACAGACATCTGGGAATTTCATGATATGGAAACGGCAAAGCTTCAGCCGAACAACGGACTGCTCGACGGCAAATGGTTCAACGTCTATTGCGGCATATCGCGTTGTAACTCCGCGATTCGTGCTCTGCGCAAGATCGACGAAAGTGTCAATAAAGATATAAAAGCACGAATCGCCGAGGTCAGCGTCATCCGCGCGTTTTGGTATTTCGACCTTGTGCGTCAGTTCAACCGCATTCCCTATATGGACATCGATCTGCCCGAGACAGAATATGTCAACGTCCGTAACGATGAGTATACCCGCGGTCAGCATCTCGCCCGTATCGCCAGAGAACTGATGGATGCGGCAGAAGATCTGCCTGACACTCAGTCGGAAATCGGTCGCATAAATCGCCGCTCGGCCCTCGCTCTCGCTGCCAAAGTGAAACTCTATCAGGCTTACGAGGAAGACCCTGCTACAAATGCAGTGATCAACATCAACAAAGGTCTGCTTCAGGAAGTTGTCGACATCATCAATAATATCGACGGCTACGATCTTCTCGCCGACTTCCAGCAACTGGACATGCTCGAATATGAGAACGGACCTGAATCGGTACTGGCCGTGCAGTTCTCCAAAGATGATGGATCCGGTGGTGTTGGCCGCATAAACTGGGGCACCCTTCTTAACTCAATGACCGGTCCCGGCTGCCCCTGGCAGGGAGATGGCTTTTTCCTCCCCTCGCAGGACCTCATCAACGCCTATCAGACAGATGCAGACGGTCTTCCGGTATTCGACTATCAGAGCCGCCCGGACTACGGCACCGTCGAATTTAACAATGACGGCAGCTATCATCTCGCCAATGTTGACGGCAATGTCGACCCGCGCCTCGACTTCGTGGTTGGACGTCCCACAATCACATACAAGACCTACAAAGGCAGCCCCTGCGGCCTGTGGGTACGTAATTCCGACACCTATGGTTATAACAACACCAAGCGCTTCTGGCTGTCGCCCGAATCCCCCGACGCTCAGCAGGGCTGGCCGTGGGGCGCATCAGCACTCAACTGGCAACTCATCCGTTACGCAGATCTCCTTCTCTATAAGGCCGAAGCTCTCATCGAAATCGGGGGAAACGGACTTGAGGAAGCCCGTCAGTTAATCAACCGGGTCCGTTCGCGTGCAATGAACAGCGAATATGTCAAGGATTTCAACGATCCGACCAAAGATGCAGCCAACTACAAGATTGGCCTCTATCCCGCAGACGGATGGACGCAGGATTATGCCCGCAAGGCTCTCCGCACCGAGATGCGCCTTGAAAAGGCTATGGAAGGTGAGCGCTTCTACGACTTAGTGCGGTGGGGCATAGCCAAGGAGACAATGAACAACTACTTCGCCGCCGAGCGCGACAACCGCATGTACTATCAGAACGCATCCTTCGAAACCGGCGAAGAATACTTTGCAATTCCTACCGCGCAATATAATTTCTCCGGTGGTATTTATACCCAGAATCCCGGCTATCCCGCCTTTTAAATCCAATTTCTTCAGGCAACAGCTTGAGCAATAACTCTATACTTTAGAATCCATGGCCCTGTCGCATATCCGGGCCATGGATTCTTTATCTGAACAATATTTTAGTATTGCTAATCGGTGTATGAATTATTAACTTTGCAATAGAGAATAAAAAATTAGGAAGTTGTGAGACAGTTGTTCGTATTATTGGCTATTGCAGTTGCTCTGCCGGGATTTTCGCAATCAATGAAAGTGGTTGTGGACTCTTGCGGCAACGTGTTGGGACGGTATGTGAGGACAAATTCTTGCACTTATACAGTGGGTGTTCAGGATATTTTCGATGTTCCGAAGAAATGTAACAAAGTTGTAACGTATTCTGCAAAGAAAGGGCAGGGGGTACTGTGGTGTAAAAGCATAGGCCGGGTGAAAGTATACAGCAAACCATCCGCAAAATCGACTGTAATAGGACATCTGGTCTATGAAAGCGGTTATGTGCCCGAAACCTATCCATGCACGGGCAAGAAAGGAAAATGGTACAAAGTCAGAATTGACGGACGCGAAGGATATGTCTCGGCCAAGCAGGTACAGTGGGATGCGATCGATACGTTCTGACTCTTATATAATTTAAAACTTCCCGGAGAGATGATAGCTCTGATGTAAAAAATTGTGATTATTTTTGTGTTTCTAATCCAGCCATGAGGCATAATCTTGAAAGAACACAAAATTTAATACCATATGATCAGAAATATCATCGCCGGGCTCGCTGTGTGCATTTCTCTGGCTATCCCGGGACAGCTGGCCGCACAATCGCGGTATGACTTTTCCCGACTCCACATGGAAAAGCTCGGACGCGGAGTTGTAGCTGTAAGAGAGAATCCCGATACAGTTGCCGTTTCGTGGCGTTATCTTACGTCCGACCCTGAGAATATTTCGTTCGACATCTACCGCGACGGCAAGAAAATCAACAAGAAGCCGATAAGGGACGCTACTTTCTATAAAGACTCATATAAAGGCTCCACGGCTGCCAGATATGAGGTCCGTGCCGCCGGCGCCGGTGTTTCCGGTGAATACACTCTTCCGGCCAATGCTCCGGCAGGATACATCAATATTCCCCTTGATAAGCCGGCACTCGGAGTAGACCCCTACGGCAAAGAATATTTCTATACTGCCAACGATGCTTCGGTCGGCGATGTCGACGGAGACGGGGAATACGAGATATTCCTCAAATGGGATCCGACGAATTCGCACGACAATGCCCACGACGGTTTTACCGGGCCGACCCTCATTGACTGCTATAAACTCGACGGCACACGATTGTGGCGTATAGACTTAGGCGAGAATATCCGTTCCGGTGCTCATTATACTCAGTTTCTCGTCGCTGATTTTGACGGAGACGGCTGTTCCGAACTGATCTGCAAGACGGCGGACGGCACAAGCGACGGCGTGGGTAAGGTTATCGGCGACCGCCGGGCCGATTTCCGGAATATGAAAGGCCGGGTTATTGCCGGGCCGGAATATGTGACGGTATTCAACGGCAAGACAGGCGAGGCGATGGCAACCAAACCGTATCTTCCGCCTCGTGGCGAGCTTATCGACTGGGGCGACGGATATGCCAACCGTTCGGAGCGCTTTCTTGCGGCCGTGGCCTATCTCGACGGCGAGAAGCCTTCGGCTGTAATGTGCCGCGGTTACTACACACGCTCCGTGCTTGCCGCCTACGACTGGGACGGAAAGGAACTGAAGGTGCGCTGGGTCTTTGACTCGAATGATGCGGGAAATGAGAAATATGCCGGTCAGGGCAACCACAATCTGCGTGTGGCCGATGTTGACCGCGACGGATGCGATGAAATCATCTACGGGCAGATGGCAGTCGACAATGACGGTACGGGTCTGTATTCCACCGGGATGTATCATGGAGACGCAATCCATCTTATGTCCGACATAAACGATGAGAAATACTATGTATGGGGCTGCCATGAGAATAAGAAAGACGGCACGTCGCTGCGCGATGCTGCGACAGGAAAGGTCATTTTCCAGTTTCCGAGCAATAAGGACATAGGGCGCTGCATGGCCGCTGATATCGATCCCAACAGCCCCGGAGTTGAACTGTGGTCGCCCAATACGGGCGGTGTACGGTCGTTCGACGGCAAACTCATCTCTCCCGAAATGCCTATGTGAGCGAGGTAGCGGCTGCTATTCCGGTCAATATGGCAGTATGGTGGGACGGAGATCTTCTTCGCGAACTGCTCGACAAGAATTATGTGAGCAAATATAACCCCGCTACCGGCGCATGTGATACTTTAGTTGTTTTCGAGGGCTGCATGTGGAACAACGGCACCAAGGCAAATCCGTGCCTTCAGGCCGATATCATCGGCGACTGGCGAGAAGAAGTCCTTATGAGTACTGCCGACAGCGAGAACCTCCGGCTATATGTGACAACGATTCCGACCGGCTACCGTTTCCATACTTTTATGGAAGATCCGGTCTACAGGACGAGTGTGGCGAATGAGAATATCGGCTATAATCAGCCAGCCGAGGCCGGATTCTATTTCGGACCAGATCTGAAGAAAGGCAGCAAGTTCCGTGGAACGATAATCAAATAGAAATGAAGATTAAATTACATCTTGCTTTCCTGACGGCAGCGCTGGCAATGTTTGCGCCGTGTGCCGTGTCCCAGCAGAAAGTGGCATCGCCTATGGAAGATGTCAACGGTGTTGTCGACAATACCCTCGACAGCCTGAACAAAGCCAGAACTGTGCGTCCGGTCGCCGGTTCGACACGCAATGGCGACAATCCCGTCCTGTTTCTTGTCGGCAACTCCACCATGCGCACCGGCACTCTCGGCAACGGCGACAACGGTCAGTGGGGCTGGGGATATTTCATGACGGAATATTTTGATCCCGAGAAGATTACTGTAGAGAACCATGCCCTCGGCGGAATGAGCAGCCGCACGTTCTACAATGTGTTGTGGAAGGATGTGCTGAAAGGCGTGCGTTCCGGCGATTGGGTAATCATCGAACTTGGCCATAACGACAACGGACCCTATGACAGCGGCCGAGCACGTGCTTCCATTCCCGGTATCGGCAATGAATCGCTGGCGGTGACCATCAAGGAAACCGGCAACGCCGATACGGTCTATACTTACGGCGAATATATGCGCCGGTATGTCCGCGAAGTCAAAGCCAAAGGCGGCAAGCCGATACTCTTTTCTCTGACACCCCGCAATGCATGGGCCGATAAAAACAAAACGAGAATCGTGCGCGTCGACAGTACTTTCGGCCTCTGGGCAAAACAGGTCGCAGAGGCGGAGAATGTTCCGTTTGTCGATCTCAACGATATCACAGCGAAGAAATTCGAGAAATACGGGAGTGAGAAGGTGAACACTATGTTCTATCTCGACCGAATCCATACCTCCGCTTTCGGAGCCAGAGTGAACGCCGAATCAGCTGTGGCCGGAATCCGGAGTTTGGATGATGTCGGACTCAAAGACTATCTTCTGCCGGAGCTTGTCGATACTGTCACAGGAGCGTCGCGTAAACCCGGATGTCCCGTTTTGTTTACCATAGGCGACAGCACCGTGAAGAATAAAGATAACGGCGACAGCCAGTGGGGCTGGGGGAGTGTGATAGGAAATCTTTTCAATACGGACAGCATCACGGTCGAAAATCATGCCATGGCCGGCCGAAGCGCCCGCACATTCCTCGACGAAGGACGATGGGACAAGATATACAACGCTCTCCAGCCGGGAGATTATGTCCTTATGCAGTTCGGCCATAATGACGGCGGCGACATAAATACCGGCAAAGCGCGGGGTGAACTGCACGGCGCAGGCCCGGAAAGCAAGGTATTCAGAATGGAGGCAACCGGCAAAAATCAGGTGATATATACCTATGGCTGGTATATCCGCAAATTCATCATGGATGCCAAGGAAAAAGGAGCTATTCCTATCGTGCTGAGCCATACTCCGCGCAACAAATGGGATAAAGGCCGCATCGAGAGCAATGCTTCTTCGTTCGGTCTCTGGGCGCGTCAGGCGGCGCAGCAGGCGGGAGCCTATTTCATAGACCTGAATGCTATCTCGGGAAAGAAATATCAGGCATTAGGGCCGGAAAACACTCCTCCATATTTTAAGAATGACCATACCCACTCATCCCGTCTTGGTGCAGAACTGAACGCCGCGAGCATAGCCGAAGGGCTGCTCGGACTTGACTGCGATCTGAAAAAATATCTCAAGCCGGTTGAGTATAGTTATAATTTTGAAGGTCCGGTCCCTGCATATAATGAATTTGACGGCTACGGATATGATTTTGATACGAAACCGGCGAAAGACGGAAGCAGGCCCTATTATTTCTCTGTCAGAGTCCCGGATGGCAACTATAAAGTCACAGTCCGGTTTGGCGATCGGAAACGCAAAGGAGCGACTGTTGTCAGGGCAGAAAGCCGTCGTCTGATGCTTGATGAGGTCCAGACTGCGAGAGGCAAATTCGAGGAATATACTTTTATCGTCAACAAGCGTTCTCCGGCAATCAGTCTCATGGATTTTGTAAGAATAAATCCGAGAGAGGAGGGCACGCTCACATGGGACGATAAACTCACATTTGAATTTACCGGTCATACACCGGCCGTGTCGGGCATAAGAATTACTCCGGTGACGGATGCCGATAGTGTGACAACTGTTTTTCTGTGTGGCAACAGTACGGTAGTCGATCAGACCGGTGAGCCGTGGACAAGCTGGGGGCAGATCATTCCCGCTTACTTCGACAGCAAGATAGCCGTGTCGAATCATGCCGAGAGCGGCGAGAGCGCCACTTCGTTCCTGTCGAAGAAACGTCTTGACAAGGTCCTTTCGATGGCAAAATCCGGCGACTGGATTTTTATAGAATTCGGACACAACGATCAGAAGGAGAAGACTCCGGGTTCGGGAGCATGTTATAATTTTGCCACGAATCTTAAAACGTTTGTGGACCGTGCGCGTGCCGCGGGTCTGCAGCCGGTTTTCCTGACGCCGACGGCGCGTCGCTTTTTCGACGAGAACGGCAAAGTCGTGAATACACACGCTGACTATCCCGATGCCATGTGTGAGGTTGCGCGCCGCGAAAACGTTCCGGTGATAGAGCTGAACGATATGACAAAGCAGTTCTATGAAGCCATGGGTCCGGAAGGCTCCAAGAATGCGTTTGTCCACTATCCTGCAGGTACGTATCCCGGTCAGACCAAAGCACTTGCCGACAATACCCACTTCAATGCCTACGGAGCCACAGAGGTGGCAAAGTGTGTCATCGAAGGAATACGCACGAAGCTACCTGATTTGGCAAAACATCTGAAAGAAACGCCATCCGCGCCTTTCTATTGGCCCGAGGCGCCGGCGGTGCAGACCGAGAAGCCGTATGGGAACTGAGAGGCGACGGTTGTGAGGCCAGAAGGCCTCACCCGTGAACTAAACGAGGCTGCTTACTGGGCTATGTTTTTGAAGGCGGATTCGATGTAGGCGGTCCATTGGTCGAAAGAGGAGGTGGCGCCGACTTCGCGACTGCCGGTAGCATAGACACGGTAGCGGATTTTACCGTCTTTGGAGGGCCGGAGTAGGATGAGGTAGTTTAGATCGTCCTCCACTGTTCCAGCTATATTCTCGGGTGCCACTATGATTCCCAGGCCAACACGTTCTACGAGTTCCGGATGGTTCTTGTCGGGGATATTGTTGCCCCAAGATGCGGCATAACCTTCGGGACGGACAAAACCGATATTGTCGGATTCGAGTTTCTGTACTCCGGTGCAGAAAATATCGTCCGGAGAATAATTCGCCAGCTCGATTTCCACGTCGAGTGCCCGCGATTCGCCGTCGACACGGTAAATCTGGTTCATTTCGATGTCCTTGCCGTGGTATCGCCATTGCTTATCTGTGACGAGGACGGAATGGTTGTCAAGGACGGTCTGAGTACGGCTTGTGACGGAGTCGATAGTCGTTGGTCTGGTGCCGTCCCATCCGCGGAACGAACCGGCAGCAACAGATTTTCCAGCCCAGAGCACGTCGCAACCGTAGCCTTGCTTCATCTGCTCCGGAGTGGTATAGAAACCGGTGACGTCAAGTTCCAGCTGCGGCTTCTGCTTGACGTAGAGATCAAGGCTCTGACGATTGTCCATATATACGCGATAGGCGACCCATGGATTCTCGATTACGGCGCCATGACCGTAAATACTATTGTACATGTCGATATTATTGGCATTGCCCGGGAATGTGATGGATTCTATCCGCGGATGTTTGCCATGACGGTCGAAGAGTTTGATATAAGCGTCGGTTTTCTGAGCTTCTGCGTGAAGCGAGATGGCTGCAAGAGCGAGAAAGAGTAATGGTTTATATAGGTTCATTGTATATTGCTTTTTCCATAGGCAAATTTACGACAATATTTTAATATAGGCATCTTGGTTTTCAATATAAGAGATAAATCCTTATTTTTGTAGAAAAATAGAATAAACCATGAAAAAACTATTGCTTTCCATATATTCACTGCTGATAGCTTCGACTGTTTCTTGGGCGGAAATCACTGTGCCGGAAACCATCAATCTGAATTTCGGATGGGATTTCCATGCCGGACCTGTTGCAGATGTCAAGGAATTGCAGTATGAGCCTGACAGCAAGTGGGAATGTGTGAATCTGCCTCATGATTTCCAGATACATCAGTCGTGGGTGGAGCCTTCTGCCGACGAAAAACCGGATCTGACAAACCAAATGGCGAATATCGCAAGCCGCCTCAGTTCCCGCGGATTCAAAGAGATGGGAGAAGGATGGTATCGACTGACGCTCGTGCCGGAAGATTCGTGGAAAGGGAAGCGCATACTGATTGATTTCGAGGGCATAATGCTGACAGGAGATGTCTATCTCAACGGCGAACGCATTGGCGGCACAGACTACGGCTATCTTGGTCTCGAATCCGATATTTCGGATAAACTGATATACGGAGAACCGAATGTCATAGCCGTGCGGGCCGATACAGGCGAACCTGAGAATTCGAGATGGTATACGGGCGGCGGACTTTACCGTGATGTCAACCTGAAAATCACTGATCCGGAACAATATTTCACACGTCATTCTATAGGAATAACCACTCCAGTTGTCGGCAAAGACCGCTCTACGGTATCGGTGACAGGCGAGATCGCGACTTTCGTCAAGACCGACAGTATCACGGTAGGCATAGAGATTTCCGATCCGGAAGGAAACATCGTTTATTCACAGAAAAAATCACACTGGTCCCATCCACGCCAGCATATACGGGAATTTCGCCTTGACAGCATAGCTCTCGACAATGTCGCTCTGTGGGACTGTGAGAATCCGAATCTCTATACCCTTACCGCGACGCTTTACCGTCCGGACGGTTCTGTGGCCGACAGGAGAAGTGAGCGGTTCGGAATCCGTTCGGTGGAATTCTCTCCAGAATTCGGCATGAAACTCAACGGAAAGAAAGTATTGCTCAAGGGCATAGCCAATCACCATACTCTCGGCGCGCTTGGCGCGGCAGCATATCCCAAGGCAATGGAAAAACGGCTTCGGATGCTCAAGGATTTCGGATTCAATCACGTGCGTACCTCGCATAATCCCTACAGTGAATCTTTCCTCGACCTATGTGACGAACTGGGAATCCTTGTTGTGGATGAGCTATATGACAAATGGACAACCCAATATTCAGGAGGCCGTACACCCTGGGCGATGCGGTGGCAGGAAGATGTACCTGAATGGGTAAAGAGAGACCGGAATCATCCTTCAATAGTTTTCTGGAGCCTTGGCAACGAACTGCAGTTGATCCCCGATCTGCAATACAATGACTGGGGTGTGACACCGTATAAACTGCAGAAAGAATTGCTCAAACGATATGACACAACCCGGCCTGTGACCGTTGCGATGCATCCGCGTGGCCGCAACGAACGCACTGATTCCCTTCCTGCGCCGCTTGTGATGGAGACCGATATCGCCGCTTACAATTACCGCTATATGTATTTCCCAGGCGATTCACGTCGCTTCCCCTGGATGATGTTCTATCAGAGCGAGGCCAACACGAGCAATCTCGGACCGAACTTCTTCGAGATGGATCTCGACAAAGTCATAGGACTCGCCTACTGGGGCATGATCGATTATCTCGGAGAATCGCACGGTTGGCCGGCTAAAGGCTGGGCGCAGGGAGTATTCGATATTTCGCTTGAGCCGAAGCCCATGGCATATTTCCTGAAATCTTTTTTCAAGCCCGAAGAGCCGATGGTCTATATCGCACCTTTTGAAAATACCGCCACCACACAGTGGAACGGTGTCGCCATGGGCGGAAAAGTATTTACCGACGGCTGGAATTTCGCTCCGGGTGATAGTGTGACTCTCTATACTTATACCAATGCCGAAGAAGTGGAGCTGCGACTCAACGGAAAACCGCTTGGACGCAAGAAAAATGAGATATCGGATTCAAAACAGCGCAATCGTATTCTCTGGGCTGACATTCCATATAAACAAGGCCGTATCGAGGCTATCGCATATAACAACGGCAAAGAAGTGGCACGACATCATCTGACGACGACCGGCGATGCTGTCCGGCTGAAAATGACAGCGGACAACGACACATGGAAAGCCGACGGCATGGATCTCCAGCACATCCGCATCGAGGCCGTCGACTCAAAAGGGCGCCGAGACCGTTCCGCATCCGGAAAGATTATATTTTCAGTTGAAGGACCTGCCGAAATTGTTGGTGTGATCAACGGCGACATCAACAGCCCCGAACTGACTGTAGGAAACTCGAGGTCGCTCTTCAACGGTGCCGCTACTGTCATACTCCGTTGTACCCAAGAACCCGGCACGGTGAAGCTGACTGCCAAATCCGACAGCCTCGGACAATCAGATATGAAATTCATATTGCAATAGACACGCATTTTAAAATATTCCAATCACCTTAAATGATGAAAACTATATCTTTTCTCCTTGTTGCCGGAGCTTTGACTTTCGGCTCTTTTGCTGCATCTGCCAATGTCCCGGAGAGCGATGAAATCAATGATTCGAATACGCCTCTTCACCTTCTCAAGCCTGACTATATTACACCTTATGGCGAACTGAACCCCGACAGTGTCAGGAGGGACATTGACAGGGTATTCGCCTATATCGACAGAGTAACTCCTGCAAAAGTCGTTGACAAGGACGGCAATACAATCACGAATCTGAAAAGACTACCCGAGGGGGCAATGCTTAATCAGGGCACATACCGCCTGACGAGCTATGAATGGGCAGTGATGTATATGGCACTTCTTGATGCAGCGAAAATTCTGGACGACAGCAGATACAGCGACTATGTGTTCGACAGGATTGCTTTTCTGTGTAATGTGGCTCCGGCATTTGAAGACCTCGCCAGGCGCACGGGAAAATATGACGGACAGATGCGGTCGTTGTTGGCTCCGGCGACTCTGGATGATTCCGGTGCTATATCCGGAGCATTCATGAAAGCCATGATAGAGAACAATTCGCTGCCGGTGAAAGATATTATAGAGCGGTACTACAATGTAGTGAACACCAAGACTCTGCGATTGCCCGACGGCACTGTTGCCAGAAACAGACCACATCACAATTCCGTATGGCTTGACGATATGTTTATGGCACTGCCAACAATGGCGACAAGAACTGCGTATACTTCCGATCCGTCCTATCTCGAAGATGCAGCTGCGACGGCAGTGAAATTTATCGACAAGATGTGGATCCCCGAAAAAGGTCTTTTCCGACACGGTTACGTCGACGGTATTGATGCCGAACCGGAGATGGCCTGGGGCAGGGCTAACGGCTGGGCGATACTCACCATGTGTCAGCTTCTTGACGTGATACCCGAGAGCAATCCCAACCGTGCTAAAATTATGGATACCTACCGTAAGCATGTAAAGACACTTGCCGGGCTGCAGAACAAAGACGGCTTCTGGCATCAGTTGCTTGACCGCCCGGATTCCTATCCCGAAACATCGGCGACGGCCATATTTGCCTACAGTCTCGCCCATGGCATCAATCAGGGCTGGATCAATCCTACGGTATATGGGCCTGTGGCTCAGCTCGCATGGGAAGCAGTCGCTTCGAAAATCAATGAGAAGGGTGAAGTGGAAGACGTCTGCGTCGGAACCGGCATGGGATTTGACCCGGCATATTATTACTATCGACCTGTGAGCGTGAAGGCTGCCCACGGTTATGGCCCGACTATATGGGCAGGAGCTGAAATTATCAAGATGCTAAGGACTTTCTATCCGAAAGTCAATGACAGCGCCGTGCATTTCTACAGGGTCGATCCGGAAGCCAAGTATCCGATCTTCATGCTTGATGAGAACGGCAAAGCCATTGAGATCGAGCACTGAGGCTTTTTAGAACTGTTGCCTATCCAAATAATAATCAGTAAAATAAACATACCACTTATAAAGACTATATTATTAGTCATCAATGATTTTGCGTGCCTCGGAACGCGGGAATACATACTCGCGCTACCCCAGGCTGTCGCCGCCCGCAACAGCGCCCGCTCCGCGGCTTGTTGCGAAACTTAGAGAGGTCCAAGGATCCCCCAGCTCCGCAAGCTACGCAGGGGGTTATAGAAACACCGCACCTCCGGTGCTTATCTGCCAATTTTTGCCTTTATTACTTAACGCACCACTAAATGGATATGATGCGGGCGAATAAACAAGGCTGAAACGTCTGATTATTGAATATGTACTTAGATTTCAGATCGCCTCTCCGAGGCTTTAAGCTGCTAATGCGACTTTTGGGCTTTAATTTGGGGGCTGTGTAACCCGAAGCAATAGAATATCGGCACTTTTTCGTCTTCTTCATTTGGGTTGAGGACTCGGACGCCATATTCTCCCTCAGGAGCCTGGAAGGAGAGGAGGTATGAGGACGTTCCGTATTTCTTACCTTTGAAGCTGATAAAATCCATATTTCCTTCCGTGACAGTGCCGACCCAATTTTCTTTGGCTAATTCGGCCTTGCGTTCTTTTTTCTTTTCCTCAAACTTTACAATCTGAATGAAAGATGCGGGATCGCTGTCATTGTCCTTGCACTTCACAATTATGCTGATGGTGTCGCATGGTTCGATCTGTGTGGCAGCCCGGCCATTCTTGATAACGGCTTTACGGCGCACATTTCCGATTCCAAACAGGATCAGTCCGGCAGAGGCTGAGGTTTTGATATGAGGAATCGACTTTTCGGTGGGAACGGCAATGGTATCTTCGCCGATTACCAGAACATTGACTTCGCCGGCCCATTCCGGCTCGAAGCGCTGTACAAAAGAAGTTATCCCAAAAGCAAGGATTAGAGTAATAATAAGGATTCTTTTCATGACTTGGAGATTTGTTGCAAAAGTACTAAGTATTTAAGAATTTTCAAGCGAAAATATTGGCATAAAAGGAATATAAAATGGTCTTTCGACCAGTATTGTTGTTGAATGTTAATTAATGCTAAGATTTACTCCGTAATTTGGTTTATATTGTAAACTTAATTACTTTTGCATCGGAATCAGAGCGGTAATCGCGCGAGCCGCTCTTTTTCATAGAGACATGGTTTATAATATAAACCAATTTATAAACAACTAAAACTTTCATGACATGGAAGAAAAAAGACTCACAGAGCAGGAGAGTATCAGTATCATCACCGAGATGATCTCCCGCACCAAAGAACGCTACATCGGCGACGGTAACGTCATGCTGATGTGGGGATGGCTGACAGTCGCAGTCACAGGCCTGGTATGGCTCCTTGTCGCACTCACTTCAAACTACATGTGGAACTGGCTGTGGTTCCTTATCCCCGCAGTAGGAGGACCGACGACTTATTTCATGAGCCGTAACGCCGTCAGGAAGCGCGGCGTATTGACCTATTCGGATCGCATAACCTCCCAGATATGGAATGTGGTCGGGTTGCTCGCTTTTCTTGCGATGGCGATATGTGCTTTATTCAATTTTGCCGGGATGAATATCTGGCGCCTGATGTTCCTCTATGCGATGGTTATTGTTCCGTTTGGAGAAATAGCTCAGGGGATTGTAGTAAATGAAAAAATACTTATAGTAGGCGGAGCTATCGGAATGACAATCGGGATGTTCTCGGCCGCATGTCTGGTAGGATATGTCACCCTTTATTCTTATTGGTTCCTGCCGATGTTTATGCTTGCGTTCGTGTGCATGATGCTCGTTCCCGGATACGTGATCAATTATAAATCCCGCAGACAATGAAAGAATTAGACCCACTGTTGCACTCGCAGCTGCGACTGGCGGTGATGTCAATTCTGATGAATGTCGAGGAAGCCGATTTCGTTTATCTCAAGGAGAAAACGGAATCAACCGCCGGAAATCTGAGCGTTCAGCTTGAGAAGCTTTCGAACGCCGGATATATAGCAGTCGAAAAAGGTTTTTCGGGGCGCAAACCCCGGACAGTATGCCGGGTTACCGCACAAGGCAGAAAAGCATTTGAGGACTATGTGGATGCGCTCAAAAGCTATATTAATTTATGAATAAACACCCATGGTTTCGAGACTTACAGCTTCGTTGCCATGGGTTTTTCTGAGTTTGTTCTATTGATTGTCAATTTGCTCCATTGCGTGCTTTGGGCATTTCCGGACACACTTGCCGCACTCGATGCAGAGAGTGTAATCTATTACGGGGAAACCGTCGGCATCCTGGGAGATAGCGCCGACGGGGCATGTTTTGATCAGCGGGCAAATGTGATCGTGGGGGCAGATATTTTTGTTTACTCGTATCATTGGTGTAATTTTTTTGCAAAAATAGTCCAATAGTATTGTTTTACAAAATAGATTTTATCTAATTTTGCATTGATAAAAACGAACGCAGTCCAGGCAATGACACTTCAGCAGATGGAATATATAGTGGCGGTAGACAAATACCGTCATTTTGGCAAAGCCGCAGAATCGTGCGGCATTACACAATCGACTTTATCCACCCTTATCCAGAAACTGGAGGCAGAGCTGGATGTGACGGTTTTTGACCGCAACAGTCATCCCGTGAAGCCGACAGAACTGGGCGAGGAGATTATCAACCGTGCTAAGCATCTGCTGTTCGATGCCGCGCAGGTCAGGGAGCTTGTCGCATCCCGGAAGGGGCAGGCGGTCGGGAATGTATCGATCGGTATCACATCAACGGTAGCACCTTATTTATTGCCGAAAATGCTGAAATACCTGTCGGTCAACCATCCCGATATAAAACTCCATGTCGAGGAAACGCGTGTGACTGCTCTGATTTCGCAACTTGAGCGCGGCGAGCTTGATGTGGCACTTCTGGCCACTCCGCTTCAGAATGACGAATTACTTGAAATACCGGTATATAGCGAACGGCTTATGGCATATGTCTCTCCCGAGGAACCGTTTTATGAACACCATGATTTACCGACCGGCGAACTTCCTGTAGAAGATGTGTGGGTGCTTCGCGAAGGGTATTGCCCCAATCGCGGCGTTTTCCCTTTCTGCAATTACAGGGATGGTCGGAAAGCCATCTATGAAGCGGGCACGGTAGAGACACTCATAAGGATTGTCGACGAAAACGGCGGCTATGCGATTATTCCTGAGCTTCATGTGCCGCTGTTGCGCGAATGCCAGCAGGCAAATGTCCGTGCGCTGAGCAATCCTGAGCCTACCCGTGAGATTGCGTTGGTGGTTCACCGCAATTTTGTGCGCGAACGGCTGCTAAATATCCTTGCGGACGCAATCAAGAGTATTATTCCTGAGGGAATGCTCAACCAACGCATAAGAAAATTTCCGATTGTGCTATAATTGATATTGTCGATGTGTCGATTTATTTAATCGTTTGTGTCGATTATGGGAATAGCGTAACTTTGTTGCTAAAATCAAACAATATATGGCACAGAAACAATTTTTCCGCGCATTGCCCATGAAAGGCTATTCTCTATACTGGATACTGCTGGTATATCTTGCAATCGGATTTTTCTTCCCTGTAATCGGCTTTGTGGCAATAATATGCATGATCGCCCCTGTAGCATTTGCCGTTCGGAAGGGCCGATGGTGGTGCGGCAACGCGTGCCCGCGAGGCAATCTCTATGACAGATTCCTGTCGAAGTATTCGCCCCACCGGCCTATCCCGGCTTTCGTGCGAAAGCCGG
>CABRLF010000034.1 GCA_902471685.1 uncultured Porphyromonadaceae bacterium
ATCTAGGCCCTCCGAGGCTTATTTCGGAGAGCCTGCTTAATGCTTCTTTTGGGGTTATTTGAGGCGATCGGCAAGATTGTGAGCCTTGTCGGCAAGGGAATCGAGGATGTCTCCACCCTTTTCTACGACGTTGGCAGTCACTGATTTAGCTTTGTCGGCATATTCGCCAGCCTTTTCTTTCAAATTGGCTACGCGGGGGTCATTTTCGACCTTTTCCTTGGCTGCGGAGGCCTTGTCGCGAACTGTTTCGCCGACGGCTTTGGCCTGTTCGACGACTGCTGTTTTGGCTGCTTCGGCCGATATTTTTGCTGCAGTTGCGCTTACATCGGCTGCGGCCTGTGCTTTTTTTGTGTCTACATTAATCATTTTAGGAGAGATTTTGTGTTTTAATAAAATGTATAATTATTGTAACAGGAGTTGAGTCCCGTAATCTGTCAGATAATTTGAAATCACATATGCCGGGAGTGGAATCTGGATTTCGCCCTGGGCATATGAAGCGACTTCGTATGGCTGATAAGCAAAGACGACATCGTTCTCGGACGAAAGATAGAAGTTACCTCCGGCTGGGAGAGCGGTTATATCTGTCTTGCCGATCGTGCGGGCCATTTCGGTTGCCGTGCTCCGGATTATAGCCGGGAGAGCCTCGATGCCTTCGGGTGTGAAAAGCTTTTCGAGAGTTATGACGCGGGCAGAATCGATATCATAGTTGACATACGATATTTCGTACATTCCGTGGGCTGCATGTGGAATATAGCCCGACGAGGTGACAGCATATGAAAGGATGCGACCGGTCATCATCTCTATGTCGCCGCTGACGGAGTAGTAGCCGTCGTATCGGCTCAGGAAATTGGGGCTGTTGGCAATGACTGAGTCGGGTAGTATGGTGTCGGATACAGCATAACCGATGCTTTCGGCCATGGAGCGCATATGGGCGGTAATAATTGTGTCGGGGAGACCGGCGCATCTGCCGAATGCGGCACAAAGAATCGAGTCACGCAGAACTGTGGCGTCTTGTCCTCGGAGGACCTGTGGCAGAATCATGCCGGCGTTGCATCCGAAACTCAGATCCTGTTCCACATCATAATCCTGAGCCGACTTGTCAAGACGATACGATGATTCAGCTTCGAAATAACTGAACCGCATCTCATCCTTGGGATATTGGTCATTTTGGTTGCAAGACCCCAGAGTCACGCTCATTGCTGTGGCAAATAGAATTATTGAGGCGTATGTCTTTCTCATCATTGGATGTATTATATTCCTGTTTTTTGTTAAGTATAGAACGTTTAAAGCGGATAAAAGGTTAACGTGTTGTCATTTTTTTGCAATCGCCGAGACATCGGTTCCTGCAGGGGCCTGGAAAATAGTGATTCCGAATTCGCGTACGACGGCGTATATGTGGTCGAATATATCGGCTGCAAGTGCCTCGTACTCTTCCCAAGCGGTGTTGCTCAGGAAGAAATACATCTCCAGAGGCAGCCCTGCATTGGTGGGATGGAGCTGGCGCACCATAGTTGTCATAGTATGGTTCACTTCGGGATTAGTCTCAAGGTAATGATCCAGATAATGGCGCAGGAGACGGAGGTTTACCTCCCGGCCGGCCTTTTCCGGGGTGTCGCATGGAGCGAGGAGGCCGCGGTCGGCAAGACGGTTTATTTCGTCGGGCTCAAGGAATCGGACGGAATTCATATCTATGTATATAGCGCGCTGGACACGTCGTCCGCCGGAAAGCTTCATCGGCTGATAGTTGCGGAAAGATCCTTTGAGGAGGGAGTAAGGAGGAATGGAGGTTACTGAATTGTCCCAGTTCTTTACTTTCACGGCAAGGAGTGTGACTTCGAGCACTTCGCCGTTTACGTCGTTGGCCTTGTCCTCGATCCAGTCTCCGCGCTCGAGCAGTTTATTGGCCGTGAGCTGGATAGATGCCACGAGGCCGAGAATCATGTCCTGAAAGATGAGCATCAGGACGGCTGCGGAAGCACCGAGTGCGGTGATAATCACTACCGGCGACTTACCGATGATAATACTCAGACCGATAATGACACCTATGCAGATGAATATTACCTGAAACATCTGGAAAATGCCTTTTACGGCATATCCTCTCAGTTTCGGGCGCTCGAGGAAGGCATGATACAGATTCCCGATGAAAATGACGAATATACGTACGATGGCCCACAGAATGTAGAGCGAAGTCAGCGACGAGAGCCAGTGTACGGAATCGGCATTGTCGCCGAATAGGCCTGGAATGAGCCAGTTGACTGCCAGCGCGGGAGAGAGCTGTGAGATGGCGCGCATCATCGAGTCGTTGAGGAGATCGTCATCCCAGGTGGTGGAACTGCGCCGTATCACTTTCCCGAACAGTTTGAGAATGCCTTCGGTGATATAATAAACGATCGCAGATACAATCGCGATACCGAGCAGCAATGTCAGGTTGATGATGAGTCCACTGCCCTGACAAACGATGTTTTCGGCCAGAAAGGTCCGTATTTGTTCGAGCATGATCAGTTGTCGTTATCTATTATGAAAATCGAGAAATTGACCGATCCGTATGCCCTGTGCTCCCTGAAATGCGGCAACGCGGAGAAATCGTGCTTTTTATTATGCTCCAGAATGAAAACCGTTCCGGGTTTTACAAGGCCGGAATTCAGGACCTTGACTGGAACTTCCTCAAAGGCCGGCATATCATATGGAGGATCGGCGAAGATGATGTCGAATGGCGCGGTGGCCGACTCGATAAAGCGGAACACATCACCGCGGACGAGGGTGAAATTGTCTGCTTTCAGTTCTTTAGCCACTTTTTCGATGAATCGCTGCTGTGTCTGAGCTTTCTCTACTGCTGTGACCTGTGTGCATTCGCGTGAGAGAAACTCGAAACTGACGGCACCGGTTCCGGCGAAAAGGTCGAGAGCACGTAGTCCTTCGAAGTCGACTATGTTCTCAAGAACATTGAATATATTCTCGCGAGCGAAGTCTGTTGTGGGCCTCGCGGTTATATTGGTAGGGACGTCGAAGCGTCGCCTGCCGTATTTGCCACGGATTATTCGCATAAAGGTAGAATTACTAAAGGGAAGGGAGCGGAGAGAGCCTGCCGACCGGCGCGGAAAGCAGCCGAGGGGAATATGACGGGCATGACAGATGAAACGTAACGCCGCAGCAAAGGCATCATCTCGTCGCGTGTGGCTGTGTTGCCGCAGAGCAGAATCTCGTCGGCATGCGGATCCAGTCCGGCTTCTGTCAATGATGCAAGAATGTAGTACAGGGCGTCCTCGTTTGTGCGGAAAGTCTTTGTTGTCATAAGCGCCGGCCGGCCGTCAGTGCCGTAGGCAATAATGTCGGCCGAACGGGTATCTGCACCCTGATGGAAATGGACGTATACTTTGCCGGAATTTCCAAGCATTGCCCGGCGGCTGAAATACCGGCTTAGAATGGCAATATGCGATGACACGCAAGGATTTCGGAATGTACGGGCAAGGAACCGCATTACACCCGAGTCGGCAGCCCAGATAATTTCTGAATCCGAGGCGGTCGAATCGGTTCTGACTACGGCCTCATCGTCGGGCGTTATCAGGCGGCAATAATTGAGCAGTTCGGTCTTTAAATCTTCGTCGGTATCTTTTCGAAGGGGCAGAAAGCGGTGGGTACGCACGACGACATCGATCTTTCCGAAATCGGATAGTAAAACCGGAGTGGCATATACGGCCTCCTCAATCGCTTTAACCAATGGGAAAGTCGGGTCGAACGGTACTGAAAAATGGACCAGAGTCGATTCCTCGACAGTAGACCACATTACTGCGCGGAGCGCGTCGCGGTCGACCTGAAGCGCAAGCCGCCAGAGCGAAGGCTGCTCGATAGTTCCTGTTTCCGGTATATTCGTTTCCATATCTTTTGCAAAGATACGGAAATTTCGCGGCTTCTTGCGGATGGGCGGGGATTATTTGTTGCTCGGAGAGTTCGGAGAGTTCGGAGAACTCTGAGAACTCGGAGGACTCGGAGTACTCTGAGAACTCTGATTCTTGCGAAACTGGATTCTGGCGCGGGTCATCTGCTCGCGGATGCCTCCGTGCTGAAGGAAATCTGATTTCTGGCGCTCAATCAGGCGATAAAGTAATACGTCGGCCTGATGTATCAGGATTATCGCGATATTGGCTACAGTCTCGGCTGACCGTATGTTGACTGCTTCTCTATAAAACGAGGAGTCGTTGTTTCTCGCGCAAATCAATCTGGTTTTCATTGCCTTCGGGCTATCCTTTTCCCAAAGTTCAAGGTCGCGAACTCTTAAATAATCCTCGTAGTCAATCAGCAATTCCTGCAAACTCGCCTTTGCCACATTGGTGAGTTTTATCTCAGTCTCTTTCGATGTGCTTCCTGCGGCGCTTCCTTCGGCGATGTTCTGTTTTCCGCTTCTGGCGGCCTGAATCATCTGGTCGATTGTCCTGTCGCCCTTTGAGAGAAAACGCTGCGTGAATATATAGGTAACATCATAGATTATCTCCGCGACCTGATATGCCCGCAGCTTCCGGTAATGGCCTTTCTGGGGGATGAAGTCGTCGGGCATGGGAGTGTTTTTTTTGAGAACTCAGAGATCTCGGAGAACTCTGAGAACTCGGAGATCTCAGATTTTTTAGAATAGCGGAAGTGTGGCTGTGTTGTCGACGTACTTGGCCCTGAACTGTGCGTCGGTGAGCGTGAGCATGTATATGCCCTGAATGAACATGAGAACAGCCCAAAGGCCACAAGTGATTGCCGTGAGGATGATTGTGATGAATCCGGCGCTTATCTTGCCGCAGTAGAAATACTGAACTCCGAAACCACCGAACAACAATGCCAGCACTGCGGCCAGAACACGGTCGCGGGCGCCGGGGGCAGAGTCAAAAAGGGGAGTTGATCCGGGCTGGTTGATGATCTTCATGAGTTCAGGAATCATGTAAGCGGGCTGCCACGATTCCATGCTGCTGTTCCATACCATCGAATCGGGATTGAGACCGTATGAGAGCAGATCGAATTTGCTCATCGGGCCTACCTGTGTTCCGTTATATTGGATATACCAGTTATTTTCCATAAGATAATTTTGTGTGTTTACATATACTCAGTCGGCAGCATGATACTCAATTAGTCCGGGCATTGAATATCGGATGATTTTTGCTACTTCCACCCCGAAGTCGTGAGCGGCCTTGAGGAGAATGGGTTTATACTGAACGCAAACCGAACCGACAAAACTTAGCGGCTGATTCTGATAGTCGTATGAAATGATATTGCGGTTGAAGAAAGCCATGAAGGCGTCGTAAACAAGCCTGTAGCAGTATGGATGGTCAAGGTTGTCACGGAGGAAGAAAGAATACTTCGAGAGGGTGCGAGAAGGGAGCGCATTCATATATACGTTGTCCATCAGCACATTCGGAGTGACGGTGAATTTTTCGAAGAAAGCTTCAGTAAGCTCGGTCGGCGCAAGTCCTTTGAGCATGTCTGCCACCATTTTCTTACCCATGTATGCCCCGGAACCTTCGTCGCCGAGTATGAATCCGAGCGGGGCCACCGTCTGCACTATCTCGGTGCCGTTATACAGGCATGAGTTGGACCCGGTACCGAGGATGCACGCCAGACCGGGCTTATGCACGAGCAGACCTCTGGCGGCTCCGAGAAGATCGCTTTCAACAGTGACGGGCGTCTTGAACTGAGCGACCAACGATGATTCCATCACTTTGCATTTCTCAGTGTTGCCGCAGCCGGCACCGTAGAAATACACATGATCCCATCTGCGCCGGAAGAAAGCTTCGGGAAGCTCAAGCCGGATGCAGTGGGAAATCTCGCGCCGAGACTGAAAATAGGGATTGAGGCCGGTAGTGAACGCATGCTCCACTATTTCGGTTCCATCGACGAGAGTCCAGTCGGTGCGGGTGCTGCTGCTTTCCGCAATTATTTTCATAGTGAGAGGATGGATTATGGGTGAGCGCTTATGGTTTACGGTCCTGCAGGACCGTAAACCATAAGGCGTAAACTGTTATTTTGCGTCAATTTCGCGAAGCAATTCCTCGACTGCAGCTTTGAGCTGCTGATCGACACCGGTGACAATCACTTCGGGATCGTTCTCAACGCGGATGTCGGGCTGGAGTTCCTGATTCTCGAGGAAGGAGCCGTCGGGTAGGCGATAGCCAACTACAGGAATGCCGAATACGAGGGTCGGATCCTGAAGATTGACCCAGTTGACGGAAGTCATGGTTCCCGCAACGGGCATACCCACGAGTTTTCCGAGGCCGCGGTTCTTGTAGACCCATGGAGTGCCGTGAGCATTGGAGTAGCAAGCCTCGCACATCACCATGATTGACGGCTTGTTCCAGCGGCGGGACGGCATATCGCCGATTTCCTCGCCACGGATTTCCTGCTCGAAATATTTCTTGCCGCTCAGAAGCACTTCGATATCTTCGTGGAGACGACCACCGCCGTTCCAGCGGATGTCGATAACAGCGCCTTCGCGGTCGTTATATTTGCCAAGAAGGGCGCTATAAGCCTTTCGGAATGAATCATCATCCATCGATTCGATGTGGACGTATGCCAGACGACCATTGGAGAGACTGTCCACGTCGTGAGCGCGCTTGTCAACCCAGCGCTTGTAGAGAATGTCGTTCAGCGCAGCGGAGTTTACAGGCTTGAGCACGATATTGCGTGTCTTGCCGTCGGGGTCGCGGAGTGTAACCTGTGTGCGGACGCCGGCCTTGTCCATGAGCAGACGGTCGACCGGCATCTCGTGAGTCACGGCCTCACCGTTGATTTTCTCAACGATTGTGCCGGGGAGAACGGCAGGACGGATTCGTGCGAGAGGACCGCGTGAGAGCACTTCGTCGATCTTAGCACCTTTGCCGGTATACTTGAGGTCGTAGAGAGCGCCGAGCGAAGCAGTGCGTTCGGAAGCCATGGCGCCTTCGTTGCCGCGGTAGCGTCCTCCGGTGTGGCTAACGTTGAGTTCGCCAAGCATTTCACTCAGAAGGTCTGCGAAATCGAAGTTGTTGTTGATATGAGGCAGGAATTTACGATAGAAGGCTGTTATAGCGGGCCAGTTCACACCGTGCATGTCGGCTACGTAGAAGCGTTCAGCCTCTTCGCGGACAACATGGTCGAACATATATTCGCGCTCGGCAGCGGGATCGTTGTGCTTTACGGCGCTGAAAGAAATGCCTTTGCCTTTCGGGAAGCGGCTGAATGTCGAGCCCAGAAGGAAAATTTGCTTTCCGCTCCTGTCAGTAGCGAAACCACCGGTCGAGCCGCCTTTGCGCATCATCGACAGACCGCCTTCTTCGAGATCCAATTCCCAGAACATGGGACCGTCATCGCCATCCGCCCAGAAGTAGAGTGTCTTGCCGTCGGCGGTGACAATAAAGTCGGAAATATCCATTGACATCGGAGTGATGCGGATCTGACGGTCTGAAATACCATCGATCTCAACATTGATTGTCTTGGATTCGTCTTTCTTCTTATCGTCTTTTTTCTTGTCGTCCTTTTTCTTGTCGTCCTTCTTGTCGGAGTTAGCTTTTTCCTCAGCTTTCTTAAGTTCGGCTTTTTTCTTGTCGAAAAGCTCGCGGTCTTCCTTGGACATCGTGAACCGGTCCATAGCGTCCTGATTCATGAATACGAAGAAAACGTCGCCCATGGAGCCCCACGAAGCGTGGTTTCGCATACCGTAGCGCTCGGAAGTGAAAGCGATAGCTTCTCCATCCATGATCCATCTGGGGTTTGTGTCGAAGTATCCGCTGCCGGTGATGTTGGTCATCTTTCCGTCGGCAACGTTGATGATTGCGATATCGCTATATGGATAGTGCTTGCGGTCAACGACCTCGAGAGTGATCCACTTGGAGTCGGGCGACCAGAGGTAGCCGAAAGCGCCGCCGCGGCTGAGATTGGTGGAACCGTCGGTGAGCTGGCGTACTTTCTTGGACTTGAGGTCCATCACCTGGAGTTTTGTGCGGTCGAGGATGAATGCGAGGTATTTTCCGTCGGGCGATACGTCGGGAGCGGTGCGTTCGTGACCGTCGGCCTTGAATACGGGTTCCTCATGAATCATTACAGCATGTGCGAAGTCGGGTTCGTCGGCGCTCTTGTCGAAAGTGGCCCGGTAGATGTTGTATTTACCGTCGCGCTCGCTTGTGTAGTAGAGTGTCGAGTCGTTACCCCAGCATATCATTGATTCGGCCGCAGGAGTATTGGAAATCTGCTTTGTGGTGTTGTATTCGGTAGAGGTTACGAAAACATCGCCGCGCATAGTGAAAGCGATCTGCGATCCGTCGGGCGAAACAGTAGCACCGGAGGCATTTCCGGAAGCGTTGATTCGTACTTTCTCTTCAGGGAAGTCGGTATTGATGGTGAATTTCACCTTCACGGGCATAGTCTTGTCGGAGGCCATGGTGTAGATCTCGCCGTCGTAGACATAAGCCAGCGCGCCGTTGTCAGCCCGGCTCAGGAAGCGGACCGGGTGAGTCTTGAACGAAGAAAGCGCCTTGACTTGCGAAGGATCGGAAGCCGGAGCGCGATAAACGTTGAGAGCCTTCAAGGGAGCTCGTTCGCTCAGGAAATAGATATAATC
Source organism: uncultured Porphyromonadaceae bacterium (assembly GCA_902471685.1). Taxonomy (GTDB): domain Bacteria; phylum Bacteroidota; class Bacteroidia; order Bacteroidales; family Muribaculaceae; genus CAG-873. Next base: position 8,570 of record CABRLF010000034.1, read on the forward strand.
TCCGGCATCAACGGGGTTGAGGTCCTCTCCAGGATTGCTGATAACCTTGGTGTGCTTTCCGGTTGCGGGAGTATATCGCCAGATGTCGCGGGTCACCCCGGAGGTGTGATGCTTGCGGAAGTTGTTCTCGAATCCTTTCACATCCTGATAGAGGAAGCTTTTTCCGTCGGGGGCCCATGAGATATTCACGGCAGGGGTAGCAAGAATCTGCACGGGAGCACCACCTGTTACAGGAACGGAGTAAACCTCGGACATAGTTCCGGAGGGGTATACGGCACTGGCGGCAGGATCCTGAATGGAAGCGGAGAAGAGCACGTTGCGGCCATCGGGAGTGAATGCCTGCGGGGTTTCGTTTGCAGAGTTGAAAGTGAGCCGCTTCCATTCTGCAGGATTGGTGGCGCTGACAGTGAAGATATCGAAATTGCCGTTGCGGTTGCTGCGGAATGCAATGGTCTTGCTGTCGGGGCTCCAAACAGGAGAAGCTTCATATGAGGGCATGGACGTGATGCGGAGAGCTTCCCCACCTTTGACCGGCACAGTATATATATCGCCTTTGTATTCGAATGCTATAGAATTCCCGTCGGGGGAAATGCGTGCATCGCGTAGCCAAAGAGGGGCCTGAACGGCGGCTCCGGCTGCAAATGCAGAGGCAAGAAATGCTGCTGTAATGAATGTTTTCATAGAAAATGAAATGATTTTGTCACAAAGGTAAGTATTTTTTGTCGAAAACAATGCGTAAGAGGATAAGTAATTTTCGAACAGGTGAATAATGTTGAAAAAAAGAAGTATTCCCCGCTTTATCCTTGTGGGGAAAGAGGGTAAACTGATTGCGGGTGAAGCTCCGCGCCCATCGTCGGATGATATCCGTCCTTTGCTGAAAAAAGCTTTGGCTCAGTAACGCGTATATATCCGTAACTTTATATTAAAGGATGGCGTGGCTCCGCAGAAGGATCACGCCATCCATTCGTTTTTGTCGCGTCGAGAGGGGCCGTATTTTACTTCTACGGGCTTGGTACAGTAACGGCAGAAGGGAACGGGTTTGTCGCGGAGGCGTAGAATGTCTTTTGCCGATTTCACAGCGGTAACGTCGATCCAGTCGCCTTGTTCATGTACGAACTGCGTGCCGAAAGCCTTATTTAGGTGGCTGACGCATGCGCTTATCGAGCAAGGATAGACCCTGTCGCCAACTATAGATATGCAACCACGGTTGAAACACTTGAAATGGGCTATCCGGCCATTCTGACGTTTGTCGGGGTCAAGGCCGAACTTGAAAAATGAGCCGTCCTGCGAGCGGTCGCCGAAAACTTCGGTCCGAACACCTTTTGCCATGCACAGATCCAACACGGCGTCGTATTCGAACCGGATGGGATAGCGCGTCACGGCCATGATTATGCCGGACTCTGAGGCTGCAGTCCAGAAACCGTCGTCCATTTTCGGAAGAGCGATTCCGTTGGTGAAAAGGTAGAGTTCCTGAGTCGGAAAATATTTCCTGAGCATCCGCATTGCCTTGTGAATATCAGGATAGAGAAGCGGTTCACCACCGATGAGATATGCTTTTTTGACGTCCGAACCACATGCTGCGGCAAGATGAGCCATATTTCGCTCAAGCACATCGAGGGGTTCGAATTCACGCGGTGCCAGAGGAGAATAGTGAGTGCATCCGCGGCAGTTGAGATTGCAGCAGTCGCTGAGAACAAACTCAAGTCTCAGGGGCATCGACCGCTGATTCTTCCAGGTTTTGAAAACTCCGAGAATACGACCTGGAATTGCCGCCATTTTTTTCGTCAATCCCATATCATGCTCTTTACGGCAAATCGGGGACGGTGCTTTACCTCGACGAATATCTTACCGATATATTCTCCCACGATACCGACCGACATCATCAGGATGCTGCCGATTCCCCAGATGGAAAGAAGAATCGACGCCCAGCCGGGACTCGTGAAGCGGCTTGAGAATACTGCAACAAGCACATATATAGCTACTGCCAGCGTAAGGACGAATGTAAGAAGCCCGATATAGAATATCCACCGCATGGGCCGTGCCGAAAACGATGTTATACCGTCGATGGAAAGCGCAAGCATCTTCGAGAGGGGGTATTTCGACTCGCCGGCGCAACGCTCCGTACGGTCGTATTTCACAACCGATGTGTCGAGTCCGAGCTGCGGCACGATGCCGCGGAGGAATACGTTGGACTCTCCATATTCCGAGAGCAGTTTCAGTGCGCGGTTGCTCATAAGCCGATAGTCGGCATGGTCGTAGACAGTCTCAAGGCCCATCGCCTTCTGGAAAGAATAGAAAGCATGAGCAGTCTGACGTTTGAACGCCGTATCGGTATGGCGTGAGGCTCGGACTCCGAACACTATTTCTTTTCCTTCGCGGAAATCCCGCACCATCTGAATCATTGCTTCGGGGTCGTCCTGAAGGTCGGCATCGATAGAAATCGCAGCGTCGCAGCGGTCGATGACAGTCATAAGACCGGCAAGAAGCGCGTACTGGTGCCCACGGTTATGAGTCAGGGTAATACCACGCAGACGTCGGTCTGTGCTGTGCAAAGCGTTTATCACTTTCCAAGTGTGGTCGCGGCTACCGTCATCAACGCACAGAACATAGCTGTCGGGTGAAATAAGAGACATCTGCGTCATTTTGTCGAGAATTCCCAGCAGGACCGGAGCGGATACTGGGAGCGCGGCTTCCTCGTTATAGCAAGGCACGACGATTGCAATCACAGGCAGTCGGTCGGCGTCTTTGCGTGTTTCCATAAGATTCAGATTTTTAGCTAAGCAAAGGTATGTTTTTTTGCTGTGGTTTGCAAATTAATCTGCAAGCATCGGTTCCGGAGCGGTATCGACCTCTGTCTTTCCGCCGAGTATCGATACGGCAAAAGCAATGGAAATGATGAAAAGTGATGAATACGATATCCAGCCACCGAAACCACCGATGCCGAACCATCCCATCATGAACAGAACGCAGACATAATATGCTCTGTATCGGTATTTGCGAATGAGGACATAGAGAGCGACGAAGAAAAGGAGCTGCAAGATGAGGCCGATCCATCCGATGTGGATAAAAGTCTGTACCTGCGTCACTTCTACAGCCGCGGCCACTTCCTCTGCCGCGCTTTCGTCCGAGTAATATTCATTGAAGATTATAAAATCGTTGATTTTAGTTTTCTCCGGATGCAGAAATCCGAGACCGATGTCGGTTTTGTGCATACGCTGCATCAGTTCCATTTTGGGAAGAATCTGAGCCATACGTCCGGACGCGAACTGGGCCAGATCCTCGTCGTCTATGGCTTCGCTCAGGGCAGTGAACTGGTCGAATGTGGATTTAATACGGAGAGCTGAACGTTCGGTGGAGGAGTCGGGATCCTGAGAGACAGGAATCAGGCAGTCGATACCCCACAACAGAAAGAGGAACGCGACGCCACCAATACAATACTGCCAGATGCGGTGCTTGTTGTTCTGAAAGAGAATGAATGCCGCCAGAAATCCGCTGATGATGGAAAATGTTCTGGTGACTCCGAGTCCGAGAATAATCAAAGCCCACTGCCACCATTTCAGTCTGTACCATCGTACAACGGGAAGCCACATCAGAGCCACAAAGAGCATTCCCGGCGGGTACTTTCTTTCAATATGTCCGAAACCAAAGAAAATAGGATCCCAGAAAGTAGAAGTCGCATCGGCCCAGGTTGCAGTAGCGGGCACAAGAATGTTGCCGGGAATGATGGCGGAATCGGAGATATAGAAAGCGCACATCAGGAAGACGTACGGCGCAAGACGCGTGAAGAATGTCCGGATATCGAATTCTATTCCGGAGAAAAGGGCGAACGGCACAATGATATATGCGATTCCGAAGTAGTTGCGCATAATAAGGAACTGAACTTTCATGCTTTCGCGCGACAGAGATGCGAATATGAGAAGCATGAGGATATACAGCCCTATGAGAATCATGGCACGCCGGAGCAGCGGGGGCTTGCGGTAGATGCCCCAAAGCACGATCGAGAGGAGGAGGGCAATATCGGCAGTCCAGACAGGGAATATTGTAATATCCAGCATTCCATATCCTCCGAAAAATAGTGTGAGCTGGATAAGCAATGCGTAGCGGTCACTTTTCCATGCGCGCGCCCACAAGACAAAAAGGAGCAGGAGGGCCGGATAAAAATAAAGACCGAGAGCTGCGAGCGTAAGCATATACACCAGCGGCGTCCGCCAAGCCTCTCCCGGAAGAGAGAGATAGGGACGCCTGCTGTAGGGTGTAGCAGCCAGAGCGGTCATAGAGAACGCGAGGGTCAGGATTTAGAATGCCGTCCTTCGGAGTACCCGTATCCGTACGTCTTGCGCGACGCGGTTCCGTTGACCACCAATGATATTTTCTTCAGACGGTGCTTGCTGTATATATCATCGAGAGCCTCGATGTCGGACATTGGAGTGTAGTTGGCTCGGCAAACGAAAATAGTAGCGTCGGCGATACGGTTGAGCGAGAAAGTATCGCTCACAAGACCGACGGGGGCCGAATCGACAATGATATAATCATATCTTGTACGGAGCGAAGCGAACAATGCGTCGACCTTATCGGAAATGAGTAGTTCGGCCGGATTGGGCGGTACCGGCCCTGCGCATATCACATCCAATCCGGGAACATCCGAAAGCGGAGTAATTATTTTCGATTCCTGTATCTCAGACGAAGAGAGATACTGTGTTAGGCCGAACTGAGGCGAGATGCCGAGATAATCGGCCAGACGGGGCTTGCGAATGTCCATGCCGACAAGCAGAACCTTGCGGCCGGTCATGGCCAGGGTTGCGGCAAGGTTGACGGCGATGAAGCTCTTACCTTCGCCGGAGACTGAAGATGTGACGAGCACAACCTTGTCGTTGGGATCGTTGAGCATGAAGAGCAGATTGCTTCGCAGGAGGCGGAACATTTCCGAAGCCGACGAGGAGCTGTCGGTTGTGACAATCAGGCTCTTTCCGCTGCGGTCGATCGCCATTTCGCCAAGCACGGGCACATCGGTGACGCGTTCTATCTCGGCACGAGTCTCGAAGCGGTTGTTGAGCACCTTGCGTATGTAGAGAACCACCGGGGGGATGAGCAGCCCGAGGAACAGAGCTATGAGCATGATAGCCTTTCGGTTGATGCCAACCGGCTCATAGAGCGTGTATGCTTCATCGACCGTGATGCCTTTTGCGATATTTGTTGCGAGCATCATGGCCGTTTCCTCACGACGCTGGAGGAGGAATACGAAGATGCCCTGCTTTATATTTAGGTCGCGGGCGAGATGGGCGAATTCGCGTTCTCTGGCAGGAGTCGCGCCGAGGGTAGCCTGAGCACGGTTCATCTCGCGTTCCTGATCACGGACAGAAACTTCGACAGCCTGCAGTGCCTGATAGACCGACTGAGTGATCGATCCACGCATCCGAGCGACCTCATCGTTGAGCTGCTGCAGTTTCTTATTGTCGGGATGTGCGCTCTTTGCCACGTTGTTGCGGTGAATGAGGAGCTCGTTGTATTTTGAAATAGCTTCCTGTGCCCCCTGGCTTTCAAGCACCATAGGGATAAGCTCATATGCGTTCTCCGGCTCGCTGAGGAAGTCATAAGTCATTTTCAGCACTTCTCTGGTTGACCGGAGTTCGAGCAGGCTGGCTTCGAGCTGGCCTTTCTTGGTGACGTTATATGCGGCGTCCGAACCCACATCGAGCATGCCGTGATTCTCCTTGTATGCCTGCACCTCGTCTTCGGAAGCGCTCAGCTCCTTGGCGAGCATATCGATACGGGAGTCGATGAATTCGGCAGTTTTCTGGTTCTGCTGGTTCTTGTCGATAATGCCGCGCTCGTTGTAACGGGCGATGATTCCGTTGAGAATCGCTTTGGCATAGTCGGGATTGGTCGACACCATATCCAGAGAAATGACGTGAGTCTGCTTGTTTATGATCTCGCAGACTACATTTGCATCGAGGTCTTCGGCGGCAGCGTCATAGCTGGAAACAGAGATTGAACCCTTATATTTTTTGTCTTCCGCGAAGTGCTTTGTCTTGGCGATCGTGAACAGGCCGAGGGGGGTCTTCAGCGAGTAAGGGAGGGTGACATCCTTTACTTCCGCCACCGTATTACGGCGCATTTTTGCTTTAATATCGGCTGTTCCGTCCTTGTCGACAGTCACTTTGAAACTGATGTTTGTCTTCAGAGTGTCGAGTAACCCTGAAGCCGGGATAATTTCGAGAGGATGATCGGGGAATGCTAATTCGTTGTTGAAAATATTCTTTCGGGTGTAGTATGAAATGTTGAGTCCGAGAGTTTTCACCACGTCGCGGTAGAGCGAATGTGATGAAACGATGAAAATTTCATCCTGAACGTTTCCTTTGTTTCCGATAAGGGATGAGAAAACGTCCATTCCGCTGGCACTCTCGATGCCGTCCCGTTCGGGCGAAATGAGCAGATTGGCTTTGATTTCATACTTCTCGGGGCGCATTTTTGCGTAAGCGAATCCGAGAGCGCCGCAAACTACGACAGAAATCAGAAACCAGTACCAGTATTTTCTGTATTGCCTGAAAAGGGCGCGAAGGTCGATGAAATCGGAATTTCCGCGTTTTGCCATAATAGGTGATTATTTGACAGTCAATGCAATGACAAGCGAAGCTATGACTGAAGCGGCACTAACGATAGTGGAAGTCAAGGAAAGCTTGTAAGCGTTGTTCTGATTATACTTCGAGTTGGCCTGCCGGATGCTGTTCGGGGCTACGTATATGTAGTCGTTCTGGCGCAGGTAATAATAGGGGGAGGTGAGGACGTCGGATGAATTGAGGTCGATGTGAGCGAATTTGCGCTCGCCATTTTCCTCTCTGATTACCAGTACGTTGCTGCGCTCTCCGAATTCGGTGAGGTCTCCGGCAGAAGCGAGGGCGTCGAGGATTGTGATGCGGTTGCCGGCAACGCTGATAGTCTGCGGTTCCTTGACTTCACCGGCCACAACGACCTTGAAGTTCACAAGAGCGACAGTTACCATGGGGTCTTTCACTTCTTTGCTGATGAGCCGTGTCAATTCTTCTTTTACCTGCTCGCAGGTAAGTCCTGCCACGTGAATTTTTCCGATAACCGGGAAATCGATATCTCCTTTGGTGTCCACCACATAGGTGGCGATGCGCGGGGACGATGTTATAGTGAGCGCACTTCGTGTGGCGTTGTTCTGGGCCGGGAGGTTATAGATGGCAGTCACATCGGGATACTCCGAGTTTACGGTTATCGCAAGCTCGTCATCGGTTTGAATAACAGGCATATAGTTTATGGCAGGGAGAGTTCCTTCCTGTTGCGATGCGATGTCGGTGAAATAAGGCAATGTAGTTTTGGAAGAGGAGCAGGAGGCTGAAAGGACTGCCAGCAGAGCTGCCAGAATATATGTCTGCAAGTGTCTGAACATAACGGAATCCACTGAAAGAAATGCATTTTTAGAATTAACGTAAAGAATCGCAGGTTATTGCCCTCACCACTCATAGGAGAACCCCACGGCGTCCAATTCTGCGGATATGGGCGGTCTGAGTTTGCGCAGGGCTATGCGACCGCCGGAGATCTGCGGGAAGCGTTGGAGGACGGAGTTTCGGATTCGTCCGACAACATGTTCGAGGAGTTTCGACGGGACCGCCATCTGGGCTTTCACTATTTCGATAACTTCGGCATAGTTTACGGTTTCTGCGAGAGAATCGGACTCCATGGCAGTGACGCACGGAAAAGACAGCCGTATATCCAGTTCAAAGACATTGCCCCCCGCGTTTTCCTGAGAGAGGACACCGTGGCGGGCAAAAATTCTCAGACCGTCGATTGTAATAGAACCGCCGGGCATATTATCTGCGTTTAGCTCTTCCGCGCTTTTTCTTCCCGACCTTGGAATCGCGTGCTGCTGCAGCTTTTCCTTTCGGCGCCGGTTTTTCGCTGAGAGAATCGAGAGTGCGCGGGGGATTGTTCTTGTCGACAATCACGAAGTCGAGCTGACGGCGCAGGAGATCGGTGCGGGCAACCTGGACTTCAATAGCGTCGCCGAGACGGTAGCGGTTGTTGTTCCTGCGACCCGTGAGGCAATAGTTCTTGGGATCGAAGTCGTAGTAGTCGTCGGCGAGATCGCGCATAGGCACGAGGCCCTCGCATTTGTTGTCGTCGAGTTCCACATACAGCCCCCATTCGGTGACACCTGAAATAACGCCTTTGAATACTTCTCCGAGATGATCGGTCATATATTCTACCTGCTTGTATTTGATCGAGGCACGCTCGGCGTTTGCCGCCAGCTGTTCCTGAGCGGAGGAGTGTTCGCATTCATCCTCAAGTTTCTGGAGGTTGACTGAGCGTCCGCCGGAGAGGTAGCGGTCGAGCAGGCGGTGCACCATCATGTCGGGGTATCGGCGAATAGGCGATGTGAAGTGGGTATAGTACTGGAATCCAAGGCCGTAGTGTCCGATATTCTCGGTGCTGTATATAGCCTTGGCCATTGTGCGGACAGCAAGCGTGGAGAGGAAATTCTCTTCGCCGGTGCCTTTTATGGCCTGGAGCATACGGTTGAGAGAGTGGTTTATATCCTGAGGATCGCCGGTAGTCTTGAGCTTGTAGCCGAATGTTCGTGCCACGGCGGCAAGATCGGTGAGGCGTTCGGCATCCGGTTGGTCGTGAACTCGGAAAACGAATGCTTTGGGCTTGCGGCGCTTCGGAACGAGGCCGATTGCGGTTGCCACAGCCTTGTTGGCGAGGAGCATGAACTCTTCGATGAGTTTGTTTGCGTCCTTCGACTCCTTGAAGTAAACGTTTGTGGGATGTCCTTTTTCATCGATATCGAACCGTACTTCCACTCGGTCGAAGTCGACCGATCCGCCTGAGAAACGTTCCTCGCGGAGTTTTTTTGCCAGCCCGTTGAGGATGTTGATTTCGGTGGCATAGTCTCCCTGTCCGGTCTCTATGCGTTCCTGGGCTTCCTCATAGGTGAAACGGCGGTTGCTCCGGATCACAGTGCGACGGATGCGCGAGTTGATGATCTTAGCATTGGCATCCAGCTCGAAAATGACTGAGAATGTTAGTTTTTCCTCGTCGGGACGCAGCGAGCATATGCCGTTCGAGAGGTGCTCGGGAAGCATGGGGATTGTTCGGTCGACGAGGTAGACGCTTGTTGCGCGCTCCTCGGCTTCGCGGTCGATGATAGTACCGGGTTTCACATAGTGGGTCACATCGGCGATGTGAACGCCAACCTCGTAGTTGCCGTTGGGAAGCTGACGGAATGAAAGGGCGTCGTCGAAGTCCTTTGCGTCGCGGGGGTCGATGGTGAAAGTTGTCACATCGCGGAAATCCTCGCGTGCGGCCACGACTTCCGGGGTGATTCCTGCGCCGATAGCATCGGCTGCTTTCTCCACGGATTCCGGATAACGGTAGGGAAGACCGAATTCGGCCAGAATGGCGTGCATCTCGGCGTTGTTTTCGCCTGTCTGACCGAGAATGTCGACTACTTCTCCCTGAGGATTCTTGGCGTCTTCGGGCCAGTCAATAATGCGGACAATGGCCTTGTCGCCGGTCTTGCCTCCCTTGAGCTTGGTGCGCGGGATATATATGTCGTTGGCCAGATATTTGGAGTCGGTCAGGAGGTAGGCCATATGCTTGTCCACCTTAAGAGTACCGATAAAAGTCTGGTCTTTCTTCTCGATGATGGCTGTGACTTCTGCTTCGGGCTCATGACCTTTAATGCGTGCCGCGATGGTGAGCTCGACGCGGTCGCCGTTCAGTGCGTGCATCGAGTTGCGTTCGGCAACATTGATTTCTTCGCCGTCGGGATCGGTGATCACACTGTTTTTACCGTTGCTGCGGCGAACGAAAACGCCCTCGGCACGTGTTGTTCGGCTTGGGGTCTTGTATTTTCCCGGGGCAGTCTCTATGATGACACCGTCGAAAGCGAGTTCGGCCAGATAAAGCGCCACAGTGCGCTGGACTGCATTACCGGTCTGGCCGATGGCAGCAGAAACCTGCTTATAGTTGTATGAACCCGCCTGAGAGGCGATATAACTGTCGACGTCGGCCTTGATGGACTTCGTGGATGGCTTGCGTGTTTTAGTAGTCTTTGACATGTTTTTGGTCTTGAAACGCGGAGAAGACGCCGCAGGGAGGACAAAGA
>CABRLF010000035.1 GCA_902471685.1 uncultured Porphyromonadaceae bacterium
CTTTAAAAGTGAATGATAAGCATAATAATAAAAATATTTAATTCTATTTTACTAACATTTAACCATTTACAGCGATAAGACAAAACTTCGTTTGGTAAATTGTGTTTTTTTTGCTAAATTTGCGGCCTAAACCCAAGACATTTCTTCTGATGGTCGTATTTTTCACAAATCCCGACGGAACGATTTATGCCGTCGACACAAACCATTCATTTGACACCAACGAGACAGAACGCCTCACATGGCTGTTTGGGGGCGCCAAGCCTCTGAATGAGGGCGCAACCCTTCCCGGCACCTTCGTAGGTCCTCGTAAAGAAATGATAACCCCCTGGAGCACAAATGCCGTTGAGATTACTCAGAATATGGGTCTCGGCGGCATTTCACGTATCGAAAAATTCGTGACTTCCGGTCCGAATCCCTCATTCGACCCTATGCTTCAGACTGTATATCAGAATCCCGGCGCAGATGTCTTCGAGATCAATGCAACCCCTGCACCTCAGGTTCTGATTGAAGATATCCACGAGTATAACCGTACTGAAGGTCTCGCGCTCAGCCCCGAAGAGGAAGAATATCTCGACGGTCTTTCCAAGCGTCTCGGACGCCCGCTCACCGACAGCGAGGTTTTCGGTTTCTCGCAGGTTAATTCCGAGCATTGCCGCCACAAGATTTTTAACGGACGCTTCATTATCGACGGAGAAGAGAAACCTATGACACTCTTCCAGCTCATTAAGCGTACGAGCAAGGAGAATCCCCACGATCTCGTATCTGCCTATAAGGATAACGTAGCGTTCGTGAAAGGTCCCGAAGTCTATCAGTTCGCACCCGAACGTGGCGATGAGCCTTCTTTCTTCTCCGAGCGCAAGATTGAGACTGTAGTATCTCTCAAGGCAGAGACACACAACTTCCCTACTACTGTCGAACCGTTCAACGGTGCAGCAACCGGTAGCGGCGGCGAAATCCGCGACCGTCTCGGCGGAGGCCGCGCAAGTCTTCCTCTTGCCGGTACTGCCGTATATATGACCTCATATCCCCGCATGGAGGGCCATCAGCGCCCGTGGGAACGCGACATCAATCCCCGCAACTGGCTATATCAGACTCCTGCCGACATTCTTATCAAGGCATCAAACGGTGCATCGGACTTCGGTAATAAATTCGGCCAGCCCCTCATCTGCGGATCGCTGCTCACTTTCGAGCATCTCGAAGGTCCCCGAGTCTATGGCTTCGACAAAGTGATAATGCTTGCCGGCGGTGTCGGTTATGCTACTGCCGATCAGGCAATCAAGGGCGAACCCAAAGCCGGACAGGCTGTTGTTCTCGCAGGCGGCGACAATTACCGCATCGGTATGGGCGGTGGCGCAGTATCGTCGGTCGACACAGGCCGCTATGCCGGCGCTATCGAACTGAATGCCGTTCAGCGTGCCAATCCTGAAATGCAGAAGCGAGTGGCCAACCTCATCCGTACACTTGCCGAAAGCAAGGATAATCCAATTGTTTCGATACATGACCACGGTGCCGGCGGTCACCTCAACGCATTGTCCGAACTCATCGAAGACACCGGCGGCCGCATCGACATCAACGCGCTTCCTGTGGGTGATCCTACCCTCTCCGACAAAGAAATTATCGGCAACGAGAGTCAGGAACGTATGGGCTTCGTAGTAGATCCCGAACAGATTCCCTATATCGAGCGTATCGCCCAGCGTGAACGCGCTCCGATGTATGTTGTCGGCGAAACTACCGACGACCATCGTCTGCTCTTCGGCCGTAAAGACGAAAAGGCAGCCATCGACCTCGCTGTGAAGGATATGCTCGGCAATCCTCCCCGCACCGTCATCAACGATACAACCGTTACTCCGGAATTCGAATCTGCTGCATACGACAACAATAAGATCGAGGAATATATCGACAATGTCCTCGCAGTCGATGCCGTCGCCTGCAAGGACTGGCTCACCAATAAGGTAGACCGCAGTGTGACCGGCCGTGTCAGCCGACAGCAGTGTGCCGGACGCCTTCAGCTTCCTGTGAACGACTTCGGTTCGGTTGCTCTCGACTACCGCGGCAAAGACGGCATTGCAACCTCTATCGGCCATGCACCTCAGGTGGCCATGACCAACGTCGAGGCAGCTTCGCGTCTTGCAGTCGCCGAATCCCTGACCAATATCGTCGGCGCCGGTATCGCAGGCGGTATCGCAGGAATCTCGCTCAGCGCCAACTGGATGTGGCCGTGCAAGAATCCCGGCGAAGATGCAGCTCTCTATCGTGCCGTTGAGGCATGCAGCGATTTCGTATGCGCTCTCGGATGTAATATTCCCACCGGCAAGGACAGCCTCTCGATGACTCAGAAATATCACGACGGCACCAAGGTGACAGCTCCCGGCACTGTGATTATCTCCGCTGCCGGCAAACGCATCAACCGCGCCATCAAGCCCGATGCCGTAGTGAATCCGACCCTGAACTCAACCATCTATTATGTCGACTTCAGTTCGTGTCCTCTTGCCTTGGGCGGATCGGCACTCGAGCAGACCCTCGGCAAAGTAGGCGGTGAAACTCCCGATGTAAAAGACACCAAGTACTTCATCAATGCGTTCAACTGCATCAATATGCTTTGCTCCGCTCAGTATATCGAAGCGATCCACGATGTAAGCGCCGGTGGTCTTGTCACTACTCTGCTTGAAATGGTATTCGCCAACACCAAGGGCGGTCTCAAAGTCTTCACTGACGGCTTCTGCGACCGTGGCGAGAATGACCTTGTCAAGATTCTCTTCGCTGAGAATCCCGCCGTCCTCGTCCAGGTCCTCGACTCCGAAAAAACAAATTTCGAAGAAGCAATCCGCGTATTCAAGCTCAATGCATTCCCGGTCGCCACACCGTGCAAAGAAGACACCGTTACCATCTGCCATGCCGGTAGCCGTGACATAGTGATCTCAGTTCCGGCAGCTCGTCGCCGCTGGTTCGAGCCTTCATTCAGATTCGATCTACTTCAGACCAATCCCGAATGTGCAGAAGCACGCTTCCGTAATTTCGACAAGCAGCCTCTGGTATTCAGAATGCCCGAGACATTCACCGGCACCCTCGCTCAGTACGGTATATCGATGCGGCGCCGCGCAGCCGGTCCCGTAAATGCAGCCATAATCCGCGAGAAAGGCGTCAATGGCGAACGTGAGATGGCATATGCACTTCACCTCGCAGGCTTCAATGTCAAGGATGTCCATATGACCGACCTCATGAGCGGCCGCGAAACTCTCGATGAAGTACAGATGATTGTATTCTGCGGCGGTTTCTCCAACAGCGACGTGCTCGGATCCGCAAAAGGCTGGGCAGGCGGCTTCAAATGGAATGAAACTGCCAGCGAGGCGCTCAAACGCTTCTATGCCCGTCCCGACACCCTCAGTCTCGGTGTCTGCAACGGCTGCCAGCTGATGATCGAGCTCGATCTCCTTGGTCTCGGAACTACTTCCGACGGCCGTCCCCGCGTAGAGATGAAACACAACCTTTCCGGTAAATTCGAGTCGACATTCCTCTCGCTCAAAGTACCCGTTAACCACACCGTGATGTTCGGCTCACTGTCCGGCACCACAGCCGGCATCTGGGTAGCCCATGGCGAAGGCCGCTTCAGTTTCGCAGAGAACCGTGTACCCTCCGGAGCACGCGTTGCCGCCCGCTATCAGTACTCCGAGTATCCGGGCAACCCGAACGGCAGTTTCTCGCATATCGCGGCTCTCGCATCCTCGAACGGCCGTCATCTGGCCATCATGCCGCACCTCGAGCGCGCCATCTTCCCGTGGCAGTGGGCTTGGTATCCCAACTCGCGCCGCGATGACGAAGTAACAATCTGGATCGAGGCATTCGTCAATGCACGCAAGTGGTGCCAGAAAGCAGCAAAACGCCGCAAATAATGCGATTAAGAAATTTTAACTCACATATAATTCCTTTGAGTACCTCCAAGTTTTGACCATCGCCCGAAAATCATTACTTTTGTACTCGATAAAGAGAAATTTAATAACATAATTAATATAATAATCCCATGAGTTTGAACATCATTGTGCTTGCCAAGCAGGTTCCAGATACCCGCAACGTAGGCAAAGATGCCATGAAGGAAGACGGTACTATCAACCGCGCCGCACTGCCTGCGATTTTCAATCCGGAGGACCTCAATGCCCTCGAGCAGGCTCTCAGGCTCAAAGAAACTCATCCCGGCAGCACTGTAACAGTCCTCACGATGGGCCTTCCCCGCGCAGCCGAGATTGTACGCGAAGCAATCTTCCGCGGAGCCGACGGCGGTATCGTCCTCACAGACCGCCCATTCGGTGGTGCCGACACTCTTGCGACATCCTATTCGCTGGCTCAGGCCGTGAAGAAATATGGCAAAGCAGACCTTATCCTCGGTGGCCGTCAGGCTATCGACGGCGATACCGCTCAGGTAGGCCCGCAGATTGCCGAGAAACTCGGTGTGCCTCAGGTTACTTACGCTGAAGAAATCATTGACGTCAAAGACGGCAAAATCACAGTCAAGCGTCGTCTCGAGCATGGTGTGGAAACCGTTGTGGCCCCTCTGCCCTGTGTCGTTACCGTCAATGGTACGGCCGCCGAATGCCGCCCCCGCAATGCAAAGCGTGTAATGAAATATAAATATGCTGCTTCCACCTCCGAACAGGCAAAACTCGACGAGACAGCAGCTGCACGCGTAGCCGCAAATCCCGAACTTTCGATTCCTGAATGGGGCGCCGCTTTTGTCGAGGCTGATCCCGAACAGATCGGCGGTGCCGGCTCGCCGACAAAAGTAAAATCTATTGAAAACGTTGTATTCACAGCCAAGGAAAGCCGTCGCCTGGAAAACAACGATACTGAAATAGAAGAACTCGTAAAGGAACTTATCGCAAACCACACTATCGGCTAATCTTCCTAATCCATTCATTATCATCATGTCAGACCAGAATAATCTCATAGTCTACTGCGAATACGACGAAGGCCGTGTTGCTGATGTAAGCTTTGAGCTCCTTACCAAAGGACGTGTGCTCGCCAACCGTCTTGGCGTCAAACTCGAAGCGATTGTATTAGGCGACAAGCTCGACAACATCGAAAACCAGATATTTCCCTACGGCGCAGATGTAGTTTATAAAGTAGAAGACAGCCGTCTCTATCCCTATACTTCCAATCCTCACGCCGCAGTCCTCATCAACCTTTTCAAGCAGATCAAACCCCAGATCTGTCTCATGGGCGCCACATGCATCGGCCGCGACCTCGGTCCACGCGTCAGCTCATGCCTTCACAGCGGTCTTACAGCCGACTGTACCGCACTTGAGATTGGCGACCACACCGATGCCCGAACCGGCAAAAGCTACACCGATCTGCTCTATCAGATCCGTCCCGCTTTCGGAGGCAACATCGTGGCTACGATTGTAAATCCCGACCACCGCCCGCAGATGGCCACCGTGCGCGAAGGTGTGATGAAGAAAGAAATCTTCAATTCCGACCACAAGGGTGAAGTCATCAACCTCAAAGCCGAAGATTATACCGATCCTACAGATTACATTGTAGAGATCATCGATCGTCAGATCGAGAAATCGAAAGTGAATATCAAGAACGCCCCCATCATAGTGGCTGGCGGCTACGGTGTAGGATCGAAAGAAAACTTCCAGCTTCTCTTCGACCTCGCCAAGACTCTCGGCGCCGAAGTCGGTGCATCGCGTGCCGCTGTCGACGCAGGCTTCATCGACCATGACCGCCAGATCGGTCAGACCGGTGTAACAGTACGTCCGAAGCTCTATATCGCTTGCGGCATCTCCGGTCAGATCCAGCACATCGCCGGTATGCAGGAAAGCTCGATTATCATCTCCATCAACAGCGATCCCAACGCACCAATCAACACCATCGCCGACTACGTTATCACCGGCGACATGGAGGACATCGTGCCCAAGCTCATCAAGTATTACAAGAAAAACTCCAAGTAAGCTATGGCTAATTTCTATACCGACAACTCCGCACTCAAGCATCACCTCAATCACCCGCTGATGCAGAAGATTGTCGCACTCCGCGAACGTAACTATACCGACGCCGAGAAATTCGACTACGCTCCCGCCAACTTCGCCGATGCCATGGACAACTATGACAAGGTGCTCGAAATAGTAGGCGACATCTGCGCAAACACCATTGCCGGCAATGCAGAGGCTGTCGACCATCAGGGAGCTTCCTGCTCGGACGGCCGCGCCCACTATGCCGACGCTACTGTCGAGAATCTCGACGTATGCCGCAAAGCCGGTCTTATGGGCATGGCTATGCCCCGCCGTTTCGGCGGTCTGAATTTCCCGATCACTCCCTATATCATGGCAGCTGAAATCGTCAGCCGCGCCGATACAGGCTTCGAAAACCTATGGGGTCTTCAGGACTGCGCCGAAACACTTTACGAATTCGGCAGCGAAGAACAGCGTGAAAAATATATTCCCCGTGTCTGCGAGGGCGAAACTATGTCGATGGACCTTACGGAGCCTGATGCCGGATCCGATCTCCAGTCAGTCATGCTGAAAGCCACTCAGAAAGAAGACGGCACATGGGTTCTCAACGGCGTAAAGCGCTTCATCACAAACGGCGACAGCGACATTCACCTCGTGCTCGCCCGCTCGGAAGAAGGCACCAAAGACGGCCGTGGCCTCTCGATGTTCATCTACGACAAGCGTAACGGTGGTGTTACTGTTCGCCGAATCGAGAACAAGATGGGTATCAAAGGTTCGCCGACATGCGAACTCGTCTACAAGAACGCTCCCGCCGAACTTTGCGGCAACCGTCGCATGGGCCTCATCAAATATGTGATGGCTCTTATGAACGGCGCACGTCTCGGCATCGCCGCACAGAGCGTCGGTGTCAGCGAACTCGCATACCGCGAGGCATACCAGTATGCACAGGAACGCAAACAGTTCGGAAAGCCTATCATCGAGTTCCCCGCCGTAGCTGAGATGATTGCCATCATGAAGGCAAAACTCGAAGCCAGCCGCGCACTCCTCTACGAGTGCTCACGCTTTGTCGATATGTACAAGGCATACGAGGACATTGCCCGCGAACGCACACTCACTCCCGATGAACGTGCTGAGATGAAGTTCTACAGCAAGCTTGCAGACGCTCTCACTCCCCTTGCAAAAGGTCTCGGAAGCGAATACTGCAACCAGAATGCTTACGACTGCATCCAGGTTCATGGCGGCTCGGGCTTCATGAAGGATTATGCCTGCGAACGCCTTTACCGCGACGCTCGTATCACTTCAATTTATGAAGGCACGACTCAGCTGCAGGTTGTTGCCGCAATCCGCCACGTCACCACCGGCACATACAGCAGCCTGATCGACACCTATGCTGCCGAAGGATATCCCGGTGCACTCGCTCCGCTTGCAGACACACTCAAGAAGATGACCGAAGACTGCAATGCCGCTGTCGCAAAGGTAACCGAGGCCAACAATCAGAAGCTTCTCGACTTTATGGCACGCCGCCTTGTCGAGATGTCGGGATTCATCATCATGGGCTACCTTCTTCTTCAGACAGCCAAGACCGACGAATCGTTCACTGCCTCAGCTACCGTATATACAAAACTCGCTCAGGCAGAAGTGGCACGTCATTGCGATTTCATAGCCAACTTCGATGCAGACCAGCTTGCCGCATACGGCATCTGATGCGCCCCTGAATAAACACAATTTCCACCCTGCGGAAACAGTACCCACGGGGTGGAAATTTTTTCATATAAATAAAAAGCATGAAAAATTCAATTCTCTTCTTCACTCTTTCGCTTCTTCTTGCATCATGCAGCGGCAATTCTTCAAAAAAAGCTGAAAACACGGACATATGCGCACTCTGGAGTATAGATAAGATCTCAGTCAACGACTCCACAGTTATATCTCCGGATGCCCGTCCGACCATCCTTTTCGATAATTCGGGGGCTTACGTCATCCAGACAAACTGCAACACAATCGCCGGCTCGTATACTCTTCAAGGAGATTCACTGAAGATCATGGGTGGACTGCGCACGGAAATGGCATGCGACGACATGCGTGCTGAAGACATGATTGTAGAGGTACTTCCGAAAATCGAGACTGTGGCAACAGAAAGCAATCATACACTGAGGCTGACAACCGGCAATCCCGACTGTTACCTCGTCATATCCAAAGCTGCGGAATAAACCTCTGTGTCAATTTACTGTCAAAAATTTAAGATGTACAGAAAAGGCAAGCTATATTTCCGCTACGGCACAATGGGCTCGGCCAAAACAGCCCTTCTGCTGACTACCGCCTACAATTTCGAAGAGCGGCACATGGATTATATGTGCCTAAAACCGATTATTGACACCCGAGAGGAAAAGAGCGTGATTCGTTCCCGCATCGGAATCGAGCGCGAATGCAAATGGATATATGAGAATACCAATCTCTACGACATGGCCAAAGAGTTGTACCGAACCAGTGGGCGTGTTCCGGAATGGTATCTTATCGACGAGGCACAGTTCCTTACGTCCGCTCAGGTCGACCAGCTCTCCCGCATTGTCGACGACTTCGGAAGCAATGTCATGTGCTATGGACTGCGTACAGATTTCCAGACACACCTCTTCGAAGGTTCTCGCCGTCTCTTCGAGATTGCGGACACTATTGACGAAATCAAGTCGACCTGTAACTGCGGACACAAAACAATAGTCAACGCTCGCATCGACGGAGCCGGAAATATTGTCGAGGAAGGTGCCCAGGTGGAAATTGGCGGCGATGACCGCTATGTGGCGATTTGCCGCAAATGCTGGCGCAATAAACGTATCGAGCAGGCCCAGCGTACGGTGCTTCCGCTCGAATTCGATGACTGAAAAATTACCGATTTATATGATATTATGTGAAATTAAAGACGCCGGACGCTATGCCGTTCTCTCCGGAGCTTTGAAGACAGCAATCGAATGGCTACAGAACTATAACCCCGATACTTTTGTTAAAGGAGTAGTGAACCCCGGTGTTCCCGAAGGCTTCTCGGCTGAAGTTCTCGTCAAATGTCAGGAGCCCTCTTTGGGTCCTCGCGAGAATGCGCGTCTGGAAGCCCATCGCCGTTTCATCGACATTCAGGTTCCGCTCAAAGGTCCTGAGACCATGGGATGGGCACCGATAGAATCGCTCCGCCATTCTCAGGGTCCGTACTCCGAAGAGAAGGATGTGGAATTCTTCGGCGACTCAGCCCATAGTCTCCTCGACGTCAAAGTCGGACAGATGGCTGTTTTCTTTCCCGAAGATGCTCATGCTCCCAACATCGGACTTGGCAACCACCGCAAACTCTGCATAAAAGTCCCAGTGGACTGATTTTACACAAAATATCGCTGACATGTTTAAACGTCTTACACTCTCGCTCTTCCTTGTCTCCTTCGCTGTCATGACACTGATGGCGCAGCCTTTACACTCCGAAACCGTCAATTACGACGTTATGTTCAAATGGGGTCTCATAAACAAAAAGGCAGGAAATGTCTCCATCTCTCTTTCGGATGCTGGCGACAAATACCATTCGCTCCTTACAGGCGCTTCAGCTTCGTGGGCCGACAAGTTTTTCAAAGTTCGTGATACTTTGTCGGGGCGCATGACAAAGAAGGATATGACACCGCTGTACTACGAAAAGATTTCGCATGAGGGTGGTAAGCATAAACATGATATCGTAACATAC
Organism: uncultured Porphyromonadaceae bacterium; assembly: GCA_902471685.1. Classification (GTDB taxonomy): domain Bacteria; phylum Bacteroidota; class Bacteroidia; order Bacteroidales; family Muribaculaceae; genus CAG-873. The sequence continues at coordinate 9,655 of CABRLF010000035.1, forward strand.
AACTACTCCGTCCCCGGCATTGTCAAAGCCGACTGCATCCGCCGCGCATTCGACAAAGACGGGAAAATGACTCTCGATGAAAGACGAGAACTGGAAGCCAAGGGCTCGGCCATCGATATGCTCACTTCATTCTACTATATGCGCTCGCTTCCTTATGAAAAAATGGTTGCAGGACAAAAAGTATCTGTCGATATTTTTTCCGGTAAACGCAAGGAGATTCTCACCATCCACTTCAACGGACTGAGAAATATTAAAATCGGTAAGAATACATTTCCCTCATATTACATCACGTTCACCTTCACATCGAAAGGCGGCGAAAAGACATCCGACGATATGGAGGCATGGATTTCTACCGAGGCAGACCGCATTCCTCTGCGTCTCGAAGGAAAACTTCCAGTGGGCAAAGTACAGTGTTTCTATACAGGAAAGTAAGGTAATGATTGTATTTCCGAATGCGAAGATCAATCTTGGTCTGCGCGTACTCAACAAACGCCCCGACGGTTATCATGACATTTCTACAGTCATGGTTCCCGTCGGATGGTGTGATATTCTGGAAATAGTCCCGGCCAAAGGTAACGGATCCTTTCATCTGTCCGGTTCGGACCTTGACGGCTGTCCTCCGGAGAAGAATCTCGTCATAAAAGCAATCCGCGCCCTTGAATCGGATCTCGGCTACGGTCTTCCTCCACTTGATATATATCTTCGGAAAGTTATACCCGACGGAGCCGGTCTTGGTGGTGGATCATCCGATGCTTCGTTTACTCTAAAAGCAGTAAACGAACTCCTCGGACTCGGGCTTTCCCAACAGCGACTCGCGACAATCGCTGCGCGTGTCGGAGCCGACTGTCCCTTTTTCATCTATAACAAGCCGATGCTTGCCGAAGGGATCGGAGAAAGACTGTCGCCCGTCACCATTCCGTTCCCCGAAGGTCTTGCCGCAGCAATCGCAAAACCGAACGCAGAGGGCGTTTCGACCCGTGACGCCTATGGCGGAATCAAACCGTCGCCGTTGAATCCCGGGGAAGATCTTGGCTGTGCTCTCTCCAGCCCTATGGGTCATTGGGAAGAAGAAGGGATAATCCGCAATGACTTTCAGGAATCAATATTCCCTCTTCGGCCGGTCATTAAGGAAACACTCGACCGAATGAAAGCTCTTCATCCGCTCTACGCGGCCATGAGCGGCTCCGGCGCTGCAATCTTCGGCATATTCCCGAGTGTCAAATTGGCAGAAGCAGCCCTTTCGCAATTCCCGGACTGCCGTATTTTCGCAGGACCGATGCCTTTCTGTTGACTTTTGTGAACGTTCGGCACCTTATTATTGTTATTAATGTAGCCAAAATGATGAATTAACACTTTTTGGCCGCATTTTTGTATACAATACTTTTCGAAGAATAATATAACTATGAGCAAGAATCACAACAATCATAACGGCAAGCCCGAAAAGAATATCGAAGCTGCTGAAAAAGAAAAACAGGAAGCAACACAACCGGAAATAGAAGAAATCCTCGACGATACGGAAGCTGACGAGAATGTAGAGACTTCTGAAGAAGCTGAGAATGCAGATCTTCAGAATCAACTCGATGCCGCTCGCGCAGAAATTGAAAAGGACCACAACGACTATCTCCTGCTGATGGCCGAATTCGACAATTACCGTAAGCGCGTCACCAGAGAGAAGGCTGATCTTCTGAAGAACGCGGCCGAACGCGTCCTTCTCGGTCTCCTGCCCATTGTCGATGACTTCGAACGCGGAATCGCCGCCATAGGCGAGAATCCAGATGCAGCTCACGAAGGCATGGTCCTTATTTATAATAAGCTTGTCAAGTATCTTGAAAGCAATGGTGTCAAGGCTATGGATTCCACCGGAAAGGATTTTAACCCGGACCTGCATGAGGCTATTGCCTCTATTCCTGCTCCGTCGCCCGAGATGAAAGGCAAGGTCATCGACACTACTACAAAAGGATATACCCTCAACGACAAAGTCCTACGGCACGCCAAAGTGGCGGTAGGCGAATAAAAATACCGATATGGATAAAAGGGATTATTACGAAGTCCTTGGCGTGAGTAAGACAGCCACCACGGACGAAATAAAAAAAGCCTACCGAAAAAAAGCCATCGAATTCCATCCCGACCGCAATCCCGGCGATAAAGTAGCCGAGGAAAAATTCAAGGAAGCGGCCGAGGCATACGACGTGCTCAGCGATGAGAAGAAACGTCAGATGTATGACCAGTACGGTCACGCTATGGGTCCGGCTGGAATGGGTGGCGAAGGCGGTTTCTATCAGGGAGCGGCAGGTTTCGACCTCAACGACCTTATCAACCGTTTTGCCCGCGACTTTAACTTCGGAGGTTTCGACATGGGCGGTTTCGGCGGTGCCACCGGCGGTCGCCGTCAGCGTCGCCAGAAGCGTGGCGGGGATGTACGAATCCGCGTAAAACTCTCATTGGCCGATATCGCAAACGGAGTCACCAAGACTCTGCGTGTACCTGTTTTCGTTGAGTGCGAGCACTGCAAAGGTACGGGAGCTAAGGACGGCACAGCATTCGCAACTTGCCAGCATTGTCACGGCACAGGACAGGTGACGATGCAGGAACAGACTTTCTTCGGCGTACAGCAGACTGTGGCCGAGTGCCCTACCTGCGGAGGATCCGGAAAAATCATCACCGAAAACTGTACTTACTGCAATGGTAGCGGTGTCGTTCGTAAAGATCAGGAAGTTACATTCACAATTCCTGCCGGCGCATCCGAAGGTCAGACCTTCGCTCTCCGAGGGAAAGGCAACTACCCCAAAGGCGGCGGTGTTCCCGGCGATCTTCTGGTTGTTGTCGAAGAAATCAAGCATCCTGAACTCATCCGCGACGGTTCGGATCTGATATACAACCTTATGCTCGACCTCCCGACCGCTACCCTCGGCGGACCGGTCGAAATTCCTACCGTCACCGGACGCGCCCGCATCAATGTACCGGCCGGAACACAACCTGGCAAGGTATTGCGTCTTCGCGGAAAAGGTCTCCCAGATCAGGAAAACGGAGGCAAGGGCGACGAACTCATAAATATTATGGTCTATATTCCCGAGAATCTCTCGGCCGAGCAGAAAGCCAATTTCGAGGCTATGAAGAGTCAGCCGAATATCAAACCTTCTCCTGATGACAGCCGTCGCATTTTCTCCAAACTGAAACATATCTTTGACTGATAAAGTCTTCGGATTTTTTCAATAACTAATAAAAAACACTCAGGAATTTCCAATCCGAACTTCCTGAGTTTTTTTTACGCCCTATTCATTAACATATTTTATGGGTCTTAAACTTGTAATTACACCTTAATTCGTACGTATCTTTCGTATAAAAGCACTAACTTTGCCAAAGATTCAACAAAGAAGCGTCGCGACATAATGCCGCGATGTTACTTAATTGAGAAGCAACTACTTGGATATCATAATTCAGTAGAGACTGTTCTCGATATTCCAATGTATACTTTTCAATGGGAATCCGGTGAGAATCCGGAACAGTACCCGCTGCTGTAAGTCCCATAACAAAGAATGCCGCAATAAAGTCATTGCCATTTTCGGTGAGAAGGCGCGACATTTCGGGATAAGTCAGAATACCGGTTCAATATCGGCTTACAAACGATATGCCTACGGGATTATAGGCGATAATGCATCTAATGTTCGTCTTCTTTTGCAAGATTAAGGACCACAACAGAAAGTTATCACTTTTACGGACAATATCCGTTTTTCCCCTGTGCCTGTCGTTTTCGAACCGGCACTTTTATTTTTTAACGCTTTCAACAAATAGTGATAACTTTCGTATCTAAGAAACATTTAATATCCGGAATTGCTTTGGTCTGCACTTTCTTTGCCTCGGCAGAGGAAGAGTCCGATTCTGTCCGGTACTACGACCTGAAAGAAGTGACGGTTACCGAGCGCCAGCGACCGCTCGCCACCGTCCAGAATCTTGCCGGGCCGGAGTTACAGAAACTTTCATCCACTTCCATTGCCGATGCTCTCAAATATTTTTCAGGAGTGCAGATCAAGGATTTCGGAGGGTTAGGCGGTCTTAAGACTGTCAACGTTCGCTCGCTTGGCTCTCAGCATGTAGGCGTTTATATTGACGGTATCCGTATCACCAACGCGCAGAACGGTACAGTCGATCTCGGGAAGTATTCACTCTCAACTCTGGAATCGGTATCGCTCTACAATGCCAACAAACTCGAACCATGCCAGTCTGCATCGGAGTATGCCTCGGGGGCAACGGTTTATCTCCGTACACGTCGTCCTGACTGCGATTCCTTAACCGTCCTTGGCGGTATAGCGTCATTTCACACTTACCGTGGCCGATTGAACGCCCAGTTCTCAAGAAAAGGATGGAAAGGATTTATAGACGGCGAATATCTGAATTCAAAAGGCGACTACCCATTCCGATACAAATCAGAATACGAAGATACGGTCGGGCGTCGCAGAAACTCCGACATAGAATTTTACCGCATTGAAGGTGCTCTTTTCAAGGGCGGTTTCGCCTCGCATATTTATTGTTATGTATCAGAACGCGGATGCCCCGGCGGAATCGTAAGGCGACTTTCTGATAAATATGTAAACGCAGGCCGTGAATGGGACACTGATTTTTTCACCCAGATGTCGTATATACATACTTTCGACCGACACAATCAAGTGAAATTCAATCTCAAATATACCCACGAATACCTCCGCTACAACACCGACTATCCCGAAAACCAGAACACAGCGCGAGTAGACAACCATTACTGGCAAAACGATGCATACTCCTCGGCGGCTTATTCCTATCGTCCGGTAACGTGGGCCAATATCAACGTCAGTTACGATGCCCGCATGTCATGGCTCGACGCAGACCTTAAACGGTTTTCCGTTGTGAGACGCTTAGACCAGAAAGCCGTCATTGCAACGCAGATCAACTGGCACGGACTGCAGTTTGCCGGTTCTGCCCTGATGCAGCACTACCGTGATCATACCTTATACAAGGTCGGTGCAGCCGATCCACTATGCAAAGTTACTCCGGCCATTACTCTGGGGTACACAATCGAAGGATTTACCGCCCGCGCATGGTATAAATCCATATTCCGCGCACCTACGCTGAATGATCTTTATTATACTCAGGCAGGCAACCGGCATCTCAAGCCCGAATTCACCAAGCAGTGGAATGTCGGCATAGAATATCAGAGAATGTTCCGCCAGTGGTCTTTCTCCGGTCAGGTCGACGGCTATATAAACCGCATCGAAAACCGAATCGTATGTCTTCCTCTCAAAGGCACATATTCATGGTCCATGATGAACTATGGAGAGACATATTGCCGTGGCCTGAACGCAAATTTCAGCGCCCGTTACTTCTATGGACCGTGGAACTACTCGCTTCTAACGTCGCTTACCTGGCAGAACGACCTCAATAGAACCGATCCTGACGATCCAGAGACATATAACAAGCCAATCTGCTATGCTCCCACTCTGTCTTATGGCATAACTGGTATAGTGTCATGGAAAAACTATTCGGTCACAATCTCAGATCTCCATGTCAGCAAACGAATGTGGTCGTATGCCGATCCGCGGGACATTCTCGAGCCGTACAACAACATTGATCTAAAAATCACCGGCAGTTACCGCAGGTTCACCGCGTCGTTGGAAATCAATGACTTGCTCGACGAGCAATATGAGCACGTTCCGCGCTACCCCATGCCGGGACGCAATTATAAATTCACTCTTTCATTTTCAATATGAAATAAGAAATCTATACCCATATACCTATGAAAAAAATACTGTATTCAGTGATAGGCCTGATGGTGCCGCTATGCGGCTTCGCAACGGAGAAAATAATTCTCCTCAACGAGGGGACATGGCAGGCGGACAACGGACGCCTCACGTATTTTGAAGACGGCAAGATTATAAGCAATGAATGGTTCCGCGAAGTCAACGGAACCAAACTTGGCGATACGCCCAACGATATCATACAGATCAACGACAATCTGATAGCTATATCTGTCAACTGGTCTAATATCGTCCAGTTCATAAATCCGGAAGGGAAAGCCATCGCAGCGACAGAAGATGTGCCCAACAACCGCAAACTCGCAACCGACGGCAACTTTGTCTACGTCTCTTCGTACGGCCATGAATGTGCAGGTCAGACATTCACCAAAGGTTTCGTGGCTAAAATCGATGTGAACACTTTCAAAGTTGTGAAAGCCATAGAAGTAGGATACGAACCAGAAGGCATTGCGTACTACAAAGGTAAAATATTTGTCGCGAATACCGGAGGTTACGCCTTTCAGGAGAATCACGACTACGAAAGCACAGTGTACGTTATCGATGCCGCTACAATGAAAATTGACCGCATTATCGACACCAGACAAATCAACCTCTGCGGAGAAATGTCGCAAAGCAATCAATATCTCTGCTTCGGGTCTCCCGGCGATTACTACGATGTTGAAGCCGCTACGATAATTCTCGATTGCGAAGCGGCTATCAACGGGAAAACCGATTCCGAATGTTTCGTCAGACTCGACTATGCGGCTACATGCAGTTGTACCGATTCCGAGGGGAATTTCTACATCATCGGCTCAAAATATTCGAGTTATACCGGAGATACCGAGTTTAATTACCTTATTGTCAATCCCGAAGAAGTGATGAACTCTGACGGCAATGAAGGAATCTACGATTCATTCCCTGGCACAGTGCTCAAAGATATAAAGAAATTCGGAGCTCCCTACAGTATTTATGTCAATCCCTATACGAGTTACATTTACGCAACCGATGCGGGTTCTTATGCATCCTCCGGAACCATGTACCAATGGAATCCTGAAGGTAAATTCCTCGGAAAATATAAAGTCTATATCAATCCCGCCCATTTCCTTGCTCTCCCTCCCGACGGGCACTTTTCGGGAATCTCTTCTCCTGTCATTAAACCCGCTGAAGAAGAGGACGCACCAGTCTATAATCTTCAGGGCATGAAGGTCACAAACCTCATTCCGGGAAATCTCTATATATCCCGTGGCAAAAAATTCATCTATCGCTGAAAACAAATCATTTATCACATTATATGAGAATAAAAACTCTTCCTGTAGCACTTCTCGCAGCCATGTGTACCTTTATGGCTGATGCGGCGCAACTGACAGTCAACATGAACACTGTCTCGCCCACCATGAAGATGGTTGCAAAAGACTCCGGCGAAGCCATAGAGACCGGTACTCCTGAAAAAAACGTATATACGTTCAATGTAACTCCAGGGGCTTATGTACTCACAGCTTTTGCAACCGACGGAGAAACCGTTAACGGCACCATCGAATTGAATGTCGGAGAGACAGATCAGCAGTTTCAGTTGCACACAGTCACTGCATACGCCAACAACAAAAACTGGAGTTTCGACAACGGTGACTACACTCTGGATGTTCAGGTGACTTCAAAAAAAGGAGAAAAACAGACTATAACCGTCGGCAACAGCATTACAGCCGGACGTAAAACGTTCCTTGTGCCATACGCTTATAGCTACGTCGCTACTTTTACTCCAAGCGAAGCTCATGCTCAGGAAAACTATCTTCCTCTCATCAAATCAGGCACGGTGACAGCAAATTCCAATGTATCCGGAGCAATTCCTGCAGGAGCCGAATACACCGTAACCGTACCTGAGAACGCAGAGTTTACACTCGGCACTAAAACAGCTCATCTGATCGATTTCAAGACTGTCGAACCGGTAAAGACAGAGATCTCAGGCGGCAACAGGAAAGTTACGTACTTCCTTGCCGACAATCAGGTCTACAATTACCGCACGTGGATGAAAGGCGGTCTTACTCAGGCCGGTTATTTCACCATGTCTACCGATGAATCGAAACGACCGGCCATCGCATTCACTGAGAGTGACTACAAGGCCTTCGATCCGAATACCATCAACCATGATGTAAAGAGCAATGACGAACATGAAACAGGAGACATATTGGTCAACATAAATCCAAGAGGCCACCTCCTTCTTAACCAAGGCGAAACATTCAAAGCTCATGCTCTAAGATCATGGCAGCTTACAGACAATACTTCCAACAACTATTTCATCGAGCCCGACTTTCATTATACCATAATTGACCTTGAGGGGCGCCCATCCGACAATGTGATTTCTGTATCGCAGAAAGATGGATCTTCATGGGCCGACATCAAAGCTATCAGCTCAGGCACTGCGATAGTGCTTGTCACATACGATGCCATCGGCCTGAACTATTATAAAGGGGCGACGAAGAATCCTTATCTCGGAGGAGAAATGTGGGGCGCGATTTGGCCGGAGAATACTGGCGTTTATGTCGTGACTGTCGGTAGTTCCGCAGCCCCAGGAATAAAGCCAAACATGATCATCAATGAAAAGTATAATGATATAAACGTGAAGCTTGCCGGCGGCAATGTCGATGCGGAGCATGACGTGTTCTATTACCTCGATACCGAAGATTGCGCACATTATACTTTTACTCCCGAAGGCGTTTCGGAAATAACGATTGCCTATCCCACAATCGGAGAGCACGCAGCCACCTACACAGGATTCGGAAAAGATGGCGTCGTCAGAAACGAAGACGGGAGCTATACAGTCGATCTGAAAGAAGGGCGACAGATTGTCCGTCTCGCCGATGCCTCAGGCAATGCTGTATATCAGGTGCTGACGGCAAAGAAATGTCATCGCGAAATCGTCAATGCATCCCGTCCGGACAGCAAGATTTTCCAGCCAGGCGACAACGTTACCATCCAGTACAGCGGACTCCGCCATCCGGCCAACAAAATCGCCTGCCTGTATAACATGAATGCGTTCGTCAATTACAAAGTTATTCCCGAAGGCGCCACTCTATCTTTTGGCAAGAACCAATATAC
>CABRLF010000036.1 GCA_902471685.1 uncultured Porphyromonadaceae bacterium
CGCTCTTCCGATCTCCTGCTCGAGAAACAGGCCGTGAAGATCGGCGGTGGTGCTAATCATCGTATCGGTCTGTTCGATATGATTCTCATCAAGGACAATCATGTTGATTTTGCCGGAGGCATAGACAAAGCCGTCGAAGCTGCCCGTGCATGGTGCAAAGAGAACGGCAAAGATCTGCGCATAGAGGTCGAGGTGCGCAACGAGGATGAAATCCGTCAGGCCATCAAAGCGGGTGCCGACCGCATAATGCTCGATAACTTCACCCCCGAGCGTACTCGCGGAGCTGTTGAGATCATACGCGCCGAAGGCCCCGGCATCGAAATTGAATCATCGGGCGGCATCACGCTCGACACCCTCCGTGCTTATGGCGAGACAGGAGTCGATTTTATTTCTGTCGGTGCGCTCACACATTCTGTCAAAGGTCTTGACATGAGCTTCAAGGCCTGCTGAAAAGATCGATACGCCAATTAAATAAAGAAATATATCTGCTAAGAGTTTAACATCCAATAGAGTATGCAGAAAATACGCAACATAGCTATTATCGCTCATGTGGACCATGGTAAAACTACCCTGGTCGATAAAATGCTCCTTGCCGGAAACCTCTTTCGTGAGAACCAGAACGCCGGAGAGCTTATCCTCGATAACAACGATCTCGAGCGCGAACGCGGTATAACAATCCTTTCCAAGAACGTATCCATCAATTATAAAGGCTATAAGATAAATATCATCGACACTCCGGGACACGCCGACTTCGGCGGCGAGGTGGAGCGCGTGCTCAATATGGCCGACGGCTGCCTGCTTCTCGTGGACGCCTTCGAAGGCCCGATGCCGCAGACCCGCTTCGTGCTCCAGAAAGCTATTGAGATCGGACTGAAACCGGTAGTCGTAATCAATAAGGTCGACAAGCCCAACTGCCGCCCCGAGGAAGTACAGGAAATGGTGTTCGACCTGATGTTCAGCCTCGACGCCACCGAAGAGCAGCTTGATTTCCCCACACTGTACGGATCGGCCAAACAGGGCTGGATGAGCACCGATGTAAACAAACCTACCGACAATATCTTCCCGCTTCTGGATACGATCATCGAAACTATCCCCGGCCCGGAAGAGAATCCCGGCGACAGCCAGATGCTCATTACTTCGCTCGACTACTCCAAGTACGTCGGTCGTATCGCGATAGGCCGCGTTCACCGTGGCGAGCTTCGTGAAGGTCAGGAGATCGGTCTCTGCCGCAAGGACGGCACAGTCTCGCGGCAGCGCATCAAGGAACTTCATACCTTCGAGGGTATGAGCCGGAAGAAAACCGACCGCGTGGAAAACGGCGATATCTGTGCTATTGTCGGTCTCGAAGATTTTGAAATCGGCGATACGGTTACTCTTTTCGACAAACCTGAAGCCCTTCCTCGTATCGCGATCGACGAACCTACAATGTCGATGCTGTTCACCATCAACGACAGTCCTTTCTTCGGCAAGGACGGCAAATATGTCACTTCCCGTCATATCGGCGACCGTCTGCGTGCCGAACTGGACCGCAACCTCGCTCTCCGCGTAGAGCAGGGCAACCGCGAGGACCAGTGGATCGTATACGGTCGCGGTGTGCTTCACCTGTCGGTGCTTATCGAGACTATGCGCCGCGAGGGCTATGAACTTCAGGTAGGACAGCCTCAGGTTATTATCAAGGAAATCGACGGACAGAAATGTGAGCCTGTCGAACTTATGACCATCAATGTCCCAGAGGAATTTGCATCGAAGATGATCGATATGGTCACACGCCGCAAAGGTGAACTCACTGCCATGAGCACCAAGAACGACCGTGTGCAGATGGAATTCCAGATTCCTTCGCGCGGCATCATCGGTCTGCGCAGCAACGTCCTCACCGCCTCGGGAGGCGAAGCTATCATGGCTCATCGTTTCCTTGAATTCCAGCCATGGAAGGGTGAGATCGAACGCCGCTCCAACGGTTCGCTCGTCGCCATGGAATCGGGTACTGCCTACGCATATGCTATCGATAAACTTCAGGATCGCGGACGTTTCTTCATCTTCCCTCAGGAAGAGGTTTATGCCGGTCAGGTCGTAGGCGAGAACGCCAAGGACAAGGATATCCCTGTGAATGTCACCAAGAGTAAGAAGCTGACCAATATGCGTGCATCGGGTGCTGACGACAAGGCCCGTATTGTGCCTCCGGTCGTTTTCAGTCTTGAGGAAGCACTCGAATATATCAAGGAAGACGAATATCTTGAAGTCACTCCCCACCATCTGCGTATCCGCAAGATTATTCTCGACGAAACGGAGCGCAAGCGTGCTAACCGCAACGCCGAATAAATCCTCCGTCAGATGAAACCTTTCTCTCTCAATATACGAGGACAGATCAAGGAGTATACCCGTCCCGTAGTGATGGGTATACTCAACATAACTCCCGATTCTTTCTTCGAAGGTTCGAGGGTTGAGACTTCCGATGCTGTCGCGGCCCGTGCCAGAGCAATGATAGCCGATGGAGCCGATATGCTTGATGTCGGAGCATATTCATCCCGCCCCGGAGCGAATGATGTTCCCGAAGAAGAGGAGGGCAGAAGACTCTGTCTGGCCCTTTCGGTCGTCCGCGATGCGGTAGGGTCTGATATTCCGGTTTCGGTCGATACATTCCGTGCCGCTGTAGCTGAGAAGTGTATATCTCAGTGGGGCGCCGATATCGTCAATGATATTTCCGGAGGAGCTCTCGACCCGGCGATGTTCGAAACAGTGGCTTCATTGCGCTGTCCTTATATTCTGATGCATATGCGCGGGACTCCCGCTACCATGCAGAGTCTGTGCGAATATAAGAACGTCACTGCCGACGTCATCGAGGAGCTGAGTCGCAGCATCTACCGTCTTGAGGAACTTGGCGTGGCCGATATCATTGTGGATCCGGGATTCGGTTTCAGCAAGACTCTGCCGCAGAATTACGAACTTTTCCACAATCTGCGGTCGTTTGAAATCTTCGGACGTCCGGTGCTTGTGGGAGTTTCACGTAAATCTATGATAACCCGTTTGCTAGGCATCACTGCCCCCGAAGCATCTGTGCCTACCGCGATACTCGGAACGATGGCGCTCGAACGCGGAGCGGCCATACTTCGGGTGCACGACGTGAAACAGGCCCGGCAGAGCGTCGAACTCCTTGAAGCTGTACTCGACCCTGCGACAACCGCTAACAATTAGATTGAACACATATGTCTGAATTCGGAATCAAGGATGTAATCGACATACTGCTCTTTGCATTGCTGCTGTATTACATCTACCGGCTCATGAAGGAGTCGGGCACAATCAATATCTTCTACGGCGTTCTTTCGTTTATCGTCGTATGGGTGCTTGCGTCCGAGATTTTCAACATGAGACTTATCGGTACGATTCTGGATAAGTTCATGGCCATCGGCCTGATTATACTTGTGATACTGTTTCAGGAGCCTATCAAGAGGTTTCTTGTGGAACTGGGATCGCACCGGCGGTGGAAATTCCTCAGGCAGATTTTTCATCACCACAAGCAGGAGCTCGACGAGGAGGCTCTGGCATGGGTAATGCCTATTGTATATGCGTGTATGAGTATGGCCAAGAGCAAGACCGGAGCGCTGATAGTTGTCGAGCAGTCGATTCCGCTCGATCAGTATGCGGCTACGGGTGATATCATAGATGCCAATGTGAATACACGTCTGATTGAGAATATCTTCTTTAAGAATTCGCCACTGCATGACGGCGCCATGATCATAGCGCATAACCGCATCGAGGCTGCCGGATGTATCCTTCCGGTAAGTCATGACAGCGATGTACCCCGTACTTTGGGTCTCAGACACCGGTCCGCTCTTGGAATCGCCCAGGCCACCGATGCTGTAGCCGTAGTCGTATCGGAAGAAACAGGCAATATTTCAATCGCTTATCGCGGTACGCTGACTACTCGTCTGAGCAGTACTGAGCTCGAACACAGGCTCAATGCAATCGCCATTGTTGCGGCGAAATAAAATTTGTCAATATGAAGGAAAGTTTGTAAATTTGTAGGTTGATAGCCGTATTCCGTTCCGGCTGTCACATTAACCTGCAAATAACAACACAAATCTTTCATAAAGACATGAAATTCAACGTTTCGAGCAAGGCTTTCTACAATGCTGCAAGCGCTGTAAGCAAAGTCATCAACTCCAAAAACGCCCTCTCTATCCTTGACAATTTCTTCCTCAAGCTCGAAGGCGAAACCCTTACAATTACCGGTTCTGATCAGGAAAATGCTCTTACAGCGCGTCTTGAAGTGACCGGCGTCAAAGGTGAAGGGTGTTTCTGCCTGGGCGCACGCCGCCTTGTGGAACTTCTTAAAGAACTTCCCGATCAGGGCATGGAGGTGAAAATTAATGACGAGAACCTCGAAGTCCAGATGTCGTACTCTTCGGGCCATTATTCTTTCGTGGCTCTCCCCGGCGACCAGTATCCGCAGTTTACTGCCGATACCGCCGGTGAACCCATCTCTTTCAGTATTGCCACCGAGCAGATTATCGCCGGCCTCGACAACACGATGTTCGCCGTAAGTACTGACGAATACCGCCAGATCATGCAGGGCGTTCTTCTCGACGTAGCACCCGAGAGCATCACATTTGTGGCAACCGATACCCGTAAGCTTGTCCGCTATATTGACCGTCGCACAGCCCCCGGCGTAAAAGGAAGCTGTGTGATTCCTTCCAAACCTGCAAATATCATCAAGAATGTCTTTGCCAAGGAGGAAACCCTCAATATCACGATGAATTCGCGCAACGCAGTCATCGAAAGCGAGAACTTTACATTCCAGTGCACATTCCTTAACGGCAATTATCCTGATTATAACCGCGTGATTCCGCGCAGCAACTCGCTCGTCCTCACAGTCGACCGTGTCAGTCTTCTCAATGCAGTGCGTCGCGTTGGTATCTTTGTCGAGGTTGACGGCGGTCTTGAGAAGTTCCGCATCACTTCGGACAGCATCCTGCTGAAGTCGAACGATCCGAGCCTCTGCACCAGCGCGCGCGAGCAGGTTCCCTGTTCGTTCTCCGGTTCGGAACTTACAATAGGATTCAGCGCAAATTATCTCGTTGAGATTCTTACGACTCTCACCGGAACCGAAGTCGTTGTCAATCTCGGCGACTCGGCACGTCCCGGCATGTTCCGCCCGGCAGAAGAACCGGAGAATACCGAACTGGTGATGCTGCTTATGCCGATGACCGTAAGCGAATTCTAATCAATCCGCAAAGAAATGAAACTGAAGTTAGCACGCCCAATTATATTCTTCGACCTCGAGACTACCGGAACGAACATCCAGTCGGACAGAATCGTTGAGATTTCGCTCGTAAAGCTTCTGCCGAACGGGGATGTCACATCCAAAACCCGGCGAATCAATCCCGAGATGCCAATCCCTGCCGAGGCTACCGCGGTGCATCATATCACTGATGCCGATGTGGCGCAAGAACCTACGTTCCGGCAGATCGCTGCCTCGCTTGCATCCCAGCTGAGCGGATGCGATATAGCCGGCTTCAACAGTAACAGGTTCGATATTCCTCTTCTCGATCAGGAATTCCATCGTGTCGGAGTGGACTTCGATTTTTCGAAGGCCAAGTTTATCGACGTACAGACTATCTACCATAAGAAAGAACCGCGTACGCTTGTGGCTGCCTACCGTTATTACTGCGGCAAGGATCTAAACGAAGCCCACAGCGCTTTGGCCGACACTACCGCGACTATGGAAGTCCTTCTCGCTCAGCTCGAAAAATACGATGATCTTCCATGTGAGGTAGGTCCGCTTTCGGAGTATGCTTCGAATAACCGCAATGTCGACCTCATGGGACGTCTCGTTTTCGATGATCAGGGGCGTGAAGTAATCAATTTCGGTAAATATAAGGGCAAACTCGCAGAGGAAGTTCTTGCCCGCGATCCGGGTTACTACAGCTGGATCATGGGTGGAGACTTCGCCCAGAATACCAAGAACGCATTCACACGCATACGGCTGCGGATCAAAAAATGAGCAATCTCAAAGGCAAACATATCATTCTTGGAATCTCGGGAGGAATCGCGGCATATAAGAGCGTGTTCCTTCTGAGACTGCTTGTGAAGGCCGGTGCCGAAGTGCAGGTGATAATCACTCCCAACGGCAAGGAATTCATCACCCCGGTGACTTTGTCATCATTGTCCGGACGCCCCGTGATAAGCGAGTTTTTCACCGCCAATACCGGCGAGTGGCATTCTCATGTCGATCTCGGCTTATGGGCCGACGCCATGGTTATCGCACCGGCTACAGCCTCGACACTCGCGAAGATGGCCAGCGGCGTGGCCGACAATATGCTCATCACGAGCTATCTGTCCTCCCGCGCTCCTGTGTTCGTTGCTCCGGCAATGGACCTCGACATGATGGCTCATCCGACCACTACGCGGAATCTGGCAACATTGGTGTCCGATGGTGTGACGGTGATCGAGCCTGAGACCGGCGAGCTCGCAAGTCATCTTGTAGGGCGTGGACGTATGGAAGAACCGGAGAAGATTGTCGAAGTGCTCGATGACTTTTTCGGACGCACCCTTCCTTTGAAAGGCAAGAAGGTGATGATTACGGCTGGTCCGACGTATGAGCGTATCGATCCGGTGCGTTTTATCGGAAATTTCTCGACAGGCAAAATGGGTTATGTCATTGCCGAAGAGGCCGCGCGCCGAGGTGCCGATGTCATACTTGTTTCAGGTCCAACGGCTTTACCTGAACCTGGAGGAAGAGTTAAAACAGTGCATGTCGAGAGTGCACGCGAGATGCTGGAAGCATGTCTGAAGGACTTCGGTTCGGCCGATATTTCCATCATGGCTGCTGCCGTTGCGGATTATGCTCCCTGTCACTATGCCGACCATAAAATCAAGCGTGAGCACGATGATGTGGATGCAATCGAAGTGGTGAAAAATCCTGATATCGCCGCAACTCTCGGAAGCCGCAAGCGTCCGGATCAGATTCTCGTAGGATTTGCGCTTGAGACAGACAATGCCGAAGCAAACGGCCGCGAGAAACTTGTTCGCAAGAATCTCGATTATATCGTAGTCAATTCGCTTGCCGACAAAGGTGCAGGATTCGGTACCGATACAAATAAAGTGACTGTTATCTCGTCCACTGCCGAGCGTGCTTTTCCTCTCAAAAGTAAGGCGGAGGTCGCAAAGGATATTCTTGATTGCATCACAACCGGATTATGAAGCAAATTCTCTCCTCGCTTATGCTCCTGTCCCTGTGCTGCGCCGAATCCCTGTCTGCTCAGGAACTGAACTGTGCCGTAACCATTAATTCAGACCAGATTCAGGGCACGAACAAACAGGTGTTCGAGACGCTGCAGAATGCAGTCTCCGACTATCTCAATACCACGGTTTTCACCAATGCGAAATATGCGGCAAATGAGAAAATCGAATGCCGCCTGTTTCTCACCGTCAAGGAATACAAGGACGATACGTTTACGGGCGACATTCAGATTCAGTCGCTCCGGCCTGTGTATAATTCTTCCTATACTACAACTCTGATCAATTTCAAAGATACGAAGGTGGAATTCACATATGCCGAAAACGAACCACTGGTATACTCTGTGAACAACATGGAGAGTCAGCTGACAGCGATTCTGAATTTCTATGCCTATCTTATTCTTGCAGTGGATTCGGATTCTTTTGCACCGCATGGCGGAGACCCTTATTTCGAACGGCTGGCGCAGATCGTGCAGATGGCCCAGTCTGCCGGTGAAAGCGGATGGAAAGCTTTCGAAGACACCAAGAACCGATCGGCTGTGTTGTCTTCGTTTACCGACCCCGCCACGAATATAATTCGCGATATGATATACTCATATCATCGTCAGGGACTTGACAATATGTCTGTCTCAATGGATAAGGGCCGTGCCGCTGTGACGGAGTCGCTTGCGGCGATAGAGAAAGTATACAGGACCGCGCCTATGTCGGTCGCTCTGTCTATGTTCAAGGACGCGAAACTCGATGAGCTTGTGAATATCTATTCAAAAGCCCCGGTTTCGGAGCGGGAGACTGTATATAAAACGCTTGAGCCAATCTATCCTACGGAACAGACACGGCTCGAACAACTGAAAAAAGGAGCTGAAAAAAGATGATCAAATCACTTCATATATCCAATTACGCGCTGATCAGCGAACTTGATATTGAGTTCGAGAATGGATTCAATATCATCACCGGTGAGACCGGAGCCGGCAAATCGATTATTCTTGGTGCTCTCGGATTGCTGTTAGGTGAGCGTGCCGACACCCGGGTGGTGCGCGATCCTTCGCGAAAGTCTGTCACTGAAGCAATCTTCGATATTTCAGGCTCACCGGAAGTCGAGACTCTTTTGCGCGACAATCAGCTTGACGCTTCGCAGACAGAATGCATACTGCGTCGCGAAATAGCACCTGGCGGCCGCTCTCGTGCCTTTGTAAACGATACGCCTGTAACGCTGCCTGTGCTCCGCGACATAGCCGTACATCTGGTCGATATTCATTCCCAGCATCAGAATCTGCTTCTCGCTTCGCCGGACTATCAGCTCCGGATAATCGACAATCTCGCAGATACCAGAGATCTGCTCGCCGAGTACAGGAAGGCTTTCGCTGCATATCGACATACGCTGAAAGACTATACTGCGACCCGCGACATGATTAAGCGGAATCAGGATGATGCCGACTTCCTGCAGTTTCAGTATAACCAGCTCGCGGAACTTGATCTCAAACCCGGCGAGAACGAAGCTCTGGAAGCAGAGCGCGAGATACTGGCCAATGTCAATGAAATCAAGACCAATCTCGGGTCTGCTCTCGATCCACTTCTCAACGGACCGGAGAACGCTCTCAGTCTGCTCCGACAGGCTGTAGATGCTCTTGAGGAGTTGTCCGCAACCCTCGGCAACGGGAGCGACGGAACAGATTTCCATTCGTTGGCCGAGCGTCTCGAATCAGCACGAATAGAGGTTTCCGACATTGCCGATTCGCTTGTGGAATACGATACTTCGCTTGCCGCCGATCCTGTGCGTCTCGAAGAGATAGAGAATCGTCTGAACGAACTGTATTCTCTCGAAGTCAAGCATCATGTGGAAAGCGCCGACGAACTCATCGAACTGCAGCGTCAGCTCGGCAATCAGCTTGCCGCACTCGACGACAGCGAGAATGTTCTTGCAGAGCTTGAACGCGCGGCAAAAAAAGCAAAGAAGACGGCTTTCAACCTCGCGACAGAGATATCGGCCAAGCGCGCGGCTGCAGCGGCCGAATTTACCGATGCTCTCCGACGCACTGCGTCTCCGCTCGGAATGCCTAATCTGCGGTGCGACGTCTCGCTGACACGTGGCAAACTTGGCCCGGACGGCTTCGACCAGATTCAGTTCCTGTTCGCTTTCAATAAGAACCAGGCGCTGTTGCCGGTCGGGAATACGGCATCGGGAGGCGAGATTTCGCGTCTTATGCTGGCCATCAAGACCATCGTTGCTGAGAAAATCCATCTGCCGTCGATTGTCTTTGATGAGGTAGATACCGGAGTATCGGGAGACATTGCCGGGAGAATGGCTTCCATGATGGCCACGATCAGCCGTACAATCCAGGTGATAACAATAACTCATCTTCCTGGTGTCGCCGCTGCCGGCCATACCCATTTCAAGGTATTCAAGCAGGACGATGAGGAAACAACCAATACCCGCATCTGCCGCCTCTCGCACGCGGAACGCGAGGCCGAGCTGGCCCTGATGCTAAGCGGTAATCCCGGCGATCCGGCGGCTCTTGCAAACGCCCGCTCTCTTCTTGCCAACGCCGGCAACGCAGAATCATAACTTCATAAAACGATTATATGGACTCAAACGAATATATCTTCGGTATTCATCCAACCCTCGAGGCAATCGAGGCCGGACGCACTATCGATAAGCTTTTCATTAAAAAAGATCTGCATGGCGATCTTGCTATCCGTCTGACCCGTACGGCAAGAGAGCAGGGCATCCCTGTTCAGCGCGTGCCGGTAGAGAAACTCAACCGTATCACACGCAAGAATCATCAGGGCGTCATAGCACAGATGGCTGCTATAGACTATGCCCGTCTCGGAGATATTGTACCTACTCTTTTTGAAGATGGTGTCGTGCCTTTTATTCTTGTTCTTGACGGCATAACGGATGTCCGGAATTTCGGTGCTATCGCACGTACGGCCGAGTGCTGTGCCGTGAATGCGATCGTGATTCCAAGTCGTGGCAGTGTCAGCGTCGGTGCCGATGCAGTGAAGACCTCGGCAGGCGCATTGCTGCATATTCCCGTTTGCCGCGAAGAGTCGCTTCTCAATGCGGTGAAATATCTGCAGAGCAGTGGGTGCCAGATTGTATGTTCCACCGAAAAAGCGTCGGAAAACTATACACTCGCCAATTTAACGACTCCAGTAGCTCTCGTCATGGGCGCTGAGGATACCGGCATTTCCACCGAGATCCTCAGTGTGGCTGATACCCGAGCTGCTATTCCGATGTTCGGACATATCGGCTCGCTCAATGTGAGTGTGGCAGCCGGAGTGATGATGTACGAAGTTGTACGCCAGCGTCTGAAAGACAATATGGAAATTGTCTGAGCTATTGGTTGAAGAATAATGATTTCAGTAAATAATCTATCGGTAGAATTCAGTTCTCAGCTCCTCTTCGACAATATCAACTACGTTATCAATCCGAAAGACAAGATTGCTCTGGTCGGAAAGAACGGTGCAGGGAAGAGTACGATGCTGAAGATTATAGCGGGCCTCCAGAAGCCGACAGGCGGCAGTGTGGCCGTGCCGGCCGATGTCACAATCGGGTACTTGCCACAGCAGATGGTGCTTACCGATTCGCTTACGGTTATCGAAGAAGTACGTAAGGTGTTCGCTCATGTGCGTGAGATGCACGACCGTCTTGACCGTATGTCGGCGGAACTGGCTGAGCGGTCTGATTACGAAAGTGAGGATTATCACAAACTCATAGAGCAGGTAACGTCGCTTACAGAACAGCTTGCAATGGCCGAAAGTGACAATTACGAGGCCGATATGGAGCGTACGCTTCTCGGTCTTGGTTTCCTGCGCTCCGATTTCAATCGTCCTACGTCGGAATTCAGCGGCGGATGGCGTATGCGAATCGAACTTGCCAAGATCCTCCTCCAGCATCCCGATGTTCTGCTTTTGGACGAACCGACCAACCATCTTGATATCGAGTCGATCCAGTGGCTTGAATCTTTCCTTATGACTAAAGCCAAGGCTGTGGTTCTTGTGAGCCACGACCGTGCCTTTATCGACAATGTCACGAACCGCACTATTGAGATAAGTTGTGGAAAGATATATGATTATGCTGTGAATTACTCCAAATTCGTCACTCTTCGTGCCGAGCGGATAGAACAGCAGATGAGAGCTTTCCGCAACCAGCAGAAGCAGATTGCCGATACCGAAGAGTTTATCGAGCGCTTCCGATATAAGGCTACCAAAGCTGTGCAGGTCCAGAGCCGCATGAAACAGCTGGCTAAAATCGAACGCATTGAAGTCGACGAGGTAGACACATCGCATCTTAATCTCCGTTTCCCGCCGGCTCCGCGTTCAGGCGATTTCCCGCTGATTCTGGAGGATGTGGGCAAGGCTTATGGCGACCATCAGGTTTTCGACCATGCTACTTTTACACTGCGCCGCGGTGAGAAAGTCGCTTTTGTCGGCAAGAACGGCGAGGGTAAATCCACTCTCGTGAAATGTATAATGGGAGAGATTCCGTTCACGGGTAGTCTGCGCATCGGCCATAATGTCAAGATAGGGTATTTCGCACAGAATCAGGCTCAGCTTCTTGACGGCGAAGTTACTGTTTTCGACACTATCGACCGCGTCGCTGTAGGTGATATCCGTCTGAAGATACGCGATATTCTCGGTGCTTTTATGTTCGGAGGTGAGGCTTCCGACAAAAAAGTAAAGGTACTTTCCGGAGGAGAGAAAACTCGTCTTGCCATGATCCGCCTGCTGCTTGAGCCGGTGAATCTTCTTATTCTGGACGAACCGACCAACCATCTTGATATGAAGACCAAGGATATCCTCAAGCAGGCTATCAAGGACTTCGACGGGACGGTGATTGTCGTCAGCCATGACCGTGAGTTTCTCGACGGGCTTGTGGAGAAAGTATATGAGTTTGGAGGAGGACAGGTGCGCGAATGTCTCGGAGGAATTTACGAATTCCTTGAAAAGAAAAAACTGGCGTCGCTCCGTGAGCTTGAACTTTCAGCACCTGTCCCGAAGGAAGAAAAAGCGGCAGCTGCGTCAAAAACTGTCCCGCAGAAAGTTCCCGATGCACAGTCGTCAGCGGCAAAAGAGCCGGTACGTCTCACTTATGCCGAGCAAAAGGAACGCGACCGTGAACTGAAGCGTGCCGCTAAACGACTCGATGAAGCCGAGGCTGGAGTAGGACGGCGAGAAAGCGAACTTGCCGAAATAGAGTCCAGAATCGCAGCCGGCGAGGTCGACCCGGAAATTTTTACGGCTCATGCCGAAGCCACCAAGGCTGTGGAGAACGCCATGAGTGTATGGGAACTGGCAGGGCAGGAGCTCGACGAACTCAAACAGCGCTACGGCGTGGATTAGTGAAGAAAAAATATACATTATCAGCATTTATAAACAATGAAAGCTAAAAACTTTATCTTTCTTATGGCTGCAATGACCGCTACCGGTGCTATTTATTCTGCATGTCAGAAAACCACCGCAGCCCCCAGAGGGATTGATGCAGCAAATCTCGACACCACTGTTTCTCCGCGTGCCGATTTCTATGATTATGCCTGCGGTGGCTGGATTAAATCGAATCCGCTGCCTGCCGAATTCTCCCGTTTCGGCACATTCGACCAGTTGGCAGAGAACAACCGTGCCCAACTCCAGGAACTTGTTCTCGGGCTTGACCGCAACGCACCTAAAGGCTCCAACGAGCAGAAGGTTGCCGACCTCTATGCAATGGGTATGGACAGCGTGCGTCTGAACAACGAAGGAGCTACACCTCTGCAGGCTGACCTCGCTGCTATCGCCGCTGCCGACCGCGCTCAGATTATCGATCTTATCGCCACTATGCCGGGTGTGGATGCATTCTTCGGAACAGGTGTATCTGCCGACCTCGCAAACAGCGATATCAACACTATGTACTGGGGTCAGGGCGGTCTCGGTCTCGGTGACCGCGACTATTATACCGACGAAAGCGAACGAGGACAGAAGATTCGCGATGCTTATGTGACCTATCTCCGGACCCTTGCCGGTCTTATCGGTTATGATGAAGCACGTGCCGCCGAATTTGCCGCAAATACTCTCGCAATAGAGACTGAACTTGCCAACAGCCAGATGACTCGTACCGAGCAGCGAGATATTGCCGCACAGTACAATCCTACTGCCGTTGCAGAACTTGTTAAAGAATACCCTGTTATCGATCTCCCCCGTTATTTCAAAGCACAGAATGTTGATGTCGATACCGTGGTAGTCGATTCTCCTAAATATTACGCTACCGTAGCTAAAGTTCTTGAAACTACCGACGAGCAGAAGCTCCGCGATTATCTCACCGCCTCGTATGTTTCATCGGCTGCGCCCTATCTGAGCGACGATTTTATTGATGCGTCTTTCGAACTCAGCAAGGTCATGAGCGGTGTGAAGGAAAAGCAGCCTCGCTGGAAACGTTCACTCAGCGTACCTAACTCTGTTCTCGGAGAAGTTGTAGGTCAGCTTTATGTGGAGAAATATTTCCCCCAGGCTTCCAAGGACAAGATGGTTGCATTGGTATCCAATCTCCAGCAGTCGCTCGGCGAACATATCGACAGCCTCACATGGATGAGCGACACCACCAAGGCTCGTGCGAAAGAGAAACTTGCCGCTTTCACTGTCAAGATCGGTTATCCCGACACATGGCGCGACTATTCCAAGCTCGATGTCGACACAACTCTTTCCTACTGGAAAAATCTTCAGAACGCAATTCTCTTCAATCAGGAATATAATCTGTCCGACTATGGCAAGCCTGTCGACCGCACTCGCTGGCATATGACACCCCAGACAGTGAATGCATACTACAACCCCACAACTAACGAAATCTGCTTCCCTGCCGGCATTCTCCAGCCCCCGTTCTTCGATTTCAATGCCGACGATGCAGTCAACTACGGTGCAATCGGTGTGGTTATCGGTCATGAGATGACCCACGGATTTGATGATCAGGGTCGTCAGTTCGACAAAAACGGCAATTTTGCAGACTGGTGGACTCCTGCAGACGCTGAAGCTTTCAATGCGCTTGCAGACAAACTTGTTGCTCAATTCGACAACATCATCGTAACCGATTCGATCAATGCAAACGGTCGTCTTACACTCGGTGAGAATATCGCTGATCAGGGCGGCCTTCGTGTTGCCTATACAGCATACAAGAATTCTCTCAACGGAGCTGAGGCTCCCGTTATCGACGGTTTCACTCCCGACCAGCGCTTCTATCTGGCGTATGCAAATGTATGGGCCGCCAATATAACCAAGGACGAGATTATCAAGCGTACCATCAGTGACCCGCACTCGCTTGGACGCTGGCGTGTCAATGCCACCCTCCGCAACATCCAGCCTTTCTACGAAGCATTCGGCATCGTTGAAGGCGATCCGATGTTCATGCCGGAAGCAGAACGTGTTGTGATCTGGTAAATCGCAGTCATTATCATAACAGTATTTTTAAAAGCGTGCCTTCGGGTGCGCTTTTATCATTTATCTCAGATTTGAGTATTGTGTGAACTGCAAAATAGCGGTAATTTTGCATCGTCTTCGGGATTGAAGACTTTCGATGGAATTTATATTGTTTGTTTTGACTAAATTGAGAGTATGCGTTGTTTTTTATGGCGCATACTCTGTAATTATTGACTGTTTTCGAACTTTGCGAAATACTTGTTCTCTCTTTTTTCTGAAATTCCAATTTTTTTTGCTAACTATGCACTGAGATATTTCGAAACCAGATCAATACTAATTTATGAAAACCAAGCATATTTGTTTAATCGCATTATTCATGCTCATTCCTTCCATATGCGTTGCTGTAGGTGAAGAGAATGCGGAATGGGTTCCGGGTCTTGAGAGCCGTCTGGCCTGCGCCAATACAGTTTTCGGAATTCCCGGTCAACCATTTATGCACAAAATACGTGTGCCTCAGGATACAAGCCAGACAGCTCATGACGTTGTTCCGGTTAAAACTGGTGTCAGGCGTGTCTATAATCTTCCTGAAGGTCTATCGTGGAACCCGCGTCGATGTCTTGTTGAGGGAACCGCACCTGAGGCCGGAGACTATGTATATTCTGTCGAATTCGAGTCCGGAGGTAAAATATATAAAGAGGGGATACGGCTTCATGTCAACGACAGTCTGATAAGTCCTGTGCCGATGATGGGCTGGCAAAGCTGGAACGTACTTAAGTATAAGATTTCCGATAGCATTATTTGTGATCAGGCAGACCGGCTTGTGAGTCTTGGGCTCAGAGATGCCGGATATAGATATATCGGCATAGATGACTGCTGGCAACTGAGAAAGGGCCGGGATTTAATCTCAGACCGACAGATTCCTGATCCTGCATTGTTTCCCAACGGGATGAAAATCGTTACCGATTATATCCATAGTCTCGAACTCAAGGCCGGAATCTATTCCGATTGTGGAACAGTGACATGCGAAGGCTATGAGGCAAGTTTCGGCCATGAGAATACCGATGCGGAAGCGTATGCGGAGTGGGGTTTCGATATGCTTAAAGAAGACTACTTTTGGCCGGGACATGGAGTTCCTGACGGTATTGATCCTGACTCTTATACTGATGCTCAAACCCTATATAAAAGAATGGGCGACGGTCTGCTCAAAAGTGGACGGGATGTTCTGCTTTATATGTGTGAGTGGGGTATACATGAACCATGGAAATGGGCTCCCGAGGCCGGAGCTCCTTGCTGGCGTATGAGCTATGACGCACGCGACGGATGGTGGGGCAGCACCGGTGAAAGGAAAAATGAAGACAAGAATACAAACGGGGTAGGCTTGCACAATACTATCGTTCTGATGAGGAATCTATGGCCGTATGTGGGTATTAACAGATTCAATGATGCCGATATGCTGTGCGTAGGCATCCGTGGCACAGGTCAATCATCGAATGACTGTGTATACGGCGTAACCAAAAGAAGCGATGGTTATTATCTCGGCGAGCAATTATATGTAGGAATGAGTGATGTGGAGTATGAGACCAACTTCGCAATGTGGTGTATGTACGGTTCGCCGTTGTTGCTCAGTATAGATTTGAGTCGAGACGATATCAATCGGCATGATCTGGCACTGATTAAGAATCCGGAACTCATTGCGATCAATCAGGACCCTCTCGGACAAGGTGCGGAATATATCAGGAGTGACGGCAATCTTGATTACTATCAAAAAGATCTTGCGAACGGAGATGTTGCTATTGCTGTTGTAAACTTAGGCGATTCGGATGCTGAATATTGCATTGATATCCAAGATTACGATGCTCTTTCACAGACATTGAGTTATCGTGTCCGCGACGTTATCCATCGAAAAGACGTGGGGAAGATGAACACGCCCCTTCAATTAAGAGGGAATCTTTCTGCTCACGGCACATATTTGATAAGGCTCACAAAACAATAAAAATCAAGAAAGCTCCGGTCGAGGCCGAAGCTTTCTTGATTTTTACAGATATTCAATTATTTATCTTACTATGAATTTCTTTCCCTTTGCAAGATAGATTCCGGGAGTAAGTGCTTTGATTTGCTCCTCGGAAGCATTGCGGAGAATAAGGATTCCATGGATGGTGTAGACATCGAGAGTTTCGCCGTCTGCTTCAACAGAATCTATACCGCTCATTGAATAATTGATAAGGAGAGTGCAGTCTGAAGTGACGGTTTCGATTTTCTTTCCGTCGGAAGTCTGCCATTCGCCGGAGTTGCCTTCGGCCTGGTCGGGCTCGGGAAGTGTTCCGTTGGTATAAAGAATGCGCTCGGTAGGATCAAGACTGGTGGTATATGTCACTTTATAAACTACAGGAGCGCCGAGAACCGGATGAACGTCAGTGGAAGGAAGACGTTGTCCGAAAGCTCCTCCGAGTTCATGAGCGAGATAACCGGATTCGACGTCATCTGAGGTTATTTTTGTATAGCCGACAGATATATTGTAGTCCTCAGTTGCGAACGCATTTACGATATGCGGAGCGTTCGGAGTGTTGTTGGACGATCCGAAGATAGCCCCCATCCGGTTGCCGCCTTTGAGTTCGCCGATATTATATACGTTTTCGATATTGTCGGCATTTGAGCCAAATGCTCCGACAATTCCGCCGACTGTGCTTGCTCCGGTAATTTCACCGGCATTATAGCAGTTGGATATTCTGGAGTTTTTGTTATTGATATATCCGGCGACACCGCCTACATTGGAAGATGAGCCGGAAATCTGACAGTAGTTGCCACAAGCATCCAGCGATGCAAGATTGAGATATCCTGCGATGCCGCCCACATACTGTTTGCCCGAAATCGTCCCATGGAGGATAATGCCGGAAACGGATGCGGGAGAATCTTCCGTGCCCTTTATATATCCGAAGAGACCAACGTTATTGGTAGTCGGTTTGTTGATATTCAATCCGTAGATATGATGAATACCGCCATTGAATGTGCCACCGAAGCTCTTTGAAGTTGAAGTGCCTATCGGTTCGAAAGGATAGTCGCCAAGATCTATGTCGTTCAGCATTTCCGCCTTTATAGCAGTTTTACCGCCGTTGACCTCATTGCCAAACCAAGCGAGTTCGGCTCCGGATTTAATCTGGTAAATGCCGTTTTCGATAGCCGGTTCAGTGAGTGTTTTGCCGTCCCATGCATTTTTTGCTGCCGTAAGGGATACTTTGAAATTCTGTGTTCCTTCGGCATCGTCTCCGATTTCAAACTCCGACTCAAAGTAGCGATATCCGGAAGCATATGCAGTGACTGTATATGTGCCATAAGTGCCTTCATATAGTCCGTTTTCGCCACGTTCGATAACCTCGTCCTGGAAGTAGAGTTTAATGTCGGCATTCTCTACATCACAGATTATATCGATTCCGAAGTTCTTAACGGGAGATACGGCAAATGATACGTCCGGAAGACGGCAGAGATATGAATCACGTTCTTCGGCGCTGAAGCTCGTTGAGCAGCCTAAGTCGGGATTGATATTGCGGTGATCTCCTATAGGTTCGCCATATCCCGATATCTGGATCAAACCGTCGTTCATCCGGAACTGCGGATTGGCGGTCACATCCATATCGGCAGGAATAGATACTGTCACTGCCTGCGCTCCGGCGTTAGCACCAAAAGTATATTGGTTCTTGCCAAAAGATAGAGTGGCGCCTTCGGGAATAACTTTGTAAATGACGAACGCAGATCGGA
>CABRLF010000037.1 GCA_902471685.1 uncultured Porphyromonadaceae bacterium
AACCGCTCTTCCGATCTATTCATCTGTGGCTTGGTCCTGAACGAACGTTTAACTAAAAAGACTTTATTATGAGCGAATACAACATTCCCACTCCTGAGGACAGACGCCGTCAGCGTGAAGAGGAAAACAGCGGTGCTTTCAAGCCGAACAACATTATGAGAACCATTTTCGGCATTATCATGGTCATTGTGTATGTCGGCATGGGCGTCCTGCTCCTTATCAACTTCTTCAACTGGGGCGGAGACTGGGCCTGGACCCGCTATGTGGTAGGTATCGTCCTTGTCATATACGGCATCTGGCGTGCTTACCGTCAGGTTAAAGGTATTGATTAAAATATCGTTATTGATGAACAGAAGACAGAATATTATCGTTGCCGCTTCCGTGGCCCTTGCTATGGGCTTCGGAGCGACTTCGTGCATGAAATACAAGAAACCCGAGCACACTTCCACATCCGGCACCACCACTATGGTATGCGACAATTCTTTCGAGAATATCATGAATCAGGAAGTGGATGTGTTCGAGTACCAGTACCCCGACGCCCATATCCTTGTGCGCTACGGTACGCAGGCCGAGGCTTTCGATTCACTGTTCAGCCTCAATACACGCAGTGTGGTCGTAAGCCGTGATCTCACTCCCGAAGAGAAACGCGGTCTGAAAGCCAAATACAAAAAGGAACGCAACGCCAATGTCAATGTCCGCTCAGCAAAGATCGCCGTCGATGCTGTGGCGTTCATCGTTAATCCCGAGAATACCTGCGAGAAGCTGACTGTCAGCGAACTCGCCGATATCATGTCCGGCGAGTCATCTGAGTGGAACGATCTCGAGCCATCGAAGCTCGGCAAGATCCGTGTCGTTCTCGACAAGACAGGCTCCTCCATGGCCACATTCCTGAGCGACTCTCTTCTGAACGGCAAGCCCCTTGGCCCGAATGTGTTCGCCGCCGGGTCGGTGCCAGAAGTCTTCAAGATCGTTGAAAAGAATCCGAATGCGATCGGTGTGCTTGGTGTGAGCTGGATCACCTCCGATATGGATTCTGCCGATATCGACAGCAAGGAACTCGCCGAGAGTGTCCTCTCCGATGGCGCAGTCATGGGCGCTACCCTCACCAACCGCGTCAAGGTCCTCAAGGTGAACCGCGACGACGAAGTCCGTGCCTACAAGCCTTATCAGCAATATATCTTCGACGGTTCCTATCCTCTTTTCCGTCAGATATACATGATTACAACGGCTTCCACCTCCAATGTGGCAGGCGGATTCTATTCGTTCGTCACCGGTCCTATCGGACAGAAGATAATCATGAAAACCGGAATCCTCCCGGCCCGCGTGAGCATCCAGTCGGTCGAGCTTCCGGATCGTGAATAATCGTTCTGAAACTTTTATATTCAGGAAAAAGTAACAAACAAATATAACCTCTTAACAAGACCAATGAAGAAAACAGTTTTCTTATCTTTGCTCCTTGCCGGCAGCCTGTTGGCATCCGCACAGACACAGGGCTACAAAGACGGCATCGAGTACTACAAAGCAGGACAGTACGAGAATGCCAAGACCATCCTTGAGCGCACTCTAAACGATGCCTCAACCGACAAGTCGCTTGCAAACTATTACCTCGGTCAGGTGGCTCTCGCCCAGGGAGACAAGGCTGCTGCGAAGTCATACTTCGACAAGGGTCTCTCTCTCAATCCTGAAAACGCCTACAACTACGTGGGTATCGGTGCGCTCGATCTTCTCAACGGCCAGACTAACGCCGCCGAGGATCAGTTCAAAGCCGCACAGAAACTCGCTAAAAAGAATGCCGAGATTTCAGTGTCCATCGCCCGCGCTTACTATAACGCCGATGCAGTGAAATATGCCAAGGATATCCAGAAGAATATCGACAAGGCCCGTAAGGATTCCAAGAATCAGGATCCTTCCATCTACGTTCTTGAAGGCGATATGCTCATGGACGCCAAGGACTACGGCGCTGCCGCTGCCAAATATGAAAACGCCATCTTCAACGACCCTTCAAACTCCGAGGGTTATGTGAAGTATGCCAACGCGTATTTCAATGTAAACAAGAACTATGGTATCCAGAAGCTCGAGGAGCTTCTTCAGCAGCAGCCAAACTCCGCAATGGCTCAGCGAGAACTCGCTGAAAAATACTTCCTCGCCGACCACTGGAAGAAGGCTTCCGACCTCTACGGCAAGTACATCCAAAACCCCAACCACTTCCCCGAAGACAAGGCTCGCTACGCTGTCCTCCTCTACTGGGGCGAGAAATATCCCGAATCTCTCGATGTGGCCAACCAGATTCTTGCTCAGGATCCCTCCAACTTCCTGATGCAGCGCGTCCGCTTCCTCGACAATACCGCAATGAAGGACTATCAGACCGCTGTCGACAACGCACAGAAATTCTTCAGCTCGAATCCCGACGGCAACTTCACTACCAACGACTACGTGACTTATGCCGAAGCCCTCACCGGCCTCGGTCAGGACTCTCTCGCTGTAGTACAGTACGAGATCGCCGTAGAACGCGATCCCAAGAACGAGGAACTTCTCAAGAACCTTTCCACTGTATACTCGCAGAACAAGCAGTATGCAGAAGCTGCCGAAGCTTACGACGCTTATCTCCAGCTTCAGGAAGAGCCAACCCTCAATGACTTCTTCGGCATGTCGGGCCGCTATCTCAATGCTGCCCTCAATACCGAGGATCCTGCCAAGGCTAAGGAACTCGCAAACCGCGGTCTGGACTATGTAGGCCGTGTGATCGACCGTGCTGCCGAGCCTAATCCTCTCTTCTATCAGCGTCAGGGCCGTCTCTTCATCGCTGCAAACGAGAAGAAACCCGATGCTCAGGCTATCGAGGCATACGACAAGATGCTCGAGCTCCTCGACGCAGATCCTGCCAATATGGATCCTGCCAATCCCAACAATGCTCTCAACATGTACAAGGAAGCTTATTCCTTCGAGATTCTCTACTGGGGCAACCTGAATGTAGACAAGGATAAGAACGCCCTCTACACCGAGAAGTACAACCAGATCAAGGAACTTCTGAATCCTTCTCAGAACCAATAACAAAAGACTCATTCCATACGGGGACGCATCCTTTCCGCAGGGTGCGCCCCCGCTTTCATTATTTGTAATCTCCTCACAGAATTTTCAAAGAGCATGCAGCCTCTCGCAGAACGACTCCGTCCTCAGACTCTCGACCAGTATATAGGCCAGTATCACCTCGTCGGCCCAAAAGGCATCATCCGGCGGATGATAGACTCCGGAAACATTGCATCCTTCATCCTCTGGGGGCCTCCCGGAGTGGGCAAGACCACTCTCGCGCGTATCATCGCCAACACCACCAAAAGCGCGTTCTTCACCCTATCCGCCGTGACTTCGGGCGTCAAGGATGTGCGCGAAGTCATAGAGCGGGCGCAGAAGGAAGCCTCAGGATTCTTCACGCAGGGGCGTCCGATTCTTTTCATCGATGAAATCCACCGTTTCAGCAAGAGCCAGCAGGATAGTCTGCTCGGAGCCGTCGAGAACGGAACTGTGACGCTTATCGGAGCAACTACCGAAAACCCGTCGTTCGAGGTTATCCGTCCGTTGCTCAGCCGTGCGCAGGTCTATACCCTCAAGCCCCTGCTGGAGAGCGACCTGCAGATTCTCTTGAAAAGAGCGCTTTCGGAAGATGAAATCCTGTCGAAGAGGGAGGTGAAGATAGAGGAAACGACGGCTTTGTTCCGCTATGCCGGCGGCGATGCCCGCAAGCTCCTCAATATCCTTGATCTACTCGAGCAGTCCACCGCTGCCGACGAGCCGATAATCATATCGGATAAGGTCATCACGGAGCGACTTCAGGAGAATCCGCAGGCATACGATAAAAACGGTGAGATGCACTATGACATCATCTCGGCTTTCATCAAGAGCATCCGCGGAAGCGACCCGGACGCCGCCGTCTACTGGCTTGCACGCATGATCGCTGGCGGCGAAGACCCCGAATTTATAGCCCGCCGCATGGTGATTCTTGCGTCCGAAGATATCGGACTCGCCAATCCCAACGCCATGCTCATCGCCAACACCACATTCGACGTTATTCAGAAAATCGGTATGCCCGAGGGACGTATTCCCCTTTCGGAGTGTGCCATCTACCTCGCGCAGTCACCGAAGTCAAACTCCGCGTATCTCGCCATCGACGCTGCCCTCGCCGAAGTCGAGCGGTCTGGAAATCTGCCTGTGCCATTGCATCTGCGCAATGCTCCCACCGCACTTATGAAAGAGTTAGGGTACGGAAAGAACTATCTTTACGCCCATGATTACCCGGGAAATTTCGTCCGCCAGCAGTTCCGGCCCGATGCGATAGCCGACAAGACATTCTGGAATCCATGCTCGAATCCGGCCGAAGATGTCATGGCTCAGCGCCATTATGCCCGGTGGGGAAAGAAATGATTAATGCAAGTTATGTTTTTCTCTCATTCACCTCAAAAAGCATTTGTCTGGAAATTTGCTCATGTGAATTAAAAAAAGTATCTTTGTAGTCACAACAAAAGTACTATGAGACTCAGACGATTAACCATCGCTTTATTTATAGCGTCGTTCGTGCTTGCTTCTGCCGGTCCGATAGATGATGCACGCAAGCTTTTTAAAGAAGGTGAATATCAGCAAGTTGTCGAGAAGATGCGGCCCGTGGTCAAAAAGTCGCCGAAAGACGGCAATGCCACGTACTTCCTCGGCGCCTCGCTCTATGCTCTCGGCGACAGGGATGAATGTATCGCTCCGCTGAAAGTGGCGGAGAGCCGCGGTGTGACCGATGCCTCGCGGATTTTGGCCGAGATAGCTGCCGACAACTACGATGTCGACGCTGCTGAAGAACACCTGCAAACTTGGGAAGCCAAGCTCCGCAAGAGCAAAAAGGATACGCCGGAGGAATACGATGAGATTTCCTCGCGTATTGTGCGGCTGCGCAATATGCTCGAGCGTGTGGAGCGGATCGAGATTCTCGACACGATCAATGTCGATGAGCGTGATTTTTTCCGTCATTACCGACTCTCGAAGGCTGCCGGCAAGATTCTTGCTCCGGATGCGGTGAGGCATCTCGGTGCAGCTGATGACTGCGCGGAACTTTCTCTGGCATATCTTCCGGAGAACAACAGCGAGATTCTGTGGGCGCAGGCCGATTCTGCAGGCGTGTTCTCGCTCTATGGGGCCGATATCCTTGACGACGGGCATGTGGACCATACTGCAATTCTCGATGAGACTCTTGGAGAAGGCGGAAACGCCGCATTCCCTTTCCTGATGTCCGACGGTATGACCCTCTATTTCTCCAACGACGGTTCCAATTCTCTCGGAGGATATGACATATTCATGACACGCCGCAGCGACTCCGACAGCGGAGAGCGGTCATACTTCCAGCCTCAGAATCTCGGCATGCCTTATAATTCGCCTTTCAACGACTATATGATGGCCGTGGACGAGACTTCCGGCCTCGGCTGGTTTGCCTCGGACCGCGAACAGATTCCGGGGAAGGTGACCATCTATATTTTCGCACCGTCGCAGATGCGTGTCAATGTGGAGCCCGATGATCCGGATATCGCGTCGATGGCCCTGCTACGCGATATTTCCCTCTTCCAGAAAGAAGGGGTCGACTATAAATCGATGCTCGCCCAACGGCTGCCGTCCGACAGCAACGACGAAGTCCTCGAGACTTCCGGACCGTCGTTTGTCATCGACGGCGGCAACGGAAAGATATACTATCGCGTCTCCGATTTCAGCAACGCCCGCGCGCGCTCGGCTATGCTTGAGGCCATGGCTGCCGAATCGGCTCTCCGCCGCCATATCGATCAGGAGAATGCCTTGCGCGAAGAATACCGTAAAGGCAACAAAAACGTTTCTGACCGTATTCTCGAATCAGAAAAGGAGACAATCAGACTCCGGAAACAACTCCTGAATCTGCGTAACCGTGCGATAAAACTCGAAAACAACTAAAAACCTATCTCATATTTTTTTTGCTATGGAAATTACAATAGTACTCCTATGTATTGTGGTAATAGCGCTGCTTGCAGTGTTTTTCTACTATTGCCCGTTTTTCCTGTGGATTTCCGCGCAGGTGAGCGGTGTACACATATCACTGCTTCAGCTTGTGCTCATGCGCATCCGTAAGGTACCTGCAGCCGTGATTGTCCGTGCTCTGATCGAAGCCCACAAGGCAGGCCTCAGCGGTGTCACCCGTGATGATCTCGAAGCTCACTATCTTGCCGGAGGACACGTCGAGCGCGTTGTTCACGCCCTTGTCTCCGCCAACAAAGCCAATATTGATCTTGAGTTCAAGATGGCAACGGCGATCGACCTGGCAGGCCGTGATGTATTTCAGGCCGTGCAGATGAGCGTGAATCCCAAGGTCATCGATACTCCGCCCGTCACTGCCGTCGCCAAGGACGGCATCCAGCTTATCGCCAAAGCCCGCGTCACAGTACGTGCCAACATCCGTCAGCTCGTCGGTGGCGCAGGTGAGGATACGGTTCTCGCCCGTGTAGGCGAAGGTATCGTGTCTTCGATCGGTTCTGCAGAGTCGCACAAGACCGTGCTCGAGAATCCCGACTCGATCTCCAAACTCGTGCTGCGCAAAGGTCTCGATTCCGGCACAGCCTTCGAGATCCTTTCCATTGATATCGCCGACATCGACATAGGCCGCAATATCGGAGCCGCCCTGCAGATTGATCAGGCGAATGCCGACAAGAATATCGCGCAGGCAAAGGCCGAGGAGCGCCGCGCCATGGCTATCGCCCGTGAGCAGGAAATGAAAGCCCTCGCTCAGGAAGCACGCGCCAAGGTCATCGAGGCCGAATGCCGGCTGCCCGAAGCTATGGCTCAGGCTTTCCTCAACGGCAACCTCGGCATCATGGACTATTACAGGATGAAGAACATCGAAGCCGATACTTCAATGCGCACAAGCCTCGGCGGAAACAACAATACCACTCCGGAGATTTGATATGGTTCCTTTTCTCATAGGCCTTGCGGTCCTCGTTGGCGGCTATTTCATCTATGGTCTGCTGGCCGAAAAAATATTCGGCGTCGATCCTTCGATTCCTACTCCGGCGCAGACACGCACCGACGGTGTGGATTATGTTGTGCTTCCTACGTGGAAAGTATTCCTCATCCAGTTTCTGAATATTGCAGGACTCGGACCGATCTTCGGCGCTATCATGGGCGTCATGTTCGGCCCTGCAGCATTCTTGTGGATCGCCCTCGGGTGTGTTTTCGGCGGCGCCGTCCATGATTTCGTTTCGGCCATGATGTCGATCCGCAGCAAAGGCGACTCCCTGCCCGAACTTGTAGGCCGCGAGCTGGGTCCCGTCATCAGGCAGGTAATGCGTCTTGTTTCGCTTGTCCTGCTTGTGCTTGTTGGCGCTGTGTTTGTGCTCACGCCAGCCGGTCTGCTCGCTGGTATGACTCCTGAATGGGCGACGACTACATTCTGGATCGCCATTATCTTCATTTACTATATCTCAGCCACCCTGCTGCCTGTCGATAAGATAATCGGAAAAATATATCCTGTTTTCGGTTTCGTTCTGCTCTTCATGGCAGTCGGTCTGCTCGGTGTACTTCTTTTCGGCGGACAGACAATTCCCGACGGTTTTACCGACGGGCTGTGGAACCGTCATCGTGCCGCCGAAAGTCATCCGTTGTTCCCGATGATGTTCGTGAGCATCGCCTGCGGTGCCGTTTCTGGTTTCCATGCCACCCAGTCGCCGATGATGGCCCGATGCCTTAAAAACGAAAATCTTGCCCGCCCCGTATTCTACGGCGCCATGGTCGCCGAAGGTCTTGTGGCTCTCGTCTGGGCCGCGGCAGCCATCACGTTCACGGGCGGTTATGACGGGCTGGCAGAATATATGTCGTCGCACTCCGGTGCCGGCGATCTCGTTCATGATATTTCCGTAGGATGGCTTGGCGCCTTGGGTGGCATACTCGCTATCCTCGGCGTTGTCGCTGCCCCTATAACCACCGGCGACACCGCCCTGCGTTCCGCACGTCTCATCGCTGCCGATTTTCTTAACTTGGATCAGAGCAAGATCAGCAAGCGTCTGCTGATTTCCGTTCCTATTTTTGCCGCTACATTCGTCCTGATGATGATGGACTTCAATGTCCTCTGGCGTTATTTCGCATGGACGAACCAGATGCTCGCAGCCTTCACTCTCTGGGCATGCACCGTCTATCTCGCACGCCATGGCCGGGCATATATCATCACCCTGCTTCCGGCTCTCTTCATGACAACGGTCGTGGTGAGCTACATTCTGGTCGCTCCCAGTCCGGAAGGATTCGGAATCTCGTATGCCGTATCCATAGGCGTGGCCGGTTTAGTCGATCTGCTCTGCCTTGCCCTCTTCGCCCGGTATCAGGTTTTGCGCCGGTCCGGACGACTCATACACGATGTTTCATATTGATTATGGATTTTGACTCGATAATTTCATCTACACGACAATACAATTTTCATAGTCATACACAGTTCTGCGACGGACGTGCCACGATGGAAGTCATGGCACGTTCGGCTGTGGAACAGGGTATGCTTCACTACGGCTTTTCGCCGCACAGTCCGATTCCGGTAGCGTCGCCCTGCAATATGTCTGACGATGATGTCCCCCGTTATCTTTCCGAAGTCGAACGTCTCAGAGGCATTCCCGAGCTTGCCTCATGCCGGTTCTATGCTTCGATGGAGGTGGATTATCTCGGTCCGGACTGGGGTCCGTCCTCTCCCTACTTCGCAGAGTTGCCGCTCAACTATATTATCGGATCGGTCCATTTCATCCCTTCGCAGGACGGCGAGCCGATCGATATAGATGGTAAATTCGAATCTTTCCGTCGGCGCATGTCCGACCATTTCCGTGGCGACATAGATTATGTGGTCGATACATTTTTCAGTCAGACCGAAGCTATGATTGAGCATGGCGGATTCGATATTCTGGGACATGTCGACAAGGTCGGCCAGAATGCATCCTATTTTGCCCCCGGCATCGAGGACGGCAGTCACTATCAGGGATGGATGCGCCGAATCCTCGACCTGATAGAGGGAAAGAGTCTCATTATAGAACTAAATACTAAAGCCCGCATCGAACACGGACGTTTCTTCCCTGGCGAGCGTTATCTTGGAGAACTGGTCCGTAAAGGCATACGCATCCTTGTTAACAGCGACGCCCACTATCCCGACAAAATCTCGGCTTCCCGGGCTGAGGCATTCGAAATTCTTGACAAACTCAGCAGCCATGAATTGTAAACTCGAACTTCTTGCTCCTGCCCGTGATGCTTCAGTCGGGCGTATTGCAATTTTGGCAGGTGCCGACGCAGTGTATATCGGCGCTCCGGCATTCGGCGCCCGCGCATCGGCGGGAAATGATGTTGCGGAGATAGCAGAGCTTGTTGCTTTCGCGCATCAGTTCCGCGCAAGGATATATGTGACGATGAATACCATCCTGTTCGAGGACGAGCTTGAGAAGGCACGTGAACTTGTATGGGAACTTTACAGGGCCGGTGTCGACGCGCTGATTGTGCAGGATATGGCTTATCTCATGATGGATCTTCCGCCCATTGCCCTTCATGCCAGCACACAGTGCGATATCCGGACGCCGGAGAAAGCCGCCATGCTTGTCGCTGCCGGTTTTTCCCAGCTTGTCCTTCCAAGGGAACTCTCTCTCAGCCAGATTCAGGCAACAGCTGAGGCGTCCGGTGTCCCTGTAGAGGTATTCGTCCATGGCGCGTTATGTGTAAGCTATAGCGGCGATTGCCAGGCTGGATGTGTGGCGATGAGCCGAAGTGCCAACCGTGGTGTATGCCCCCAGATGTGCCGTCTCCCCTACCGTCTCACGGATGCCGAAGGGCGAGATGTGGGACCTGAAAAGCATTATCTGTCACTCCGCGACCTGAACCAGTGCGAACGTCTGCCCGATCTAATAAAATCCGGAGCGTCGTCGTTCAAGATCGAAGGACGCCTTAA
Source organism: uncultured Porphyromonadaceae bacterium (assembly GCA_902471685.1). Taxonomy (GTDB): domain Bacteria; phylum Bacteroidota; class Bacteroidia; order Bacteroidales; family Muribaculaceae; genus CAG-873. The sequence goes on from CABRLF010000037.1 coordinate 9,956, forward strand.
AGACGCCCGTTATGTGGCGAACGTAACTGCGGCCTATTCACGCGCTCTTGATGATTATATACGCAATAACAAAGGGTACGAGCGTTCGTCGGCGGGAACAGCAGTATGCGGATTCAAGCCGAATCTCGACAATACTTTCAATCGCGGTTATACGCATTATTTTCTCGACGGCCGTCCTTCGGCATCTGTCAGAATGGCTTCCATCGACACTCCCAAATGGGCCGGGGCATATGTCGGGAAGATAATATCAGGTTTTGACAGCCGTTCACGCAGTTTTGCCGCCGCGCTGTCGGTTCCTCTTGCCAATGGCGACGGGCTCGGATACTTCGATGCCGACAGCCGCTATGTCGGTTTCCGTCTCAATCGCGTGGAAAACGGAAAACATCAGGCGCGTCTTTTCTCAGCTTCCGACCTCAAGGATCTCAAACCAGGTACACGCCTTTACCGCAATAATAATAAGGCTTTCTTAGATCAGCTCGATTGCGCCGACGCATGTTGCTCCCGCACTTTGAAAGTGAGCTTTGCGCTCCGGCCCATAGACAAAGAATATATCTGTGTATCTGCGGCAGACGAGCGTGGATGTCGAGCTGAAATAGTCGTACAGTATGAATACCAGGAAGCCGGCAAGCCACAGGAAGAGACGAGAATAAAAACATTCTCGAAGTTGGGCGGCACAATCTATGCGTATGACGGACTGGACGACTCTCTCGGAAACCGGTTCATTCCCCTGTCTGTACTCACACAGGCCAGACGCGATGTCCTTGCGGCACTTGACGCAGATGCATCGGCTACCTATAGCTTTGAGCGGCGAAAAGATTCGGCATTGGCAAGCGATGCTTTTGCCGGTGTGCCACCTCTAACCTATCATGACAATGTCGCCAATTCGCTCTCTCGTCGTTTCTATGAGAGTCATGGAGCACGTATCGCCTCCTGCGCTGTAGAAGTCGCTCCTCCGGAAGGTGATATCGTAGTTATGACTACCCGTTACTGCATCCGCCGCGAATTGGGGGCATGTCTGAAAGAATCGGAAGGAAAGAAACTGCCGCACCCGCTCTTCCTCTGCAATCCGTCCGGGAAGTATCGTCTTGATTTTGATTGCAGACGGTGTGGAATGACAGTTGTTAAGATGGATGATAAGGCTAAAAAATTAGAATAAAAGGAAACCGGACACCTCACATATCATTTTTTTTGCTAATTTTGCATCTGATGTGCGCTTAAAAAGCATGTCGATTGAACTGAAAACACATTTATAATGATAATCACCAATTCGTTGGCCAAATTCGGTCGCTATTGCATGTTCCTCGGCAGGGTTTTTAATCTGCCCGACCGTTGGGGCGTGTTCGGAAAACGCACCATTCAGGAAGTGTCCAAGCTGGGTATAGATTCCATCCCTCTGGTAATCATCATCTCCCTCTTCATCGGTGCCGTCTGCGCAATTCAGATGCAGCTTAACGTCACTTCGCCGATCATGCCGGCCTATTCTGTCGGACTTGCTACCCGCGAGATCATTCTCCTTGAATTCTCCAACTCCATTCTCTGTCTTATCCTTGCAGGCAAGGTCGGTTCAAATATCGCATCGGAAATAGGCACAATGCGTGTCACCGAGCAAATCGACGCTCTGGATATAATGGGAGTCAATTCAGCCAACTACCTCACTCTTCCCAAGATTGTGGCATTTGTCTGCTTCATGCCCGTTCTCTCAATCCTGTGTATGTTCATGGCGTTTGTCGGCGGATGGTGTGTCGCCGCGTTTACGGACCTTATTCCCGTTGAGCGTTATATCTACGGAATTCAGACTATGTTCAACGAGTGGTACGTATGGTACGGACTTATAAAGTCGCTCGTCTTCGCTTTTCTTATAGCCTCCATTTCCTCATTCTGTGGCTACTACGTCAAAGGCGGTGCGCTTCAGGTTGGCTCGGCCAGCACGGAAGCTGTGGTAAACAGTTCTATTTTCATTCTTCTTTTCGATGTCATTCTCACTAAACTGCTCCTCTGATGATTGAAGTAAAAAATCTTACCAAGGCGTTCGAAGACAAAACCGTGCTGCATGGCATTGATGTGACTTTCTATACAGGAAAGACGAATCTTATCATCGGCCAGAGCGGCTCCGGTAAAACCGTACTCATGAAGAGCCTTGTGGGCCTTCTCACTCCCGACAGCGGCGAAATCCTTTTCGATGGCCGCAATCTTCTGACGATGAGCGGCCGCGAGGTGAAAGACCTCCGCAAGGAAATCGGCATGCTTTTCCAAGGGTCGGCACTCTTCGACTCGGAGACTGTACTCGGGAATGTGATGTTCCCGCTGATGATGTTCACGGATATGAGCCGAAGCGAGCAGCGCGACCGTGCCATGTTCTGTCTTGAACGTGTGGGGTTGAATGGAGCTGAAAACAAGTTCCCCTCCGAGATATCAGGTGGCATGCAGAAGCGTGTGGCTATCGCACGTGCAATCTCGCTCAATCCCAAATATCTTTTCTGCGACGAACCCAATTCGGGTCTTGACCCCAAGACATCGATTCTTATCGACGAACTTCTGCGCGATATAACCCACGAGTACAATATCACGACTGTGATAAATACCCACGATATGAACAGTGTGCTCGGCATTGGCGAGAACATTATCTTCATCAGGAAGGGTTATCGCGAGTGGGTAGGCGACATGTCGCAGATTTATACTACTTCCAACGAAGCTCTGAACGAATTCGTATTTGCCACTCGCCTCTTTCAGGAGGTACGCGAATACGTGGTTGAAAACGGAACAATCGACAGCAAGAAAGCCAAACAATGAGATTTGCGGATATACCCGGGCATGAAGAAGTAAAAGCACGTCTTCGTGAAATGGTCGACAGCGACCGTCTCCCCCATGCTATACTTCTTGAAGGGCCCTCCGGCTCCGGAAAATTCGCTCTCGCACGAGCTTTCGCGCAGTACGTCCATTGTACGAATCGTCACGACGGTGACAGTTGCGGTGTCTGCCCGTCATGCCGACAGCATGAAACATTCAACCATATCGACACTACGTTCTCTTTTCCTGTTGTTAAAAAAAGCGGGAAGTCGGCTATATCAGATGATTACCTTGATCAGTTCCGTTCCTTTATAGATCAGAATCCATTTATGGATTTTGATCGCTGGCTCGAAGCACTCGACAATATCAATGCTCAGCCTCAGATATATGTGGAAGAAGGGAACGAACTGATACGGCGCCTCTCCTACATGACACGCCGCTCAAAGTATAAGGTAGTCCTGCTCTGGCTCCCCGAAAGATTCAAGGAAGAGACGGCCAACAAAATGCTCAAACTCGTCGAGGAACCTTTTGCCGACACGATATTTGTCATGGTCAGCAATAACTCACGGGCGATCCTGCCGACTATCTATTCGCGTACTCAGCGCATCACTGTGAAACGTTACGACGACGAAGAACTGGTCCGGATTCTTGAAGCGCACGGCATTGATGCAGAAACCGCTGCCGACACCGCGCGTATTGCCGACAACGTCAACGATGCCCTTAAGCTGGCGCGATTTTCGAAGGAAAGGCTGAAGTATTTCGACCTCTTCGTCAGTCTTATGCGTAAGGCTTATGGCCGCAAAGTCGCAGAACTGCGTGTCTGGAGCAAGGAAGTCTCTGATATGGGACGCGAACCCGAGATGCAGTTTATCGACTACTGTACGCGACTGGTCAGGGAGAGTTTCCTCATGCATCTCTCTGATCCGCGACTGCTCACTTTGAATGCGACCGAGCACAATTTCACTATAAAATTCTTTCCGTTCATCAACGAAAAGAATGTGGCGGACATGATTGCGCTCTTTGATGACGCCCGCAGAGATATTGCCGGAAACGCCAACGGAAGGATTGTGTTTTTCGATCTTGCCGTACGAATCATCATGCTTATACGTCGCAAATAAATGGCTGAAACATTTCTCCGTTCTGTTGCGGATTTTTATGCAGCATCACCGGATTCACAGAATATAACATTTATCGTTCCTAATAAGCGCAGTCTGACGTTTCTGAAGCGAGACTTCTGCTCGGCTGTAACGGAAAGCAACCGCGGAGTTGTCTGTTTGCCCCGGTTCATATCAGTCCAGGACTTTATGGCGTGGCTTGCCGACGTGGATGTTGCAGATCCGCGTGAGCTGATTTTTATTCTGTACGACGCATATCGAAAAGTGATACCGACCGCTCAGGCCCGTGATTTTGAATCTTTTATCTTTTGGGGAGGTATTATCTTATCTGATTTCGATGACATAGACCGCGCCATGGCCAATGCGGACGCATTGTTCACCAATCTGCAACGAGATACCGAGATTAAGGCATTCTATCTTTCCGACCGTCAGGCAAATGCTATCCGTGAGGTCTGGGGCGAAGGCAGTCTGGAAGTTGATGCGACAGAAAGAGAACGTTTCTGGAAGCATGTAGAATATCCGTCGGAGGAGTCGTCGGCAGAAAAGCATAAGGATTTCATGCGTTTCTGCGAGATCTTGACCCGTTCGTACCGGCAGTATCATGAGGATCTGAAGGCATCCAATCTGACCTCTCCGGGAATGCAGTTCCGTCTTGCGGCCGAAGCTGTCGAAAAAAAAGGTCTGGACGATTTCGGACTTTCCCGTTTTGTCTTTGTCGGATTCAATGATCTTAGTTATGCTGAGACCTCTGTATTCACTCGTCTTCGTGATCTTGGAATAGCCGATTTCTTCTGGGATAACGCCCCACTGCATATGTTTGGCCAAAAGAATGAAATCTTTTTGGGCGAACCGCTTGCACGCTTGGATAATCTTGTGCGGAAGTTCCCGATGCCGGAGTCATACGATATCCCTCTTCCTTCAGGATTGCCGGAAGTGACTGTCACTGCCGTTCCTTCAAACATCGGTCAGGCAAAGGCTCTGCATAATTATCTGAGAGATAATGCTTCCTCATTCAATATTAACGACGAGACAAAGGTTACAACTGCCATAGTTCTTCCCGATGCCGGGATGCTCTTGCCGACTGTTATGTCGATACCTGAAAAAATAAATAATGTCAACATAACAATGGGCCTGAGCTACCGAAGCACTACTTTCGCAGCGCTGCTCCACTCCATTATCCGGATGCAGATGAACGCGCGGTTTCAGGCCGACGGTTCGCAGACATATTATTTCGAAGACGTCATCAATGTCCTGTCGCAACCTCATATACAGTCCATAGCTCCCGGAACAGCAAGAAAACTCGCCGATAAGATTATTGCAGAAAAGATGATCAGGCCTTCGGCGAAATGTCTTTCCAGTGAAAACGAGATTCTGAAAATTCTTTTCCGTCAGATGAACCCTGATGACGGTCCTGATGCTGCTATTGAATATCTTATATCGTTACTCGACTGGCTCGAGGAGAATCTTGAAAACAAGAGAAAAGGAAACGAATCCACCATTCAGTATTTTGAGATCGGAGCCATAGCATTCTTCCGTAATGAAATAGAGGAACTGTCGAGGCTCTTTGAAAAATACAGAATCGAACTTCATGGCAAGCAGGCTTCAAGGACAGTATTCAGACTCTTTGAACGCCTTTTCAGCCATCGTGGGCTGACGGTGAAAGGCGAGCCGGTCAAAGGCCTTCAGATTCTTGGTGCGCTCGAAACACGCTCGCTCGATTTCGACAATGTGATTGTCCTCTCGATGAACGAGAGCGTATTCCCCAGAGCCAATTACACAAGAACTATGATTCCGGCAGCGTTGCGCCGAGGAGCGCATCTTCCCGATTTTCAAAGTCTGGAATGGACATACGCTTATTGTTTCTACCGTCTTGTAGCGCGTGCAAAACACGTTTCGCTATATTATGACTCGCGAAATGACGGTCAGGGAAACGGAGAAATGTCGCGTTATATTTCCCAGCTTGCCAATCTTGTGCCGGGCCTGAAGATAAACGAAAAGAATGCGGTTTTCAAATCCGAAGGTTCCGCTTCCGAAAGAGTCTGCATTGAGAAAACACCTCTGGTGATGGAGCAGATCAACAAGTTGCTATATGATCCGGAACACCCCGAGAGAATAAAACCCCGACTGTCTGCTTCGGCCATAAAGACGTTCAAGGGTTGTCCCCTCAGTTTCTATCTGCAGTTTATTTGCGGAGTGCGAGCTGATAACGAACTGACAAGTTATGTCGATCCGTCACAGCAGGGAACGCTTGTCCACGATACTATTCAGGCTCTGTTCGATAGAGTGCTTGAAGAACGCGGCAAAAACGGAGAGGTTGAGATTTACGACAGCGACTATGGAATCTGGATGAAAGGGGATATTGCCGGATTAGCCCGCGAATCACTCTACCGCGTTCGCTACTGTTTTGGAAAAGATGCCAAAAAGCAGCCTGTTCCCGATTCGTTTATACCGGATATGGAGGAGCAGATTCTTATCCGGCAAGTCGAAGCGGTTGTCCGAGCAGATCTCAAAGCAGAGCGAGAGTTTTATTTCGGCCCCGACAACCATAGTTTCATTTATGCCGGCTCGGAAGTTAAAAACACAAATCAATATTGGAAGATAGGTGAAAATGGCCCTAAAGTCCGTTTTTATATGTCGGTCGACCGTGTCGACAGGCTTAAAGACGGTACGCTTCGTTTCATAGATTTCAAAACCGGCAGGGACAAGACAACTCTACCGAAAGACGCCGCTTGCGTGACGGCAAGCGGAGCTTCCGACTACGACGGGATGTTGCAGCTCCTCATATATTCCAAGGCTTATATAGCTTCCGAAAACACGAATGCGAGAATTATTCCGGTCATTCATAATATGCGGGATATTTCGAAAGGTGAACCTCTCGGCTATCTTATCCCGCAGGGCGACCATACATATAACAGCCTGACGGATGACCTGAAGGGAGGTATCGACCGACTCATATGCCGGATTTTTGATCCTGATGAGCCATTCTCGCAGAGCGAGGATGAGGCTGACTGCATGTATTGCTCATTCAAGTCTATCTGCGGACGTTATCCCAAGAAAAAATTCTGATGGCCGGTATCTATGTCCATATTCCTTTCTGCCACTCCAAGTGCACATACTGCGATTTCTATTCTGTTGCAAATCCTCATCTTGTGTCCGGATATGCGCAGGCAGTAGAAAAAGAATGGAATGCCCGCAGGAGTGAACTCGGTTCGGAGGGAATACGCACCATATATTTTGGCGGAGGAACACCTTCGATTCTGGATTTGGACTCATTCTCTGCCATTGCTTCCTGTTTCCCCAAAAATCATCTCGAAGAGTTTACAATAGAGGTTAATCCGGAAGATGTAAATCCGGAAAATGTGCTGTCATGGCGTCGTGCAGGAGTAAACCGCATCAGTATGGGCGTACAATCACTCGTCGATGCCGAACTCATGGCAGTCGGACGTCGACATTCGGCTAATGATGCCATTGACGCAATCAGATGTCTCAAAGCGAATGGTATTAACAATATCAGCTGTGATCTGATCTACGGGTTACCGGGCCAGACTCTCGACTCTTGGACATTTTCTCTCAGCCGTCTTCTCGAACAAGGCATTCAGCATCTGTCGGCTTATTGTCTCAGCTATGAGCCCGGAACACGCCTTTATATGAAACGTGAACGAGGCGAAGTAAAAGAAACAGATGACGGAATTCTCGAGGGAATGTATCATATCCTCTGCCGCAAGGCTCTGGCAGCAGGCATGGAGCACTATGAAATTTCCAATTTTGCTATACCGGGATATTGTTCACGCCATAATTCGTCTTACTGGAATCTGACGCCGTATCTCGGCCTCGGCCCTGGCGCGCACAGTCTGGGCGCGGACGGCAAGAGGAGATTCAACCCTTCCAATCTCAGAAATTATATTGCGTCTTCGGAGAATTTTACTCAGATTGACGAAGAGAATGAGCGGGACAGATTCAATGATATACTGCTAATAAGTCTGCGGACTGCTCACGGTCTGCCCCTTGAGATGATTCCGGACAAATACCGGCATCTCACTGAACGTGCTGCTTTACCATTTATCAGCAGAGGCCTTCTCAAAAAAGAAAACGGTGCTCTGATAATTCCTGAAGACAAATGGATAGTGGCCGACAGCGTGATCCGGGAGCTTTTTATTGATTGATTGCCAGATAGTCAGCAACGACAAATGTACTTCCGCCGACAAAAACAGTA
>CABRLF010000038.1 GCA_902471685.1 uncultured Porphyromonadaceae bacterium
GTTGAAAAAGACTCCCGACGGTCGAAAGGTCGATGAATGGGGTGAACGCATGGCTGCCGCTTTCGACCCCAACTATGCAAAGCGTCTCCACGGCGACAATGTCAAGACCGGCACACGCTGGGAGCTCGTCGAGCAGCTCCGCGAGGATATCCGCAACTTCAAGGCTGAAAAAGGTCTCGACCGCGTTGTCGTTCTCTGGGCCGCTTCCACCGAAGTTTACGTTCCCGTAGACGAAAACTACCACAATACTCTGGCGCAGCTTGAGAAGGCAATGAAGGAAGACGACAAGGAACATATCGCTCCCTCTATGTGCTATGCTTATGCCGCACTTTCCGAAGGCGCTCCCTTCATCATGGGTGCTCCTAACACAACCGTCGATATTCCCGCCATGTGGGAACTCGCCGAAAAGACCAAGATGCCCATCGCAGGCAAGGACTTCAAGACCGGCCAGACTCTCGTTAAATCCGGATTCGCTCCTATCATCGGTACCCGTTGCCTCGGTCTGAACGGCTGGTTCTCGACCAATATCCTCGGTAACCGCGACGGTCTTGTGCTCGACGAACCCGCCAACTTCCGCACCAAGGAAGTATCGAAACTCTCGACACTCGAATCCATCCTTGTTCCCGAAGAGCAGCCCGATCTCTACGGTGTGAACTGCGGCGGCGAAGACAACGACCACAACGGCTACTATCACAAGGTCCGTATCAACTATTATCCTCCCCGCAACGACAACAAGGAAGGCTGGGACAACATCGACATCTTCGGCTGGATGGGCTATCCCATGCAGATCAAGATCAACTTCCTCTGCCGTGACTCTATCCTCGCAGCTCCGCTATGCCTTGACCTTGTCCTGCTGAGCGACCTCGCTGCCCGCGCCGGCCGTTATGGCATCCAGCGCTTCCTGAGCTTCTTCCTCAAGAGCCCGATGCACGACTACACAAAGGGTGAGGTGCCTGTCAACCATCTCTTCCAGCAGTATGTGATGCTCAAGAACGCTATCCGCGAAATGGGCGGCTACGAAGCTGACGAAACTATCGACTAAGAATCATTGTCGGGGACTTGCCTCTCCGATCAGAGATCATAACTTACTCAGGAGCCCGGTCTGTCGCCGGGCTTCTTTATTATTTAGCCTAAGAGTGTTCAAAAAGGATATTTTAGCGGTATGGCCTTTGATTTTTAGCACGAAAATCATTATCTTTGACGAAAAAGAACAAATTATACCATGCAGCTTAAAAAATGAAGAAAAATCTTACGAAACTGACATTTGCAGCGGCACTTCCGATGCTTTTTATGGCCGCATCGTGCGGTGACAAGCACGAGACGCTCTCTTCTCCCTCGGGCAATATCCGCCTTACTTTCGACCTCGCAAAGGGTGGTCAGCCCGCTTACTCCGTGGTCTTCGACGATGAGGAAATAATCAAGCCCTCGACTCTCGGATTCGAGCTTCTCGACGGTTCGCGTATTGCCGAAGGGTTCAAGATCGACAAGGTGGAGCGTACCTCCGCCGACTCCTACTGGACTCCGGTATGGGGTGAGAACGACAGCATCCGTGACCATTACAACGCCATGACAGTGGCCATGACCAACAGCGAGGGAATAAAGATGGATGTCGAATTCCGTGTCTTCGACGACGGTGCGGCTTTCCGCTATATTTTCCCCGAGCAGGAAGCCAAGACCATTCAGATCAAGGAAGAGCTTACCCAGATGGCTATGGGCGGCGACTATACCGCATGGTGGATTCCCGGCGACTACGATACTCAGGAATACGAATACAATAAATCGAAGCTCAGCGAGATCCGCAGTTTCTCCGAAGAAGACAAAATGGGTAATGTTGCCCAGACATCGTTCTCGCCTACCGGCGTGCAGACTTCTCTCATGCTTAAGACTCCCTCCGGCAAGTACCTTAACCTCCACGAGGCCGCGCTCATCGACTATCCTGCGATGCATCTCAACCTCGACGACTCGACAATGGTTTTCACCTCATGGCTTACTCCCGGCCGCGATGAGGCCAAGGCTACCATTACAACCCCCTTCAAATCGCCCTGGCGTGTGATTATGGCATCGGAGAAGGCAACCGGTATTCTTGCTTCCGACATTATCTATAATCTCAACGATCCCTGCGCGCTCGAGGATGTTTCCTGGATTCATCCTACCAAATATATGGGCGTATGGTGGGAAATGATCACGGGCAAATCGCAGTGGTCTTACACCAATGCCGAGAATTTCGACCTTGCCACATTCGATTATTCCAAGGCCAAACCTCACGGACAGCATGGCGCAAACAACGCCAACGTAAAGCGTTATATCGATTTTGCTGCCGAGAACGGTTTCGACCAGCTTCTTGTCGAAGGCTGGAATATCGGTTGGGAAGACTGGTTCGGCAAGGAGAAGGATTTCGTCTTCGATTTCGTCACTCCCTATCCCGACTTCGATCTCAAGGCGCTCAACGAGTATGCTCACTCCAAGGGCATCAAACTCATGATGCACCATGAGACCTCCGGTTCCATTCCCAACTACGAGGCTCATATGGATACTGCCTACAGCCTCATGAACCAGTACGGATATGATGCTGTCAAGAGCGGATATGTCGGTCATATTCTTCCAAAGGGAGAGACGCACTACAGCCAGTGGGCCAACAACCACTATCTGAATGCTGTCAAGAAGGCTGCCGAGCACAAAATCATGGTCAACGGCCATGAGGCAGTGCGTCCTACAGGTCTTGCACGTACTTATCCCAATCTTGTCGGAAACGAAAGCGCAATGGGTACGGAGTACCGCAACATGACTCCCGGACATGAAGCAATCCTTCCTTTCACCCGTCTTAAAGGCGGCCCGATGGACTTCACTCCCGGTATTTTCCGCATGGATATGGGTTCATTCGTTCCAGGCAGCACCGAGCATAAGAAAGCTACTGTCGCCAATCAGCTGGGTCTCTATGTGACCATGTACTCGCCCCTGCAGATGGCAGCCGATATGCCCGAACATTATGCCGAGAAGATGGACGCATTCCAGTTTATCAAGGATGTTCCTGTAGACTGGAGCGAGACTATCTACCTCGACGCTGAGCCTCAGGACTACATCGTTGCAGCCCGCCGTGCCAAAGGCGGCGACAGCTGGTGGATCGGAGGTATTACCGATGAGGACGCCCGCGACTATGACGTCGTGCTCGACTTCCTGCAACCCGACCGCACATATACTGCCACAATATACGCCGATGCTCCCGATGCGGACTATCGTACCAATCCCGAGGCTTATGTCATCTCAACCCGTGAGGTGAAGAAGGGTGACGTCATCCCGATGCATATGGCTCCCGGCGGTGGCTTCGCGATAGCTATCCGATAAAAACACATTATATAGATACAATGGGAAAAAAGATTACCTTGTCTGTGGCGCTTTCACTGGGGCTTGCGGCTTCGGCGATTGCGCAGACTGTAGCTCCGGCTATCCCGCGTGACGAAAACTTAGAGCGTCGCGTGCAGGAAACGCTCGGACGCATGACTCTTGAAGAGAAAGTAGGGCAGATGCTTCAGCTTGATGCCGGCGCACTGTTCAACAAGGACCGTTCGATGAACAAGGAGAAACTCAACGAATGGATCGGTACTTATAAAGTCGGTTCGATTCTGAATACTTCCTATGGCATTGCCGGTACTGTCGACCAGTGGACCACATGGATTCCGGAATATAACCGGCTATCGATGAAATATCTCGGCATCCCCGTCATCTACGGCCTGGACAACAACCACGGTTCTACCTATATTCAGGACGGAACGCTCTATCCGCAGCCTCTCAATCAGGCGGCATCCTTCGACACAGACATGGCAATCCGACTTGCAGAAATCACAGCCTACGAGAGTCGCGCCGCTGATGTGCCATGGGTTTTCAATCCCGTGATGGATCTCGGCCGCGACCCGCGCTGGCCGCGTCTTTGGGAAAGCTACGGCGAAGATCCTATTGTAAACTCAAAGCTCGCAGCCGCTACAGTACGCGGTCTGCAGGGCCCCGATCCCAATCATCTCGGCAAATATAATGTCGCTCCGAGCGTCAAGCATTATATGGCATACGGCGCTCCCTGGACCGGCAAAGACCGCACGCCGGCATATGTTTCGCCACAGATGCTGCGCGAGAAATACTTCGAGCCGTTCAAGTCCGCTATTCAGGCCGGCGCTCTGTCGCTGATGGTCAATTCCGGCAGTATCAACGGTGAGCCCGTTCACGCCAGCCACGAGTATCTGACAGAGTGGCTTAAGGACGGCCTCAACTGGGACGGTGTGATTGTAACCGACTGGACCGACATCAATAACCTCTATCAGCGCGAGAAAGTCGCCGCCGACAAGAAAGATGCTATCCGCATGGCTATCAACGCCGGCATCGACATGAGCATGGATCCTTACAGCACCGACTTCGCTGTCCTGCTGAAAGAACTGGTTGAGGAAGGTGCTGTGCCCATGAGCCGTATTGATGACGCTGTGAGCCGAATCCTCCGTCTCAAATATCGTCTCGGACTTTTCGATACTCCTGATACGGGCGGTAAGGGCTATGAGAAATTCGGCGGAAAGGAATTCGCGGCAGTAGCATTGCAGGCTGCCGAGGAATCGGAAGTCCTTCTGAAGAACAACGGCATCCTCCCGCTCAGGCAGGGCACACGTATTCTTGTAACCGGTCCTAACGCCAACAGCATGCGCTGCCTTAACGGCGGATGGAGTCTCACCTGGCAAGGTTCGAACGCCGAGCCTCTTTACGAGAAATACAATACCATCTATGAGGCGCTTGCCAATAAGTTCGGAAAGAATAATGTCACTCTCGAGCAGGGTGTCACTTATAATAATCAAGGTGCCTATTATGAGGAAAACGCTCCGGAAATCGATAAAGCCGTTTCGGCATCAGCCAATGCCGACGTAATCGTGGCCTGCATCGGTGAAAACAGTTATTGCGAGACTCCCGGCAACCTTTCCGACCTCTGGCTTTCGGAGAATCAGCGCAATCTCGTCAAGGCGCTCGCCGCAACCGGTAAGCCTGTGATTCTTGTACTCAATGAAGGCCGTCCGCGCCTTGTGTCCGATATCGAACCGCTTGCTGCTGCCGTGATCGATGTGCTTCTTCCCGGCAACTACGGTGGTGACGCTCTTGCCAATCTCATGGCGGGAGATGCCAATTTCAGCGCCAAACTTCCGTTCACCTATCCGCGTGAAATCAACTCGCTTGCCAACTATGACTATAAGGTGAGCGAGGAAGTGGGTACTATGGCGGGTGCGTACAACTACGACGCCAAGGTGTCGCTCCTGTGGCCTTTCGGATACGGAATCAGTTATACCACGTATGACTACCGCAATATGAAGGCCGACAAGCCCGAGTTTACAGCCGATGACGTTATTACCGTCAGTGTCGATGTGACCAACACCGGAAAAGTAGCCGGCAAGGAACCCGTTCTTCTCTACTCGAGTGACCTGATCGCATCGCTTGTTCCTGACAACAAGCGTCTGCGTGATTTCACAAAAATCAGCCTTGAGCCCGGCGAGACAAAGACTGTAACCTTTGAGCTTCCGGCCAAGAATCTTGCTTTTGTCGGCAAGGACGGACGCTGGCGCCTTGAGGAAGGCGATTTCATCCTCCGTATCGGAGGTCAGAAAGTCCCTGTGAAATGCACCGAAACCAAGGTGTGGGATACTCCCAATATCTGATTCTACACAGTTGAGAGTCATGCCGCCGGCATGGCGACACAACATAAAGAAAGGAGGCAGATGTCTGCCTCCTTTCTTTATGTTGTGTATTGCCGATCTTATTTCAGTCCGTTGTAGTCGCGGCTGTAGCGGAGCATCTGGTCGGCATAAGCTTCGCCGTAGTTGACTTTAACGTCGGTGATTTTGCCGTCGGCATCGCGGGTTACAGTATAGACGGGATTGACAAATCCTTTGTAAGGAGCGATGTCGAGTTTTGCATAGCGGTCCAGAACTTCCTGATGGAGTTTCGGATCTACTTTCACTGCATAGGTCTCTACAAGGTTGGTGGCGGCATCGAGGTCACCGGTCGAAGTGATACGCTGGATTTCACCGAGGAGTTGGCCGAAGAGATTGCGGAGAGCTTCGTAGTCGTTGATTTTCACGAAAGTCTTGCCGTCTTTCTGAACGAGCTCGATTACGTTGTCGGCTTTGCCTTTTTCGTAGCACCATTCCGCGATGAGTTTGCGGTTGCGCATGTGTGCTTCCTCGACGTCTTTGCCGGGTTCGATACGCATGAGCTGGGTCATGAGGCCGTTGAGGATATACTTGTAGTATTCAGCCTTATATGCGTCGGGATTATCGAGCAGACCGATTTCAAGAAGTTTCGGGTCGGCGAGATAATAGAGGGCGAAGAGGTCGGCACGGGCTTCCTCGATGGTCGAGCCATGGGCCTTGAGTGCGTCCTTGCTGATGCCGGGCAGAAGCCGTCCTGAACCGTGGCCGAGGCACTCGTGTAGGTCGGTGTGAAGGTTGTCGGTGATGAAGAGGTATTTGTCCAGCAGATCGCTTGTTGCCTGGTCAATGACGAATTCCTCGTTGAAGCCGTCACCGTGCGATGCGGCATCGTAGGCCTGAGTGATGTTCTCGAGAGTCACGCTCTTGGAGCCGTGTGCTGCGCGGATCCAGTTGGCATTGGGAAGATTGATGCCGATCGGGGTGGCAGGGTAGGAATCGCCGGCGAGAATAGCGGCTGTGATGACCTTTGCGCTGACGCCTTTTACAGTCTCTTTCTTGAACTGCTTGTCGACGGGAGAATTATCTTCGAACCACTGGGCATTCGAGCTGAGAATCTCGGTGCGTTCGCTGGCGGGAATATTCTTGAAGTTGACAATCGATTCCCATGAGCCGGTCATGCCGAGGGGATCGCCGTAGGTCTCGATGAAGCCGTTGATGAAGTCTACCTGCGATGCGGTGTCTTCGGCCCATTCGATGGAGTACTTGTCGAAAGTAGCGAGGTCGCCGGTGCGATAGAAGTCGATCAGGGAGTTGATGATCTGTTTCTGGGCGGGATTCTCGGCATATGCTGCGGCGCTGTCAAGATTGGCCACGATATGCTCGATGGCGTCGGAGTAGAGGCCTCCGACCATATAGCGCTGTTCGACGAGTTTGCCGTTTTCCTTGACTACACGGGAGTTGAGACCGTAAGAGATCGGGGTCTCGTCGCCCGGTTTCTTCATGGCTTCGAAGAAAGCCTCTACCTCAGGCTGGGTGACACCTTCGCCATACATATTGTTGGCGCTGGTGAGAATCAGATCCTGACCGGCAGCCTGATTGACGCGCTTGGCATCGATGGCGGGATTGAAGATTACCTCGACAAGCTCATCGGCATTTGCCGGAGCTGCGCCTTCGGGAAGTGCCGCAATCTGCGCTGTGAGGAATTCCTGCGAGAAATGCGGCGTGAACTTGTCCATGCTGTAGTGGTGATGGATGCCGTTGCCGAACCATATCTGCTTGAGGTAAGTTTCGAATGCCTTGTAGTCGGGGCTGTTCTTGTCGCCGTTGTAGTTGGTATACACAGCCTCCAGGAGGCGGCGGATGTCGAGATTGTGGGCGTTGTTCTGATCCCAGAGTATGTCACGGCCCCACAGAGCTGCCTCGGTGAGGTAGTAGACAAGAATTTTCTGGTTCAGCGACAGGCTGTCGAAGTCGGGTACCTTGTAGTGCAGTACCTCGATGTCGGCGAAGCGGTCGGCGTGATAATTGAAGTCGTCGGCTGCCACATCTGCCTTTGTCGCGGTCTTGGAGCACGAAACTCCAGCGAGCATAGCTGCTGCCATTGCGGATGCGATAAATAGTTTATTCATATTGTGGAGATTGGTTTATTCTACATAGAGTACGAGTCCTTTGAGATACTCGCCTTCGGGGTGGTATATGTTCACCGGATGATCGGCCGGCTGGGTAAGCTGGTGAAGGATGCGGACACGGCGCCGCGACTGCGCTGCGGCGCTGAACACTGCGAGGCGGAACTGCTCTTTATTGACTGCCTGAGAGCATGAGAATGTGAAGAGAATTCCTCCGGGGGCGATTTTTTCGAATGCCTTGGCATTGAGGCGCCTGTATCCCTGAAGTGCGTTGCGGAGCGCGCTGCGGTGCTTGGCGAAAGCCGGCGGATCGAGGATTATGAGGTCATGTCGTCCCGATTCCATGTTGTCGAGATATTTGAATGCATCCTCGGCATATGATTTGTGGTTGGTGCAGCCGGGGAAGTTGAGCTCCACGTTGGCATCCGTGAGAGATATAGCTTTCGCCGATGAATCCACCGATACTACTTCGCGGGCACCGCCTGACAAGGCATATACCGAAAAACCTCCGGTATAGCAGAACATATTGAGCACCGAGCGTCCGTGGCTGTAGCGCCCTACGAGCGAGCGGTTGTCGCGCTGGTCGACGAAGAAGCCGGTTTTCTGTCCGCGAAGCCAGTCGATGCGGAAACGGAGTCCGTTCTCGCTTGCTACATCGGAGATGAAAGAGCCTTTGAGATAGCCGTTTTCAGGGTCAAGGCGTGCTTTGTAGGGCAGTGTTGTCTCAGATTTATAATATACGCTTTCAACTCCGAGGGCTTCGATGTCCGTAAGCGCGTCGGCTATGATATTGCGGGCGAAGTGCATGCCGGGGGAATGGGCCTGAATAACTGCGGTATGGCCGTAGATGTCGACGACAAGGCCGGGAAGAAAGTCGCCTTCTCCATGGACGAGTCGGAACGCGTCGGTATTCTTATTCGGCAGTCCCAGAGCTTGCCGAAGAGCGAAAGCCTGCAGGAGCCTGTTTCGGTAGAAAGTTGCGTCGATGACTTCGGCGCGGTCGAAAGAAAGCATGCGCACGGCAATGCTGCCTATCTGGAAATGACCGGTGCCGATGATGCGTCCGTCGGCTGCCGCTACTGCCACAAGATCGCCTTCTTCAATCCCGTCACCTTCCTGCGGCATAAATGTGAGAGCACCCGAGAATACCCAGGGATGGAAACGGTCGAGCGATTCTTCCTTCCCTTTGCGCAGTGTGAGGATGGAAAGACCGGTGTCTGTTTTGGCTATTCTGTTTTTCATTTTATGAAGAATCTGTAGATGTCATTGCCGTTGGCGTATACCAGCAGCAAAAGAAGAAATGCAAATCCGCACATATTGGCGATCTCCAGGAAGCGGTCGGATGGTTTGCGGCGTGTGATGATTTCAACAAGCAGGAAGAGGGTATAGCCGCCGTCGAGCGCAGGAATTGGGATGATATTCATGAATGCGAGGATTATCGACAGGAAGGCGGTAATCTGCCAGAATCCGTACCAGCTCCACTGCGAGGGGAAAAGATCACCGAGGGTGCCGAAGCCGCCGAGGCTCTGAGCGCCTTCTTTGGTGAAAATCAGTTTGAGTGAAGAAACATAGCTTGTGAGCTGGGTGGTGCCGATCTCCCAGCCGCGTGGCAACGACTGGAGCAGACTGTAGTTCACTTTCTCGCGGTCGAAAATCTCGAGAGGCGAAAGCATCTGGATGCCGATTTTTCCACCTTCGGATATTGTGGCGTTGAGCTTCTCGGTGGTGCCGTTGCTGCGGATGACGGTCAGCGGCACCGTCTGGCCTTTGTGGGCCTGGAGGGATGGCATGAATTCGGTTATGGCAGGAGTAGTGTCCGACGCCACGGCCACGATGCGGTCGCCGGGGTGGATGCCGGCCTCGTCGGCGGGTTCTCCGTTCATTACTTTTGCCACATAGACGGGCACACGCATTGTCATGGGCATGTAATCTTTGCCTTTTGTGGCTATCTTGCGGATAAGGTCGCCGGAGACAATCACTTCTGTTGCCTGACCGTCGCGGAGAACACCCACGCGTGCACCGAGCTGAATCATATCCCATGCCGAAGCATAATCCTTGGCGTCGATAGGTTTGCCGTCGATGCTTTGGAGGATGTCGCCTGTACGGAAACCGGCTTCGACAAGCTCGGGGCTGAAGTCCATGCCTTCGGTCATTGCCTGGAACGGAATGACGTCATCGCCCCAGTGGAATGCGATACCGATATAGATGATGATTGCAAGTACGAAATTCATCACGACGCCCGCAACCATCACGCACAGACGCTGCCATGCCGGTTTCGACCGAAGTTCCCAGTCCTGAGGTGTGGATTCAAGCTGCGATGCGTCCTTTGTCTCGTCGACCATGCCCGCTATATCGCAGTAGCCCCCGAGCGGGACCCAGCCGAGACCGTAGATGGTGTCTCGCCATGTGGTTTTCTTCCCTTCTGCCGGATGTTCTTTGCCTACGCGCACCACATTTTTGCCAGGCTCGCCGTTGCGGACGAAAAAGGACACGGTGTTTTTGCGCGGATCATAGCGCAGAATGGAGAAATAGGGATTGAAGAAGAGATAGAAGCGGTTTACTTTCACACCGAAAATTCGTGCGAAAATATAGTGCCCGAACTCATGTACCGTGACAAGGATGACAAGAGCGAGGATGAGCTGGGCTGCTTTGATGAGGATATCCATTATTTGGTTATTTGAGTTTGTCGATATACTCCGATGCCTTGGCGCATGCTTCTGCGTTTACTGCCACATAATCGTCATAACCGGGCTCGGCTATGAATGTTGTGTTTTCGAGAGTATTCATTATGGTTTTGTAAATGTCGGTAAACCTGATTCTGCCTGCCAGGAAAGCGGCTACGGCGATTTCGTTGGCCGCGTTGACAGCACAGGCCGCGGTTCCCTTGCGGTCGAGGCAGAGGCGGGCGATGCCCAGACACGGGAATTTCACCGGATCGGGCTGCTCGAAGGTGAGGGTAGAGAAGTCTTCGAGCCGTAGTTTCCTCTCGGCACCGGCCAGACGGTGGTGTTCTCCGAGGGCGAAGGCTATGGGCAGATGCATGTCGGGGAATCCGAGTTGTGCCTTGATGGCGCCGTCGACGAATTCCACCATCGAGTGCACTATCGACTGCGGATGCACTACAGCCTCGATGCGGTCGCCGTCGATGCCGAAAAGATGATGAGCCTCGATTATCTCGAATGCCTTGTTGAGCATTGTGGCGCTGTCGATTGTGATTTTTGCGCCCATGTTCCATTTGGGATGGTGCAGAGCATCGGCAGCGGTAGCTGTGGCTATCTGTTCGGCTGTCCATTTCCTGAAGGGGCCTCCGGAGGCTGTGATGAGCAGACGGCTGACTTTCGAGGTTTCCTCTCCAAGCAGACACTGGGCGATGGCTGAATGCTCCGAGTCGACGGGGTAAATCTTTGACTTGGAGTTTTGCAGAAGTCGGTAGACGAGGTCACCGGCTACGACGAGCGTTTCCTTGTTGGCAAGGGCTATGTCTTTGCCGGCGAGGATGGCGTGTATCGTGGGTTCCAGGCCGCTGTAGCCTACTGTTGCGGTGAGGACCATGTCGATGTCGTCGCCTTCGACCGATTCGGCAAGCGCGACAGGCCCGGCGGCAGTGGCTATGCCAAGCGGCGACAGAGCTTCGCGCAACTTCGGCAGAAGTTCCTCGCGGGCAATGACGGCAAGCCGAGGCCGGTGGAGCCGGGCAAGCGCGATCAGATCATCTACGCGGCTGCCGGCAGCAAGGACCGTTGCCCGGTACATCTCGGGATGACGGCCTATTATGTCAAGCGTCTGGCGTCCGATCGATCCGGTCGCGCCAAGCACGGCTATTCTTTTTGGTGTATTCACAGATTGTGATGATTGATTTTGAAAATGCAAAAATAAGGATTTTTTCCGACATTACCCCTATTTGCACGGCGCGGAGACATAAAAAACAACCGCTTCCCCGGCGCGGGGGAAGCGGTCGATATGTTTTTTTTGAACCGATTCAGTAATCAGAGATTGCGGGCGTCGGGAACTTCGTCGACGGGGATCTCGGGGTTGACGTTCTTGCTGCCGGAGAAGGAGTAGAAGAAAATGTAAACAAGCATGGCGAGGATGAGCCAGTAGCTGGATACATAGTCACCGGTGGTGCGGGCGATCCAGTCCTGGATGAACGGCATGATACCGCCGCCGACAACCATCGTCATGAAGATACCGGATGCTTTGGCTGTGTATTTGCCAAGGCCTTCGGTGGCGAGGTTGAAGATACCGCCCCACATTACGGATGTGCAGAGGCCGCAGAGGAAGATGAAGAGACACTTCATGGGCACCTCGCCGCTGGTGATATGGAGAGCGGAGATCTCAGGCGATTTGAATGTGATGCTTTCGGGCAGGAAGATGGCGATGAGCACAAGAACAATGGCAACCGACGAAACGGTCAGCATCTGTGCGCGGGTGGATACCTTTCCGCTGATGATCGAGCTGAGGAAACGGCCGATGAGCATCATGAGCCAGTAGAGGGCGGCGAGAGAGCCGGCGACTGCTGCTGCGCCTTCAAACGACATACGGCTGATCCATGCGTTCATTTCACCGGGGATACCGATTTCGATACCTACATAGAAGAAGATGGCGATGACGCCAAGACGGCAGTGGCGGAATGCCAGCGGGCTGTGCTCGTATTTAACCTTGCTCAGATTGGCCTGCGGTTCCTGAATGCGGATGAAGGAGATGATGATGAATGCGAGAACGAAGATTACGATACCGGTTATTACCAGAGGTGCTACTTCGGCCATGGTGGTCTCTTTGGTGAGAGTGCCTACAAGCATACCGACGAGCATAGGAGTGAGGGTGCCGGCCAGCGAGTTGAGAGTGCCGCCGGTCTGGATGAGCTGGTTACCCTTGTTGCCGCCGCCGCCGAGGAGGTTGAGCATGGGATTGACCACGGTGTTGAGCATGCACACGCAGAAGCCGCAGACGAGTGCGCCAAGGAGGTAAACGAAGAGGGCTGCTTCGCCGCCGCCGAGATAGCCGGAGGTGAGCTGGATGGCAAGACCGATGGCGCCGACTGCGAGTGCGATCAGGGCCGTCTTCTTATAGCCGTATTTGATAAGCATGTTGCCTGCCGGAATACCCATGAACAGGTATGCGGTGAAGTTCATAAGGTTGCCTGCCATGCCGGCCCAGTCGTAACGGAATCCCCAGATATTTCCGAAGGGGGCGGCCATGTTGGTGACAAACGAAATCATGGCAAAGATGAAGAACATCGTGATGATTGCCACGGTGTTGCTGCTCTGTGCCTGCGCATTCTGCGCTTTTGCTGTTGCTGCCATTGTTTAAATGTGGTTGGTTTTTAGTTTATGTTTAGTTTTTGGATTCAAGGTAAGGAATATTCAGCCCGACGGGCGTTTCATTTGCAAAGTTAACAATAAATTTGAATCGTATCCCAATATTTTGTTTTTTTTACCCTAAATACCTCTTTTGGGATGCTCCTCGGGTAATATCATACTTTTGGTTTAACAAAACCCGGCAGAATGGTGAACAAATGTTAATCAGGTTCGCTTTGTAAAGATTATTGCGTATCTTCATGCCGAAAAACTAATTGCCATGGATCTCACTCTTCCTCGGCGCCGCGACGGACAGACGCCACTGACTATAACTTTAAATCCCGATTCGTCTCTGGTAATAATCGGAGCCAACGGTTCGGGTAAAACACGGTTCACCGATGCTGTGGTCCGCAGCCTCGGCGACAAGGCATACCGAATGTCGGCGCTCGACGCCCTTTATACGACTCATTCGGAGATAACCGAGTTGCCCGAATCGTTCCGACGCAATATCGTTCCGTCGATAGTCGCCCAGGTCGAGCGTGCGAATGTCCCGTTTTCGACTCTCGAACTGCTTCTGCTGCAGCTCATGAACGATGAAATGGTGAATCTCATAGCCTACAAGATCGCGCGCGCAGCCGGTGAGAACAAAGATCTGAATCCTACGAGACTCGACCGCGTCATCGCACTCTGGCAGGAAGTGTTTCCGGGCAACGAAGTACTTATCGACAGCGGTAAAATTCTCTTTTCCCGAAGCATGGACAAAGGCTCGTACAGCGCCGTGCGCCTTTCCGACGGCGAGCGGGCCGTTTTGTTCTATGCCGCAGCCGTTCTTTATGCTCCGCGCAACGGTGTGATCTTTGTGGACAATCCCGAGATGTTCCTGCACCCGACTCTTCTGACTTCGCTATGGAACCGCCTGCAGGCTGAACGCGCCGACTGCTCATTCTGCTATACCACACACGACACGGAATTCGCCGCTTCGCGTAATGGTGCGCCTGCCATATGGGTCCGCGATTGTGACACCACAAATGAGGCATGGGACTACGACCTCATGCCCCCGGAGTCCAAAATATCGCCCGAACTTTATATGACCCTTGCGGGAGCTCGCAAACCGGTCCTTTTTATCGAAGGAGACAGCCAGCGATCTATCGACGCCAAGCTCTACCCGCTCATTTTTCCCGATTATACTGTCCGGTCGCTCGGATCATGCAATAAGGTGATTGAATCGACCCGTACATTCAATGATCTGGCATCATTCCATAAGCTCGATTCTTTCGGAATAGTCGACCGTGACCGACGCGACGATGTTGAAGTCAGGTATCTTCGCGCAAAGCGTATAATGGTGCCCGATGTGGCCGAAATCGAAAATATCCTTCTGGTGGAGAATATAGTCCGGACAATGGCGCAGGTCAACGGCTGCGATCCCGACCGTGTTTTCACCAAGGTACGTAAGACCATACTGTCGCTTTTCCGTGCCGATATGAAGCAACAGGCTCTACTGCATACGCGTCATCGCGTGAAGCGCACCATGGAATACCGCGTCGATGCGAGGGTGGACAGCATCGACACACTTCAGCAGCATCTCAGCGATCTTCTCGTGGAAATCGATGCCGCGGCAATATTCGAAGAATTCTGCAGTCGGTTCGCGCAGTACGAGTCCTCGGGCGACTATAATTCCATTCTGAAAGTTTTCAATCAGAAGTCAATGCTCACGAGCAGTAATGTGGCTCAACTCTGCGGATATAAAAACAAAGACGCATATATAGCCGGAATACTCAATGTCCTTCGTCACGACTCCCCGGCGGCCGACGCCATCCGCAAGGCAGTCCGCGATATACTCGGCGCCGATACTATATCGGCGGAGTCCGAGCGCCCGCGAAAGGAGCACAAACCGAATCCTCAGGCCGTACGGCAGCCGCAGCCGCATAGTATCCCCAAATGGAAAAAGAGACGCCGCAATAAGAAAAGATCCTCAAGTGTCTGAGAATCAGTATTAAATAAATCGCGCTGCAAAATAGAATGAAAAAACTGCGCCAAAAACTTGGCGAATTGAAAAAAACTGACTACCTTTGCATCGCTAAAGCAAAAAATAGCACCTCCGGAGAGGTGGGTGAGTGGCTGAAACCACCAGTTTGCTAAACTGACGTAGGAGTAATCCTACCACGAGTTCGAATCTCGTCCTCTCCGCAAACAATGCTGATAATCAGCGAATTACAACATCTACACCCAATTTTACACCCAAAAGTGCGAAATTGGGTGTTTTTATATATTCTTAACGCCGCGTGTCGACGTCCCGGCTCTCATTACACCCAACTCTGCACCCAAACAAACTTTTTCTTTTGCCCTGCCTCGTTTATATCGGTTTAGGTTTAGTCGGGCATATATAAAGCCCGAACCAAACCCAAATCAAAAGATTCTATGCACCATAACCTTTACTGTTTTATGGTAAGCATGTAGCCGAAGCCGCGTTGATTGATGATTGAAATGTTCGGGTCGTGGTGGAGGGCACGGCGGAGTTTATGAATATAACCGTGGAGCGAATTGCGGTTGCTGGGGTCATCACGTTGCCATACGGCAATCATCAGTTCGGAAGCGTCGACCGTATAGCCGATGTTTGCGGCAAGCCGTTCAAGTATTTTTGACTCGAAGTGTGAGAGTTCTGTCGATTTATCCTCATACGAAATGGTCTGGGTGGTTACGTTGAACGTGTAAGCACCGATCTGATATTTCACATCCTCTTGCCTGTTGGCTCCGTATCTTTTCAGTAGGGATTTGATTCTCACTATCAGTTCGCGAAGTTCAAAGGGCTTTTTAAGATAGTCGTTGGCTCCTATCTCAAAACCCTCCTCCACATCGTCGATCGTGCTTTTGGCAGTAAGGAAAAGCAATGGAACCTCAGGCGACATTTTTCTTATCCCCTTGGCCATCGTGAATCCGTCCATGCGTGGCATCATCACATCGGCAACAATAATATCGGCGCCTTCCGACCGGTATTTGTCCAGACCTTCCACACCGTCGGCAGCAGTAACCACGTCATATCCGAGACCGCGCAGAGTATCCGCGACAATCAGAGTGAGGTCTGCCTCATCTTCTACAAACAGCACCTTATTTTTCATTCCTGTCAAATTTTATTGTGAATACCGAGCCTTCACCCTCCTTGCTCCTGACCTCAATATCCCATCCCATTTTATCAAGAATACTCTTAACATAATAAAGCCCTATACCGTAACCGCGCACGTCCTGACGGTTGCCATGAGGAACACGGTAAAACTTGTTGAACAGAAAAGGGATTGATTTCGAAGGAATACCTATCCCGTTGTCTTTTACCGAAATGGAATCACTATCAGCAGAAACCGTTATTGTCACGCTGTCACCGGAATACTTGATTGCATTGTCAATCAGATTATTCAGCACATTGCCGAGATGCGTCCTGTCTGCCTCGACAGACACATCGTCATTCATATTCACGTTGATGACAATCTCTTTTTCCACTCTCATTCGCTGGGCTGCTGCAATTTCCTCCGTAAACGGGCGCAGAAGAATCGTCTCCGGCTTGAGTTTCATGGTCTTGCGCCGCTCCATACTCATGGCGAGGATATTCTCCACCAGTTCCCCGAGACGTTTAAGCTGTCTGTTGGCGATATTGAGATATGTCACTTTTTTCTGTGGGTCATTGTCGGTGTCATAATTGAGCAGAGCGTCATTGGCTGAATATGCTATGGCAATAGGCGTTTTCAATTCATGGGTCATATTGCTGACAAAATCATCTTTCATCTCCTCAATGGTGCGCAGTCGCGAGACTGTGCGGAACAGATACCAAAACGCCAGAGAGAATGCAACCATCAGAAGGAATACCGTAATAATGATTCCAAACATCTGCGAAAGTATATGGCGGGTTAGTGGTGTCATATATGCCTTGTAATATATTCCCTCGTCAGGATTGATATTGAAGCTGAATGAATCCAATCCTGATTCTCCGTTGAATTTGGGATTGCCGCAAATCACGGAATCGTTACTGTTGACAACTTCCACACATATGAAATCCGGATATATGAACCTATTGGAAAGTTGATTATATAAGACGCTATCCATAACCGCCATGTCGTAAGGGATATATTTATCCATTATAGCGTGAAATTGCCGGCTCATAGCATCAACCATCTGATTGGAATAGGACGCGTTTTCAGATAACATCGCGCGCTCTTCAATAACAGTTCCGTCAGCTTCAGTCCGGACTGATATGAGTTGACCGTTTTCATCTCTATATGTTGTTGCCTCCGCTTTTCTTGGAGCCTGTTTCTCTTCAACTTCTTCCTGCATTTGTACATTTGATGCCAATGCCTGCGCCCTCCCTGCCCGAAACATTAGGTCGTCAATATCTGCATCGGCCAAAGCAGTCATTACATCGCGTTCGACATTACTTCTTATAGAATTATACAGACTTACGAGATAATAGACATTGCAGCTGAAAATAACTGCAATGACAACAATAAACGTAGTCGAGATAGTCTTAAAGCGTTTCATAATGCGAAGTTACTAATAATCCGTCACACAATTGTTTAGTAATACTTCAATTTAAGACTAAATAGGGAAATTCAGTTAATGGCTAACTGATTATTTGCCAATGTCATAGATATTTCG
>CABRLF010000039.1 GCA_902471685.1 uncultured Porphyromonadaceae bacterium
TTTTTTGATAAAATAATTGTTATGTTGAAAAAAATGTGTATTTTTGGGCGGCGTATCTTTATACGGACCATTAATAATATCAATCACACATTTTTATGGAGATGCAAGATCCCGGCATCAAAGCTCAGAACGAGCCTGATGCACAAAACCTGAACGACGCTCCGGCAGCCGCAGCCGGTGCCGGAATCGACCACGCGGCAGTGGAAGCTGCCCCGGAGGCCGCAACCACAGTTCCTCAGCCTGACGTCCCTGCGCCCGACGCCGAAGCAGAGGCTGAAACTTTTGTTACCGATGCCATTGAAAATCAGGAGGCAAAGGAGGCCGTCCGCGAGATGACCGAAGAATCGCTTCTTGCCGATGCGCTCGAGCTTCTGGAAAAGGACGCCGCAGAAATCAGCGCCGACGACATTCGCCGTCTCCGCCAGCACTTCAGCATGCTCCATAAAAATGAAGAGTCGGTTCCCGCCGACGATTCCGCCGAGGCTCACGATGAGGCTGAGACCGCTCCCGACCCTGTCTGTGTTCGTTTTGAGGCTGCCATCGACGCGCTTAAGGCAAAGAAAGCCGAATTCACGGCTGCTCAGGAGGCTGCCCGTGCTGCTAACCTCGAAAAGAAGAATGCCATCATCGAGCAGATCGTAGCTCTGGCTCAGGATACCGACAATGTCAACCGCACATTCCCGCGTTACCGCGAGTTGCAGGATGAATTCAACAGTGTCGGTGATGTGGATCCGACCGAGGAGACTTCAGTATGGAAGCGCTTCCAGGATGCACGCGAGCAATACTCCGACAATCTGAAGATCAACAAGGAACTGCGCGACTACGACTTCAAGAAGAATCTTGCTGAGAAAGAGGCTCTTCTCGAGGAGGCACGCAATCTTTCCGCCGAGGAGGATGTGATCAGCGCTTACCGCCGTCTGCAGGACCTGCATAACAAATGGCGTCAGATCGGCCCGGTTGCAAAGGAACTGCGCGACGAAATATGGAATAATTTCCGCCTGGCTTCCGCCGAGATTAACAAACGCTATCAGGCTTATTTCGAAGCCCGTAAGGCTCAGGAATCCGAGAATGAGGCTGCAAAGACTGCCCTCTGCGATAAAATCGAGGCGCTCGATTTCTCGAAACTCACCACTTTCAGCTCGTGGGAAGAGATGACCCGCACCATTCAGGACCTCCAAGAACAGTGGCGTAAGCTCGGTTTTGCCTCCAAAAAGATGAACCGCGCTCTTTTCGCCCGCTTCCGTCAGAGCTGCGATGCTTTCTTCACTGCCAAAGCAGACTTCTATCGCCGCACCCGCGAGGAACTCGCTGCGAATCTCGCTCACAAGCAGCAGCTTGTTGAGCAGGCAGAGGCTCTCAAAGACAGCACCGACTGGCGCGATGCAACCGAGAAATTCGTTGCCATGCAGAAGGAATGGAAGGGCATTGGCGCTATTCCCAAGAAATACAGCGACGATCTCTGGAAGCGTTTCACCACCGCTTGCGACGCTTTCTTCGACGCAAAGAAGAAAGCCGGGGCCGGCACTCGATCTGTCGAGACTGCCAACCTCCGCTCGAAGCGTGAAGTCATTGGTCAGCTTTCCGCTATCATTGAGGAAATCCCCGATAAGGAAGCGGCTATCGCCGAGCTCCGCAAGCTTCAGGATCGCTGGAAAGAAATCGGCCATGTGCCTTTCCGCGAGAAAGACAAACTATATGAGGCATACCGTTCGGCAGTCGATGCAGTGCGTAACCACTTCGCCATCGCCGACCGCCGCGACCGTCGCGAGCGTTTCGAGGCCAATGTGGCCCGCATCGAAGGCGACGACAACAAGCTCTTCCGCGAACGCGAGCGTCTGGTTCGCGCCCTCGAAAACCGTCGCACGGACCTGCGTACCTACGAGAACAACCTCGGATTCCTTTCAAGCAAATCCAAGTCCGGGAATTCTCTCCTTCAGGATCTTCAGCGCCGTATTGATACACTCAAAGCTGATATAGCAGACCTTGAAGAAAAAATCGGCCTTATCGATGCCAAAATCGAAGGCTGATATTTTCGCTTAACCTTATAATTCGGGCGCACCGCCTTGGCGGCGCGCCCATTTTCCGCAATCTCATACAAGAAAATATGGCTGTTTCGTCGCCCACCGGAAGGGGCAAATATATCCGTTATCTGTTCAGTCTGGGCGACCTGGCTATCATCAATCTGCTCTTTCTCGCGGTGACGATCTTCTTCCCGGAGATAAAGAGCGACAGCTACTCCCAGAGAGAACTATGGTTGCTGATCAATCTCAGCTGTCTGCCCGTATATATCCTTGTGCCTTATTCGCCGCATGAGCTCCGCGCTATCCGGATGGACTATGTGCTCCGCACATCGATTCTATCGGTCTGCGTCCATGCGCTTTTCCTCATTTCCATGATGGCGCTCATGGGTATAACCACGGTCTCCGGTAAAGCACTGCTCTCGTATTATTCGCTTATGTTCGCCGCCCTGTCGGTTTTCCGCCTCACTGCAAGCGTCATGCTCAAGCAATACAGGCGCCGGGGCTATAACTTCCTCAGAGTGGTCATTATCGGAAGCGGCCCCACGGCATCACGCCTTAATGAAGCCCTGACAAGTGATGCCGGATATGGGTATAAGTTGCTTGGAGTCTTCGACAATAACTGTGATCCCTCTTTCTCAGGTGGAAAAGTACGCTCTATCGATGGGCTTGAGGATTTTATCGTCGACAACAGGATTGATCAGATTTTCTTCACGCTCTCGGGCCATAATGAAGTCCTTTCCAAAGTTGTAAGGATTGCCAACGATCATGCTGCCGATTTCTATTATGTGCCTCAGTTGCCGCGTACGCTGAGCCGAAGTTTCGAATACCATAACATTGGTTCGGTACCGGTTCTGTCAATCCGCCGGAATCCGCTGAAAAATGTATTTAACAGCTGCCTGAAACGGACTTTCGACATTATGGCGTCGTCGGTATTTCTCGTCTTTTTCCCGCTTGTCTACATTCCCGTGGCTGCCGGAATCAAGATGAGTTCTCCCGGCCCCGTTTTCTTCCGTCAGCTCCGCACCGGTTACCGTGGCAAGCCGTTCACGTGCATCAAATTCCGCACAATGCGTCTTAATGCCGACTGCGACAGCCGTCCGGCTACAGAAAACGATCCGCGCAAAACTCGCTTCGGCGATTTCCTGCGGCGTATGTCGTTGGATGAGCTCCCGCAGTTCATAAATGTATGGAAAGGCGAGATGTCGATTGTCGGCCCGCGTCCGCATATGCTTTCTCAGACCGAATTGTATTCGCATCTCGTGGAGAGATTCATGGCCCGGCATACCATAAAACCCGGTATCACAGGTTGGGCGCAGGTTAACGGTCTGCGCGGCAGTACCGATGAACTGTGGAAAATGGAGCAGCGTGTCGAGCACGACATTTGGTATATCGAGAACTGGACCTTCCTTCTGGACCTCAAGATTATAGCCAGAACTGTCTACAATGCTCTGGCGGGAGATAAAAACGCTTACTGATGCTGACCGTATATAAAGCTTCAGCCGGTTCCGGCAAGACTTTCAATCTGGTTTATGAATATGTGAAAGTCCTTCTTGGCGTCAAGCAGAGGGACTTGCCCGATTCGGTCTACAGACTCAATTCTGCAAAATATTGCGGTTCGCGGCAGTCGGGGCGTCACCACGGGATTCTGGCTATCACATTTACAAATGCTGCCACCAAGGAGATGAAGTCGCGTGTGGTGAAGGCTCTGGTCGCGATTGCGGTGCCGGGCAATACCCACGATTATACCGCGATGCTGGTGAAAGCGTTCGGGTGTACGCCCGATGAGTTGAGCGTGGCAGCCGGCCTTGCGCTGAGAGAGCTGCTCTACGACTACAGCAATTTCCATATCTCCACGATCGATTCGTTCTCCCAGTCGGTGCTTCGCGCTTTTTCCCGTGAGCTGAACCGCCAGACCGACTATGACATAGAACTTGATGTGGAGAACTCGATTCGCGAGAGTGTCACCGACCTTCTTGAGGAGATCAAGATTCCGCGCGAGGAAAGCAAGGAGGTGTCAAGCCTCCGCAAATGGATTGAGCGCTATGCGGCGGCGAAGCGGGAAAGCGGTGCTCCGTATAATTTCTTCAATATCAATGGCGGTCTTCTGGCCGGTCTTACCGGAAATCTGAGAAGCGCTCTTGACGAGACTTATAACAACTATGCCGACAGTCTTGACAGCTATCTCGATAATCCGGATACCATAAACGAGTTCTGTAGGGCTCTCAAAGCGATAGAAGATCCTCTCACCGCGCGGCTGAAGAAGCTGGCGTCCTGTCTGCTTGAGACGGCAAAAGGTTATCCCGATCCGGACAAGCTTTTCTCCGCATATTCCCGTGCTCTTGCGGTTATGAGAAATGACGACGGTATCAATATCGATATTGCGATGATCAGGGAGGCGGATTCCTGCGACGACAAGAAGTTTGTGAACCAGACATTTATGAAAGAATGCCATCTGACGCTTGCCGACCTTGCCGCCCCGATAACGGCATCGAGGGAGCTCTGCATTGAATTGGCGCATTTGTTTCCCCGCCTGAAGCTGATCCGGACGTTGGCATCGAGTGCAGAGGTAATGGAGTTTTTCGGCCATGCGCGGCGCAAGCAGCTTGATTTCCTCAGAGAAAACAATACCATGCTCATTGCCGATACCAACCGTTTGCTGAAAGAGATAATCGACGGAGCGGAGGCGCCGTTCATATATGAGAAACTTGGCGAAAGGATTCATACCATTCTTATCGATGAATTTCAGGATACATCGCAGCTCCAGTGGGACAATCTTGCACCGTTGGTTCGCAATTCACTCTCCGAGGGCTTCGACAATCTCATCATCGGCGATGTTAAGCAGTCCATCTACCGCTTCCGTAATACGGACAGCCGCCTTCTCGGAAGCATTGTGGAATCCGATCCCTCTCTCGGTAAAATAAAGCCGCGCGGTAGGAATGTCGAAGATTGTACAAACCGGCGCAGCGCATGGCCTGTTGTGCTTGCCAACAACACTATTTTCCATGAACTGCCCCCGAGAATCGACCGGAGTCTCTGTAGGGGAAGTGATTATGCTGTCAAAGCATATGCCGATGTAGTTCAGACTCCCGACGCGAGAAAAGAGAATCTTACGGCATATGTTGATATCCGTTTTCTCGATGCAGTCGGTGATTCCGACGAATCTCCCGTACCTCCGGCCCTTGTGGAAGATATAAGGCGTCAGCATGATGAAGGAGGTTACCGTTGGCGAGATATTCTCGTTCTGGTCCGTACAAATAATGAAGGCAAAACGATTGTCAATTATCTTAAGGACAACGGCATCCCGGTACTGTCGGCTGAGTCGCTTCTGCTCAATTCCTCGCCGGCGGTAAGAACCGTCGTGAGCCTGATGAAGCTTGTCCGGACGTATTATAATTCCGACACAGTGGCGATAGATATGGACAATCCCTCCTATTCGCGCGACGGGATTACGATGCTCAACACACGGTTCAACTATAATGTGGCTCAGGGAGTGAGCCCGGCAGAGGCCCTTCACGAGGCACTCCGACACGATATTTCCGACGATCTGCGTGATGCGATTCTGCAGATCCGCGCCATGAATCCTGCGAATACCGTGGCTCTTATCGATGCCATAATCAAGACCCAGCTCAACGCCGGGCAGCGTACGGCGGAATTCTCCTACCTCGCAGCTCTGCAGGATATCGCAATAAAATATTCCGACAGTGCCGATACGTCGTTGGGCCGTTTCCTCAACGATTATGATGCGAATATCGACAAGTGGACTATCAAGCCTGGCGCCGATCAGGATGCAGTAGAGGTGATGACGATTCATAAATCTAAGGGTCTTGAGCGGCCTTGTGTGCATATTCCCCTCTGCTCATGGAGTTTGAAGCCAAAAGACAAGTCGCTGTGGCTTGACACGCAGCCGTTGGCGCAGTGGCTTTGGGGGGACGACGGCGAGAGCCGCAGGAATCTGGTGCCTCCTATAATGTGGTTCGGCAAAGTGGGATCCGGCTCTGTCCTGACATCCGAAGCTTCGCCGTTCTGTGATGTTCTTGAAAGTGAGTTCATGCTCGACACGCTCGATACGCTCAATATGACTTATGTCGCATTCACCCGTGCCTGCCGCGAGCTGATTGTACATGCGCAGTTGCCGAAACAGACTAAGAAAGGAGGGAGTGCTAAAATGCCGGTGAGCACTTTTCTGTTCGATACAATTAAAGAATGTCCGGATTACTCCGGTAGCCCGAATCTCATTCCGCTGTCAGTCTGTTTCGATAGCAATACAAAGCGGTTCACTCTCGGAGCTCCGACTGCCAGCTATCTTGCCGGGGAAGAAAGTGCGGAGCAGAAAGCTGCGAAAGAGGCAGGAAAAATCATCGACCTTGGTGAATACGCCGTATCGCTTGATAATGCCAATACCCGCAAACTCTTCTCTATCGACGATGCTTTTGCTCTCCTCGCTCCGGATGATGAAGAAAAAGGTACGGAAAGAATAGTGACTGATGCAGCTGCTGAGGGTATTCATTTCCATGCAATCATGGAGCGCATACGCATACCCGGCGATCTTGAACAGGCAGTGAAAAGATATTGCAGGATAAGGAATCTCGATCAGTCTCATTTCCTTGAGCCTCTGCGGAAGGCTTTCGTAGAGTCGGATAATAAAAAATTGATAGACAGCTGGTTCGCTTCCGACAATGAAATCTTCTCTGAAATGGAGATTTACGACAGCGCCGATAGAAGGATTCACCGGCCCGACCGTGTAGTTGTATGTCCCGATGGTTCGGCCATAGTTGTCGACTACAAGTTCCCTTCGCCGGGAGAAGATCTCGAGCATTCCATGGCAACGTACAGGAAGCAGGTTTCGCGCTATAAATTCCTGTTGCGGCGCCTCGGATATGAAAAAGTGGCCGGATATATATGGTATCCGCGCGAAAACAGAATCGTGGAAGTATAGTCCGCCAAAAGTTCCATAAAGCGCCGGAATTTACGGAGTGTGCTTCAAAAGACAAAAAAAGTCCGGCGCAATACCGGACTTTTTCAAATCGTATAATTGATTATTATTCTTTCACGCGCTCAACGTAAGAACCGTCGCGGGTGTCGACGCGCACCTTGTCGCCTGTGTTGCAGAAGAGAGGAACGCGGATTTCAGCGCCGGTCTCGAGGGTAGCGGGCTTGAGGGTGTTGGTTGCGGTATCGCCTTTGATGCCCGGTTCGGTATAGGTGATTTCGAGAGTTACCTTGATAGGCATTTCGGCATATAAAACGGTGTCGGTGGAAGCATCGCTCACAACGTCGAGGACATCACCTTCCTTCATGAAGGCAGCGCCGGTTACGAGGTCCTTGCTGATGGGAATCTGCTCGTAGGTTTCCTGATTCATGAAGATGTCGTCGCCTCCTTCGGTGTAGAGGAACTGGTAGGGACGGTGTTCTACGCGCACGTCTTCGAGTTTTTCGCCGATGTTGAAGCGGCGTTCGAGTACGCGGCCGTCGACTACGTTTTTAAGTTTGGTGCGCATGAAGGTATTGCCTTTGCCCGGCTTTACGTGGAGGAATTCTACGCAGAAATAGAGCTGGCCGTCCAGGCGGATGCAGGTGCCGTTTTTGATGTCTTGTGCGTTAATCATATATGTAGTTTTGTGTTTTCTCGCGGTTTACGGCTGCAAAGGTAGCGATTTTTACGCATTTATGCAAATGGAAATCAGAAATCAACCGATATCCGGACGTTGATTTGACGGCGTGTGAGGTAATTGGGTACGGCGTATTGTATGTCGTTTACGTCCGTCACCCAATAGTAGCTGCTCACATTGCTGATGTCCAGAAGATTGAATGCGTCCAGTCCGAGCCATATGCTCTTGACTGCCCGGTGCTGTCCGTCTTTTGGCGTAGTGAGAAGCGCATAGGCGAGACCCGCATCCACGCGTTTGTACGCCGGAGTACGGAAATACCATTTGTCGCGGCTCGAGCGTGGCGCCGTGGTCGGAAGTCCGTCCGAAACGATTGCACGCAGATTGAATTTGAGTCGCGGTATCCGAGGGAAGAAATCGGTGAAGTAGAGTGCGAAACTATACCGCTGGCCGGTCGGCCGCGGCACCTTTTTGCCGTTCAGAGTCTCGCGCGTTTTCATCAGCGAGAAGCTGATCCAGGAGTCGGACCCTGGCACGAACTGTCCGAAAAGTTTCATGTCAAGTCCCATGGCATAGCCGTCGGTGAGATTCCGGCCTGCATAGACGAGTTTCAGATTGTCCGTTTCATAGGGAATGAGGTTGCCGAGCGATTTGTAATATGCCTCAGCCGAGAGTTTGAATGGCCGTCCTGCGGCGCGGAATGTGAAATCGGCGCCCATGATGAACTGGAGCGACCGTTGGCTTTTTATCCCGTCGTTGAGCTGAATCACAGTATTGCCGTCCGCGTCTTCTGCAGGCTGGCGGTATTCCCGGTAAAATGGCGACTGATAATAGAGTCCGGTGGCGAAGCGCAGCGACCAGCGCGGATTGGCGGCCGGAACGAAGCCGATGCTCGCTCGCGGACTGAAAAGAAATTCTTTGTTGTAGCTCCAGTACGACATGCGGATGCCGCCGTTGATGCTGAAATACCCTGCATGCGAGTCGAGTCGGTAGGTATCCATGACGTAGAATGCCATGCGCGATGAAGTCTTTTCCTGATTCGATGTCAGGTTATACACCACTTTCAGCGCATCAGGATCGAAAGGCAGCGAGTACCCGGCGGAGTCCCGACGCTCCCACTCGCGGGAGCGTTCGAATACTTTTTGCGAACTGATGCTTGCGCCGTAGCTGAGATTGTGATGGTTCAGTCCTGTGGCGCCGGATAGTGTCGCAGTGAATACCGAAGCCTTGAAACGGTTGCGCGCATGTTCGAAGTACCGGCCCACGCCTAATTCCCCTCCGATTGCATCGCCGTTTCCTCCGCTTGTGCCTGCCTGATCGAGCCAGTATTCGCCCGAGATGTCGTACGACACGAGTTCGTTGGTGAAGAAGCCCGATGCCTGAAGTGAGAATTCATTCACTTTGTTAGGCTTGAATGTGAGAGTTCCGGCGCCGAAATATGTCTCGAAGCGGTCTTTCTCCATGCCGTCGAAATATACTGTAAATTCTTTGGCGTCGGAGACTGTGCCGAATCGGGTGTTGCGGTTATGGGGAATGAAGCGGTAGTCATTCACCGAGATGTTACCCAGTGCTGAGATTTTCCATGCCTTCCCGAGTGTGAGCGACATATTGGTCTGATAGTCGAAGAACCGCGGATCGTAGTCGCCCTTCTCGTCGAGCGAACCAAGAAGCGATGAATTCTGCTTGTAGCGGATACCATGGAGCTGCGAGAAGCGGTGGCTGCTTGACCCTACTGCGGCCGATGCGCCCATCAGCGATGCCGATACATTCCCCTCAAAGGCCTCCGGCTCGCGGTATGTGATGTCGAGAACGGAACTCATGCGGTCGCCGTACCGCGCAGGAAAGCCGCCGGTACTGAAACTGATTGCTCCAACCATGTCCGGATTGATCACACTCAGACCTTCCTGTTGCCCGGAAGTGACAAGTTGCGGACGATAGACTTCCACACCGTTGATATACACAGAGTTTTCGTCGTAGTTGCCGCCGCGGACACTGTAGCGGTTGCTCAGTTCATTGCTGGAATTGACGCCCGCTAAGGTAGTGATGAGAGATTCGACCGAACCGCCAGATACATCCGGCGAATGGCGCAATTCCGTACGGTCGATTTGCTGCATTCCTCCGAGTTGTTTGCGGTAGTCGGTCACCTCGACGCCGTCGAGCGAGAACGTCAGGGGCTGCATTTTCACGTTTACGGTCACGTCGCCCGAGGCATCGATCAGCCGGCGCCGCGACTGCTCATAGCCTATGCAGCTGAAGGTGACGCTGATAGTGTCGGATTCAGGAACGGTGAGAGTATATCGGCCGTCGAGTCCTGTCGTGGTGCCGAGAGCTTTCCCTGCCTTGACGGTCACGAATTCCAGCGGATCGTTGTTCTCATCGGTTACCAGGCCTGATATCTTCACCGGCCCTTTGGCTGAGGCACAGGTAAGATTGACGGCAACTAATATTATTATAAGGAGGAATTTCTTCATTTCACCCATATAACGGGCTGTACGTTAAAAAATTGTATAATTTATGTTAGCCTTCGTCAAATGCTGCTTTTTAGAAGAACTTTCAGGAGCCGGAAATCGTTACAACACTTGAAAAAGAATCGGCAAAGGAGGTGCGGACGATCATGCATCCCAATTAAATTTTATTAATAAAGAAAAATTTCTTTATTTGCATGGATAATCGAAAATTTTGTGTATCTTTGCACTCGATAAACAAGGTGGCCGCTGCGGCGCCATGTCGATTCCGGACGCCGGACCTCTAAACGGCTTAACTAAGAAATAATTACATTAAACACTATATTTTTTCAAGTATCAATGAGCAATATTGAAGAAATCAAGAAAGCACGTATAGCCGAGATCAAGTCAGACCTCGCTAAATACGGCATCGAAGGAACCACTGAGGTTCTTTACAACCCCTCGTACGAAGAACTCCGCACTCTCGAGACTCTTCCCACTCTCGAAGGCTATGAGAAAGGCGTAGTTACCGAACTCGGCGCTGTCGACGTTATGACTGGCGTATACACCGGCCGTTCCCCCAAAGACAAATTCATTGTGCTCGACGATAAGAGCAAGGACACCGTTTGGTGGACTACCGAAGAATACAAGAACGACAACAAGCCTGCTACCGAAAAGGCTTGGAATGCTTGCAAGGAACTCGCTCTCAAGGAGTTCTCCAACAAGCGCCTCTTCGTTGTCGACGGTTTCTGCGGTGCTAACAAAGACACCCGCATGGCTGTCCGCTTCATCATGGAAGTTGCATGGCAGGCTCACTTCGTGACCAACATGTTCATCCGCCCCACCGCTGAAGAACTCGCCAACTTCACCCCCGACTTCATCGTCTACAACGCTTCCAAGGCTAAGCTCACCAACTACAAGGAACTCGGCCTCAACAGCGAGACTGCTGTTGTCTTCAACATCACTTCTCGCGAACAGGTTATCATCAACACCTGGTACGGCGGCGAAATGAAGAAAGGTATGTTCTCGATGATGAACTACTTCCTCCCCCTCAAGGGTATCGCTTCCATGCACTGCTCCGCTAATACCGACAAGAACGGCGAGAATACCGCTATCTTCTTCGGTCTCTCCGGCACAGGCAAGACCACCCTTTCCACCGACCCGAAGCGTCTCCTCATCGGTGATGACGAACACGGCTGGGATGACAACGGCGTATTCAACTTCGAAGGCGGCTGCTATGCAAAGGTTATCAACCTCGACAAGGAAAGCGAGCCTGATATCTACAATGCTATCCGTCCGGGCGCTCTCCTCGAGAACGTTACCGTTGACGCTAACGGCAAGATCGACTTCGCCGACAAGAGCGTGACCGAGAACACTCGTGTGTCCTATCCTATCGATTTCATCGAGAATATCGTTCGTCCTATTTCCCACGGCCCTGCCGCTAAGAACGTTATCTTCCTCAGCGCTGACGCATTCGGCGTTCTGCCTCCCGTTTCGATCCTCAACGACGAGCAGACTCAGTACTACTTCCTGAGCGGCTTCACCGCTAAGCTCGCCGGTACCGAACGCGGCATCACCGAACCCACCCCGACTTTCTCGGCTTGCTTCGGTCAGGCATTCCTCGAACTCCACCCCACCAAGTATGCTCAGGAGCTCGTTAAGCGTATGCAGGCTTCCGGTGCAAAGGCATATCTTGTCAACACCGGCTGGAACGGCACTGGCAAGCGTATCTCTATCCGCGACACCCGTGGTATTATCGACGCTATCCTCGACGGCGCTATCCTCAAGGCTCCTACAAAGGTAATTCCTATCTTTAACTTTGAGGTTCCGACCGAGCTCCCCGGCGTAGATCCCAAGATCCTCGACCCGCGCGACACCTATGCTGATCCCAAGCAGTGGTACGAGAAGGCTGAAGACCTCGCAGCACGCTTCATCAAGAACTTCAAGAAGTATGAGAACAACGCTGCAGGCAAGGCTCTCGTAGCAGCTGGTCCTCACCTCGACAAATAAGATAAATCCATAATCTGAGATAAAAAGCCGAAGCAGCTCCGCGTTGCTTCGGCTTTTTTATTCATCAGGTTAATTTTCGATTAATCAGGATTAATCGGGTTAACCCTGGATTAATCAAAAAGAGGGGCATCCCGCCGTGATGCCCCTCCAATAGGTTAAAGAAAGTCGGTTTAGTCGATGTTGGGATTGTATTTGTGCCATTCAGCAACGGGAGGAAGAACGCCCATGTTGATGACTTCGTCGCGCATCTTGCAGAGGTGCTCGTAGCTTGCCTGCAGGGCTGCCATTTCCTCGGGGGTGCCGTTGATAGCCTTGGTGTAGACACCGTCGGCATTGATTACAGAGGGCATAGCCATCATCACGTGGTTGAAGCGTTCGGTATCGGCGTAGGTTCCTACGGGATATTCGAACTGCTTGCCGCCCATTGCTGCTGCAACCATCTCAACAGAGAGGTATGCGGGGCTCTGGAAGGAGCTGCGGCGACGGAGTTCGATGATCTTGGCGCCGCCCTGGGTGACTTCTTTCTGCATCTGCTCCCATTCGATCTGGGAAAGACCGCGGCCGTTCACTGTTTCCTTGGCTGCGATGATGTCGGTGAGCTTCTTGCCGTCTACAGTTGTGGGCGATGCGAAGACTGCCATCTTTTCGCCGTGGCCACCATAGGTGTATGCGTTCTTGATAGCGGTCTGGGGAACACCGAAGTGGAGTGCGAGAGCCTCTTTCAGACGGGTGGAGTCGAGAGCGGCGAGGGTAGCAACCTGGTTGGGCTTCAGGCCTGAGTGGATCAGGGCTACGAGACCGGTGATGTCTGCGGGGTTAAAGATAACCACGAGGAATTTTGCGTCAGGGCAGTATTTGCGGATATTCTGGCCGAGTTCTTCTGCAACCTTCGAGTTGCCGGCGAGGAGGTCTTCGCGGGTCATGCCTTCCTTACGGGGAGCGCCACCCGATGAGATGATGTATTTTGCATCCTTGAATGCCTCTGCGGCGTCGGTGGTGCTGGTGATGTTGATGTCATCGAAACCGCACTGGCGCATTTCTTTG
Source organism: uncultured Porphyromonadaceae bacterium (assembly GCA_902471685.1). Classification (GTDB taxonomy): domain Bacteria; phylum Bacteroidota; class Bacteroidia; order Bacteroidales; family Muribaculaceae; genus CAG-873. The sequence goes on from CABRLF010000039.1 coordinate 13,126, forward strand.
GCAACACCTTCGGCGCTGAATACGTCGTAAAGGCAGATGTTGGGTGTAAGATGCATCATACAGGCGGTCTGGGCCATGTTCGAGCCGATCATGCCGGCGGCGCCTACGATGACGAGTTTGTCGTTAGTAAGAAATTCCATTGTGAACTATAGTTTTATGTTATTTAGTTTATGTTTAACGCTGGTTTTGCGGTGAAGTCGATGGCAGCATCGATATTTTTGGCAAATATAACGTATTTAACACAAACCTCCCAATTATTTTGAAGAAAAATTTCTTTAATTAACAGATGCACCTGCCACGAGCAAACCCAGGCTCACCATAAGTATGCACAGATCAATTACCTTCGCTTTGAGATTCTTCTCGTGAAGGACGAAAGCACCATAGAAGAACGATACGATCACGCTTCCTCGCCTGATCATGGAGACTATCGAAATCATCGAGTCGGGCAGAGACAGAGAGTAGAAATATGCTATGTCGGCCACTGTCAGGAAGAGCGATATGCAGGGTATGGTCCAGCGCCAGCGGAAAGGAGTGGTATCGCGGCCGTGCGAGTGAATGATAATAATAACCGCGGTCATTATTATGCACTGATACAGCGAGTACCACGCCTGCACTTCCAGCGGGCGGTAGAACCGGAGCAGGTATTTGTCGTAAAGGGCACTTACTGCTCCGAGAACGGTCGCCCCGACCGCCATCCAAAGCCAGCGGTGGTCGCTGACCGTACCCGACGATGCTCCGATGCGGGATATAAGGAACAGCGACAGAAATCCAAGCGCTATGCCTGCCCACTGAATCAGGTTGAGACGTTCGCCGAAGATAAGCACGGCGCCCACGAGAACCAATACCGGACGAGAGGCATTGATAGGGCCCTGGACAGTCAGAGGCAGGTGCTTGATTGCAGCGTAGCCCAATAGCCATGACCCCAGCACGATAAATGCTTTAACCCAGATCAGTGCGTGTCCCTGCCATGTATTTCCGAAACCATAGCTGCCCTCAATGATTCCGCCCACAAGGACCGGCGACATCAGAAGAGCACCGAAGAACGTAGACCACAGCAGAACAATGAGAACATTATTGTCCCGGACCGACAGTTTCTTGAATATATCGTAGAAACCTAAACAAAGCGCCGAAAGCAGCGCGAGGAATACCCACATTTTAGTCTCCTTTTGGTTTGCGGCTACAAAGTTAGGGCTTTTTCCCGAATCCTTCGGCTTGTGCTCTTTGCCACACAAACAATAATGCATTTTTTTACCCGGGATTCAACAATCCCCGCGCATTGGTGGTTTTCATTATATAAAAATGTTTCAACAGAAGCCGTTCGGGCGGGATATTTTTCGTAACTTTGCACACGGCTTCCAAATACGTTTCGAACTGAGGAAATGATAGAGAGGATAGTAATCATCGACAGTGTCGACCCATTATGCTTCTACGGCGTAAACAACGCCAACATGCAGCTGATTAAAAATTTATATCCCAAGCTACGCATATCGGCGCGCGGCTCGGTGATTCGTGTTATCGGCGAAGAACGTGAGACTGCCGAGTTCGAGGCCAAAATCAAGGAGCTCAGCGCACATGCCGAAAAGTATAATTCCCTCACGGAAGAAGTGATTCTCGACATCGTCAAAGGCGACGGCCCGAAGCCGCTCAAGAAAGACGGGGTGATCATCTACGGCATCAACGGCAAGCCCATACAGGGCCGTACGCCGAATCAGGTTAAGCTCGTCGAGGCCTTCGACAAGAACGACCTTACGTTCGCTCTCGGCCCCGCCGGTACCGGCAAGACATATATCGCCATCGCTCTGGCCGTCCGTGCTCTTAAGAACCGCGAGGTGCGAAAGATTATCCTCTCGCGTCCTGCTGTCGAGGCTGGCGAGAAACTCGGTTTCCTGCCAGGCGACATGAAGGATAAGATCGATCCATATCTCCAGCCTCTCTACGACGCCCTCGAGGATATGATTCCGGCGGTGAAGCTGAAGGAATACATGGAGACTAAGGTTATCCAGATCGCGCCTCTCGCCTTTATGCGCGGACGAACCCTCAACGACGCCGTCATCGTTCTCGACGAGGCACAGAATACCACCACCCACCAGATCAAGATGTTCCTTACCCGTCTGGGCATGAACGCCAAGATGATAGTGACCGGCGACGTCACCCAGATCGACCTGCCGCACAAGGCGCAGTCGGGACTGGTGCAGGCGCTGCGGATTCTTGACGATGTGGAAGGTATCGGCAAAGTCGAGTTCGGAAAGAAGGACATTGTGCGCCATCATCTTGTGCAGCGCATTGTCGAGGCATATCAGCGCCACGACGAGGAAATCAAGGAAGCCAATGACAACGGCGCCGACGCAGCCGATGAAGATTGAAAGATACACAAATAAACCAACCCTATATCACAGGCAATGACACTTACAAACACCGATTTCCATTTTCCCGGGCAGAATGCTCCCGTATATCACGGTAAAGTACGCGACGTATACTCGCTCGACGGCGACATACTGGTTATGGTTGCCACCGACCGTATCTCTGCATTCGACGTTATTCTCCCCAAAGGCATTCCTTATAAGGGGCAGATTCTCAATCAGATCGCGAACTACTTCCTCGATGCTACATCCGAAGTGGTTCCCAACTGGAAACTCGCCGAAGTCGATCCCATGGCTACTGCGGGCGTGAAATGCGAAGGTTTCCGTGTCGAAATGATCATCCGCGGCTACCTCGCCGGCAGCGCCTGGCGTGAATATGCTTCCGGCGTACGCGAGATCTGCGGCGTAAAGCTTCCCGAAGGTCTCCGTGAAAATGAAAAGCTTCCCGAGCCTATCATAACTCCCACCACCAAGGCCGATGCAGGCCATGACCAGAACATCTCCAGAGAAGAAATTATCGCTCAGGGTCTCGTTGACGCTGCCGACTATGAAGTCATGGAGCGCTATACCCGTCAGCTCTTCGAAATCGGTACCCGTATGGCTGCCGAGAAAGGTCTGATTCTCGTCGACACCAAATATGAGTTCGGCAAGCACGAAGGCAAGGTTATCCTCATCGACGAGGTTCATACTCCCGATTCCTCACGCTATTTCTACGCCGATACATATGCCGAGCTGTTCAACGCCGGCAAGCCCCAGCGTCAGCTTTCGAAGGAATTCGTTCGCCAGTGGCTTATTGAGAATGGTTTCATGGGCCGTCCCGGTGAGAAAGTACCCGAGATGACCGAGGCTGTATGCAAAGCCATTTCAGACCGCTACATCGAGCTCTACGAGCACGTGACCGGCAAGAAATTTGTGCCCGCGCCCGAAGCTGATGCCGCTCGCCGCATCGAGACCGGAGTGCTTGATTTCCTCGCATCCCTCTGATGGCGGACGTCGAGAAGGTCAACCCTTATCGCAACGACGACCGGCGCAAGGACGAACAGGTTCAGTCAATGTTCGATTCCATAGCGCCGGCCTATGATTTCATGAACCACGCCATGACCGGCTTCCTGGACCGTCGATGGTCCCGCAAGCTGGTCGGCGAGGCTGTGAAGAGTGCCCCCCGCGACATCATCGATCTTGCCACCGGTACCGGAGATATCGCTTTCGCTCTGGCTCGCCGCTTGCCGGAATCCCGGGTCACCGGCATCGATCTCTCGGCAGGTATGCTTGATTGTGCAAGGCGCAAGGCCGAAGGCTCGGACTGCAGCGCTCGGATAGATTTCATTCAGGCCGACGGGCTTCACACTGGATTGCCAGATGCCTGTGCCGATGTTATCACGATTGCTTACGGGGTGCGCAATTATGCCGACATAGCAGCCGGTTATCGCGAGATGTATCGGCTCCTGCGTCCCGACGGACGCGTCTGCGTCCTTGAACTGTCGACGCCGCAGGATTGGCAAGACATCACTTGTCC
>CABRLF010000040.1 GCA_902471685.1 uncultured Porphyromonadaceae bacterium
GGCCGTACGATATAATTTCAAGAACTTTGCAGTAGGCAAAGTGTTTAATGTCCTCGGTCTTCCTCTGGTGCCTTTCCGCACTGATGACTGGGCTGAATAACACTTTTTTATATGTTATAGAACATTTTAGGTAAACAAAGATAGTCTTGGGTTAAATTAGTATCACCATACTAAAAAACGCACTTTTTTAGTGCGTTTTTTATTTGCATATCATATAATAATACGTATATTTGCATCTGCAATTTCAAGCTGTATTTCAGATAGTTGTCCATGAATTGCTAAATCAAAACCATTCAGGTTCTCTATAAAACATAAACACTTCTAAAAATACAATCAAACAAAATAGTATCATACTGTGGTAAAATAAATGTTCTTTTGCCGGCATCATATGTACTACCTTTGCAGAAGTAATACACTCTCTTTTTTAATGAAAAAGCCTTATATTCTTTTAACCATGACACTGGGTCTGCTGGCTGTCTTCTCCGGCTGCACCGGAAAGAAGACACAGCTTCCCGAGACTGTGGAATATGTAAGCGTCGGAGACGACGGACGCTTCCATATCGGCGATTCTGTATATAATTATGTCGGCACTAATTTCTGGTACGGTGCAATCCTCGCATCTGAAGGGCGTGGCGGCGACCGGCAGCGTCTTGCCCGCGAGCTTGATCTTCTTCAGGAGCTTGGAATCAACAACCTCCGAATTCTTGCGGGCGCCGACGGCGATGAAAACATACCCTCGCATATAATGCCGGTTCTCCAGACTGCTCCGGGCGTTTACAACGATACGATTCTCGATGGGCTCGACTATCTCATGGCAGAACTCGAGCGCCGCGACATGAAGGCTGTGATCTATCTCAACAACGCCTGGGAATGGAGCGGCGGCTATGGAACCTATCTCGAATGGGCCGGCGAAGGCCGTACGCCCAACCCTGCTATCGACGGCTATCAGGCATATATGGATCATGTGGCGCGATTCGTGCACTGCGATTCCGCCAAGGCCCTTGCCGCAAATCATGTGAAAAATATTGTTACGCGCACCAACCGCTATACCGGCCGTCCCTACACCGAGTCGCCCGCACTCATGGCATGGCAGATAGCCAACGAACCCAGAGCTTTCGCGTCGGACAGCCTTACCAAGAAGGCTTTCGAGGAGTGGATAGCATCTCAGGCTGCGCTCATCAAGAGTCTCGACAGCAACCACCTCGTTTCCACAGGCAGCGAAGGCCGTCACGGTTGCGAGGGTGACCTCGCCCTTTGGGAACGAATCCATACAAATCCCGATATCGACTACGGAATAATCCACCTTTGGCCATATAACTGGGGCTGGATCGACTCGACAACAGTCGTATCGGGCGTCGATACCGCCTGCGTACGCGCTTACGAATATATAATGCCGCACGCCGCAATAATGAAAGAAGCCGGTAAACCGCTTGTCCTTGAGGAATTCGGCTATCCCCGCGACGGCATGGCGCTTGCTCCCGGCAGTTCCACCGAAGGACGCGACAGATTCTATAAATACATATTTTCGCTCATTCATGAAAGCGGAGCCATCGCCGGATGCAATTTCTGGGGATGGGGAGGCTATGCCGAACCTGGCCACAGCACATGGCAGCCGTGGGAACCGTATACAGGCGATCCCGCGCAGGAGCCACAGGGTCTCAATTCCGTTTTCGCCAAGGATTCCACAACACTGGAAATAATAAAATCAAAATAAAAACCTAAACCACAGTGCATGAAAACAAGTAATCTTAAGCACGTGAGAATTTTCGTGCTGGCCCTTTTTGCGGCCATTACGATGAGTCTCACGGCTCAGACCACCGTCAAAGGTGTTGTCAGCGACAACACAGGCGAGCCCATTATCGGAGCTTCCGTGGTCGAAAAAGGCAAAGCGGGTGGTGCTGTTACCGATATCGACGGTAATTACACTATCTCTGTATCGAATCCCAATGCCACTCTCGTATTCTCATACGTAGGCATGAAAACCAAAGAAGAGGCTCTCAACGGCCGCACTCAGCTCGACGTAACTCTCGAAGAAAACAGCGAGGCCCTGAGCGAAGTTGTCGTTGTCGGCTACGGTACCCAGCGCAAGAGCGATATCACGGGTTCTGTGGCTCGCATCTCCGAAGACCAGATGAAGCAGACCATCGTCACTAACGCCGACCAGATGCTTCAGGGCAAGGTCGCAGGTGTGCAGGTCACTCAGAATTCCGGCGCCCCCGGCGGTGCGACTTCAATCCGTATCCGTGGTGCAAGCTCCCTCAACTCATCGAACGAACCTCTCTACGTCATCGACGGCGTTCCCATGTCTACAGCCGGTTCTGAAATCGGCGGTTTCGACTGGGCTGGCGGTTCCAACGGCCAGAACAAAGTCAATCCTCTCGCCGCTATCGCCCCGAGCGATATCGTGAGCATCGACGTGCTTAAGGACGCATCCGCCTGTGCCATCTATGGTGCCGCAGGTGCCAACGGTGTGATCCTTGTTACCACACGCCGAGGCAGTGCCGGCCGCAGCAACATAACCTACGACGGCTATGTGGCATGGCAGGAAACAGCTAAGCGCCTCGACATGATGAATCTCCGCGAGTACGCTGTCTATCAGAAACAGCTCTATGACGACGGCGTCCTTTCCAGCAATAATATGGATCCCGCCTATCTCGATCCGTCGCTTCTCGGACGCGGTACCGACTGGCAGGACGAAGTGTTCCGCACGGCATTCATGCAGAGCCATCAGGTGAGCGTAACCGGCGGTAACGAAAAGACCACCTACGCCATGTCGGGCGGCTGGATGGGGCAGCAGGGTATTATTATCGGCTCCGACTTCAACCGCTTCAATACCCGATTCAATATCGATAACAATTTCACCAAGTGGCTTAAAATCGGCGGTTCGCTCGCCTACACCCGCACAGACGAAAAGATTACTCTCAACGACGGTAGCGACGGCGTTATCATGCAGGCCATGACTATGATGCCTTCCGTGCCCGTGCGCGACTTCGAAGGCAACTGGGCCGGCCCCAATACTGTCAACGGTTCGTCGACCTGGAACCCCGTGGCTCTGGCTCTCGAAAAGAACAACACCCTTCTGCGACAGCGCGTAATGGGTAATTTCTACGTCAGCGCCGACTTTCTCAAGTACTTCACATTCCGCGCCGAATACGCTTTCGACGCATCGCAGAACAAGAACAAGGCTTATGTGCCCCGCTACAAATTCGGTCAGGTCAGCAACGACATCAACCAGATGATGCACCGCGAAGACCACGGTTTCTTCTGGATGCAGAAAGACTATGTGACTTATCACCAGACTTTCGCACAGAAGCACGATCTGACTGTCATGGCCGGTTTCGAAGCTTCGAAATCAAGCTGGGACGGCACTTCGCTCATCAAAAAGAACTTCACCACCGACGATATCTTCATAATGGGTGAGGACGGTGACTACTACAGCAACTCCGGCTGGCAGGATGCAGCGACAAACGCATCTGTCTTCGGACGTGTGAACTACGGATTCGACAACCGCTACCTCCTGACGTTCACTCTCCGTGCCGACGGTTCTTCCAAATTCGGTCCCGAAAACAAGTGGGGCTCGTTCCCCTCGGCTGCAGCCGCATGGCGTATCAATCAGGAAAAATTCATGGAAGGCGCATCATCCTGGCTCAACAACCTCAAGCTCCGCCTCGGCTATGGCCGTGTAGGTAACTCCAATATCGATACCTACCGCTATGCATCGGCTATGAACACCATGCTCACGCCCAACGGCACGGGATATTTCCCCGCCAACCTTTCGAATCCCAAACTAAAGTGGGAATCGTCCGAACAGTTCAATGCTGGTATCGACTTCGCCGCTTTCAACAACCGCCTCGAGTTCACAGTCGATGTCTACAAGAAGCAGACCAAAGACCTCCTCATGCAGGTTTTCACCCCCGGTCATATAGCAAGCAACGACTGGATGTCTATCCAGACTCCTTACTCCAACATCGGTAAGACCCAGAATGTGGGTATCGACGTCCAGATCAATGTCCGTCCTGTAGTGACTAAGGATTTCCTCTGGAATGCCGCCCTTACCCTCTCGCATAATAAAAACAAAGTCGTTGCCCTCAACGATGACTCGCAGGTCCTCTATGGCAACGTCGACTGGTACGCTCCTTTCCAGACCGTTACCATGTTCAAGACCGGGCAGCCTATGGGCGTATTCTACGGCTATGAGACAGAAGGCTTCTTCATGAACGAGGCCGACATTATCGGACACGCCACTCAGACGGGCGGCAACGTTCCTTATGCCAACCGTATCGACAAAGACTCCGGCGCATGGGTCGGCGACATAAAGTTCCGCGACCAGAACGGCGACGGTGTCATCGACGAAAAAGACCAGAAAGTGATCGGCGACCCTAACCCCGACATAACATTCGGTTTCACAAACACATTTACTTATAAGAACTGGGAACTAAACATCGGCCTTACAGGACAGATCGGCGGCGATATCCTCAACTGGTCGCGCTACAAGATCGAAGGTCTTTCCTCGATCTGGGACAACCAGGCGACATCGGTTCTTGACCGTGTTCAGATCGGTAAAATCGATCCCGACGGCGGTAACGACATCTCCAATCTTCAGGTTGTCGGTGGCGGCAAAAACGGTGTTCCCCGTTTCTCCAGCCTCGACGGCAACCAGAACAACCGTATGAGCGACCGCTGGATTGAAGACGGCTCTTACCTGCGTATCCAGAATATCTCGCTCGCCTACACGCTCCCCGAGCGATGGGCCAAGAAAGCTTTCCTGCAGTCGGCTAAAATATACGTCAACCTCCAGAATGTATATACATTCACCAAATACAGCGGTTACGACCCTGAAATCGGTGCCTACAACCAGAGCTCGCTCCTCCAGAACATCGACCGCGGCCGCTATCCGACTCCCCGCACATACACATTGGGGCTCAACCTCAGTTTCTAACCTCTCACTCCTTATAACGATATATCAATGAAAAAAATCATAAAGAAAGCAGCCCTTGCAACTGTTCTCGCGGCCTCGATGGCGTCGTGCAACGACTTCCTCACCGTCGATCCCTCCGACAAGCTTGTGCAGGATAATTTCTATACATCGGCAGAGCGAATCCGTCTCAATACCATGACGCTCTATGCCGCAAAGACCTGGACCAACTACACCATCAACTTCCAGTGGAAGACAGATATGCTCGCAGGCGACATGTTCTACACCTACGATGCCGAAGGCCAGTGGTTTTTCGGAACATACACCCCGGTCAACCAGTATATCAACGAAGGATGGAAAGGCATCTATAATGTCATCCTCTTCGCCAACTCGGTGATCAACGACATGCCCAAGAACTGCAAGGGCGTGCCTCAGGCCGACATCGACGCCGCTGTCGCCGAGGCCCGCGCCATCCGCGCTTACTGCTACTACCAGATAGCAGAGCTCTGGCATGACGCGCCCATCATCTTCGACAATACTTCGAATATCGCCAACGGCAACCTCGATGTGCCACGCAACACTCAGAAGAGCATATACCGCTTCGCTCTCGAAGATGCCGACTTTGCAGTAGAGAATCTTCCTGAGGTGGATCCCGACAGCTGGCGCTGCAACAAGAATACCGCCCGTGCTATCCGCGCAAAGCTTCTCGTGACCATGGCTTCCCACAGCGATTACGGTTATGACCGCGCCGATCTATACCGTCGTGCTGCCGCCGATGCCAACACTGTAATGGAATCGCTCCCCTGGATCGAGAACATTCCTTTCGAAACTCTCTTCGATGTTGAGAGCAACAATGGTCCCGAATCGCTTCTGGCAGTGCAGTGCGCCGTGCAGGGTTACGGGTACGGCAACGCAAAGAACGCAGCCTGGAGCCGCAGTTCCGTTATCGCCGACCAGACCTGGGGCGCAGGCAAGGGCCCGACGATCTCTCTCCAGAAATCGTATGACTCGACCGACCGCCGCCGCAAATGGACATATATGACCAACGGCGACTTCTATCCCAACCTCAACAAGGCTAACGGCGGTTACAACTACAAGTATATCAGCCGCGACGGTGAAGGCACTGTCATCGAAGACCGCAACGAGATGAACGCTCACATCAAGAAATACATCATCGGCAAAGCCGCCGACTGCAACGGCAATGTAGGCCTCGGTCAGGATGCTGCAAACAACATCTACCTGATCCGTTTGGCCGACATGTATCTCACCTATGCCGAAGCTATTCTCGGAACAAGCAACTCCACCTCCGACGCCAAGGCTCTCGAGAAATACAACGGTATCCGCAAGCGTGCCGGTGTAAGCGAGGTTAACTCGATTACTTTCAAGGACATCATGCAGGAACGCCGCCGCGAGTTTGCTTTCGAATCCATCACCTGGTTCGACGTGCTCCGTCTCCGTTACCGTGAAGGCGATCAGGCTGCCCTCGATTACGTGAACAGCGGCTACGGCACAGGTTATAACCGTTCCGCACAGTACATCGCCGCTTCCGGCATCGATGAAAGCCAGGAGAATAACGACAATTCCTATATCATTGTCCAGAACCGCGCCGAATACGCTCAGTACGATCCGATCAACCTTTCGGCATCTTCTTTCATAGTTCCCATCCCCGCCGCTGTCTCCACCAGCTCTCCGGCACTCGCGGGTGAACCGGTCGACTTCTACGCAGGCGAATAATCTAACCGAAAAACAACGACTCATCATGAAAAAAATCATCAGATATACCGCTCTGTCGGCGATTGTCATTTCGGCCGGATTCATGGCTGCATGCAGCGAGACAGATGCCGAACAGGACCGCGGCAATACTCCCGTAGTGAAATATGTGCGCGACTGTGACCCCTTGAAAGGCGACTCTCTCATTGTCGCTGCTCCTCTGGGCGCCAAACTCGCCTTTGTCGGCGATAATCTCGGCGACGTACAGCAGGTGTGGTTCAACGATCAGAAAGTAAAACTGAATCCCACGATGGTGACTTCGCACTCCATAATTCTCGATGTCCCCAACGTCATTCCTTCGGTAGTTAACAATCTCTGCCGCCTCATTACTTCCACCGGTATCACCGTTGAATATCCCTTCACCATCTCGATTCCGGCTCCCCGAATTGATGAAATGGACTGCGAATGAGCTCTCCCCGGCAGCACCGCAACTTTCAAAGGCGCTTATTTCGCCGATGATCCCAATGTGCCCATGACTGTCACATTCCCCGGCGACCTCAAGGCGAATATCGTCAGCTACGACCAGTATAATCTCACTGTCAAGGTACCCGAAGGCGCTAAGGAAGGCCCGATAGTCGTATCGACAATATACGGCGAAAGCAAGTCGCCCTTCAACTACCGTGATACCCGCGGCATGCTTTTTGACTTCGAACCCGACGGCGTGACAGGTCTCGGTCTTCAGGAAAACAAACAGGGATGGCATCAGCCGGCATATGGCAACGACGAGAACTCGATCGACGGCACATATATCCGTCTCGGTAACGGCGAGGCCACTCTCGGCAACGATGTGTGGGACGACAGCAACTTCGCTTTCGAATACTGGGCCGGCACATGGAGCGAACCCGTGACTTATCCCGAACGCATTGGCGAACGTCTTTCCGATATTGTCGATTTCTCCGACTATCAGAATCTTGCCGTGAAGTTCGAGATGATGATTCCCGAATCCAACCCCTGGCAGGCATGCGCCATGCAGCTTATCTTCGCCGGCGTCGACCGTGTATCGAACAGTGCTTCGGGTGTCCCCGACATCTACGGCACAATCGTGGCCGGCGGCAACAATTCGTTCTTCCAGGACGATAACGGCAAAGCCGACGGTATCGCCCGCGGCCTCTACCGCCCGTGGTCTTCTACCGAGGCATTCCATACCTCCGGCAAATGGATCACTGTAAAAGTGCCTGTCAAAGACTTCATCTACAATTCCGTCGGAGGTAAGGCTTCCATTCCGCTTACAGCCAAGGATTTCGACAGCTTCACCATGTTCGTGTGGGCAGGTGGTGCCGAAGGTGTGGCTTGCCAGCCTATGATCTATGTCGACAATATCCGTGTGGTTAAAAACTGAGAAACACCTCGAACATCATGAAAAGAATATTCAATATAGCCGGTGTGGCAATGCTCTGTATGTCGATGGCACTGACGACTCTCACCTCGTGCGATGACAACGATGACTTCAACACCAATCAGTATGTAGGAGGTGTCCACCTCAACTCTTTCGGTCCGAGCCCGGTCGCACGTGGCGGCGAGCTCCGTTTTCTCGGCAGCGGCATGGATCAGATTGTGAAAATAACTATCCCGGGATGCGACGACATCACCGATATCGAACGTATCAGCAGCGAGGAAATCCGCATCAAGGTGCCTCAGACAGCCGAGCCGGGTTATCTCACACTTCACTATGCCGGCGGTACCATCGAGACCAAGACCTTGCTCACATTCTCCGAGCCTATCAGCATCGATGAAATCGCGCCTCTCACTGTCAAGCCCGGCAATGAGCTGACTATTTCCGGCGAATATCTCAATCTGATCAAGGAGGTATGCTTCTCCTTCACCACCGACAGCGTCAATGTCTTTGCCGATGCTTTCGTCGCTCACGACCGCAAGACCATCAAGCTCGTCGTGCCTGCCGAAGCTGTAAGCGGTACTGTCATCCTCTCCGATGCAAAGGAAATGCCCAACACCATCGAGTCGGAGGTCGCAATCGAAGTGATCGTACCTTCTGTTGAGGCCCCTCTCGACCTTACCGATGCCAGGGGCGGAGACAAAATCACCGTCAAAGGCAAGGACTTCGACCTTGTGACATCGGTTGAAATGCCCGATGGCTCAACGGTGGAATTCACCTATACCAATGAAGGTGAAGAGACAATCTCGTTTGTCCTTCCCGACAATACTGCCGATGGCGCAGTAGTTGTCTGCACGGCATCCGGCGTCAAGGTTGTGGTTGCCAACATAGGCATGGTCGTTCCTGCCGAAATTGTTGTCAATCCCGCAGACAATATCCGTCCCGGTCAGGAAGTAACCGTCAATGGTCTGAATATGGATCAGGTAACTTCCGTCAAGCTTCCCAATGTTGAGGAAGCAGTCACACCGACCGCCGTAAGCCCAACTTCCGTCACATTTGTGTTCCCGGAGGAAGCCTGGAGCGGCGAAGGCGCACTCAACCTCAAGAGCGGCAAAAGCGTGCCCGTAGTATTCGCTACCGCCATGCCTGAGGTGACCGGCTTCGAGCCATCGCCCGTATCGGCAGGTGCCGACGTCACTCTCCGCGGACGCAATCTTGATCTCGTGGCAAAGGTTGAATTCGCCGGTCTCGAACCGATCGAGGTAGAAAACGCTACATCCGACGCCCTTACTGTCCATGTTCCGGCAACTGCTTCCACCGGTGCGCTTACCCTTCACAAGGCTAACGGCGAGACTGCCGCTACTGCGGAGCTTCAGGTAAACTCTCCCGAATGCGCATATGTGGTATCGGTAGAAACAGCAGAACCCGCTGCCGGCGAAATCATGACTTTCACCATCGCTAACGGCGACAAACTCACTTCGGTAGAAGTCAACGGCGCTTCCGTGCAGTATATCTTCAATGGCGACAAGCTCTACGTGAATCTTCCCTCCTCATGCGGCAAAGGTACTGTAGTTCGCCTCATTTCATCGAACGGCGAAATCAGCTACACTTATGATGTGATTCCCGCTACCCATGTGGCTGCCGTCATCTACGAAGGCATGTTCTCGCTCGGCAACTGGGATGCAGGAGGTCTCCGACTCAACAAAGATCTGTTCGACAGTGTGCCGGCCGGTGCGAAACTCGTATTCTATCTCTCCGCAGCAGCCGATGCTCAGATTCAGCTCAACGATGCAAACTGGGGTCAATTCGCGATGATTGATGTACCTGCCGGAGCTACAACTGCCGAATACGAACTCTCGGGCGACAACCTCAGCCAGATCCTCGGCACCGACGACGGCTGGAGTGAAACCGCTATCGTCATCAATGGGCACACCGCTGTGATAAATAAAATAGCTCTCGAATACGAAAGAAGCTCCGAAACCGTTATATGGGAAGGTGCATGGACCTGCGCAGGATGGAACGGCAACCAGGATCTCGCCTGGGACGGTTACGACTGGAGCACTGTCAAGGCCGGCGCCAAACTTCGCATCTACATGACCCCGACCGTGGCCGATCCGGACGCCGACTGGTGGGTGATCTCGCTCCGCAGCGGCACATCGTGGGCGAATCTCGCAGCACCGATTCCTGATCAGTACGGTCGTCCCGGCACGGTCCTCGAAGTAACGCTCGAGGCAGGGACTGTCGAAGAACTCGCCCGTGAAAACGGTCTTATCATTACCGGCGACGGTTTCATCCTCAACAAAATAACCTTGGAATAAGTAAATCATGAAATTCAAAACCAACATACTCGGCGGTGTCGCCTTCCCGGCTGTGCTTGCACTCGCAGTGTCTCTCGTCTCTTGTGACAACGACCACAAACCCGACTGGAATGAAACTGCGCCTTTCGATGTCAATTTCGTTGCCTCGTCGGTTGCCGACGGCGCTGAAATAGACGTGGCAACTAATACTATCGAGCTTTCATACTCCGCTCCGATTGCTGTAAGTCAGACCTCTGCCATCACGCTCAACGACACGCGTCTGACAGATTATTCAATCTCGACTGAAAATCCCAATGTACTCGTTCTCAAGCTTCCCGCACTCAAGGGCTCGACACAGTACACCCTCACCGTGCCGGAGCGTACTGTCGCCGGCATCGGCTCCAAGACTTTCGCCGAAGGCTTTTCAATACGCTTCAAGACCGCAGGAAAGGTGCTCCCTGTCACCGACATTGAGCCGCTGATCAATCCTTCGGCAACCCAGACAGCGAAGAACGTTCACCAGTTCCTTATCGAGAACCACGGCAAGAAGATTATTTCAGGCGCTATGGCCAATGTGAACAACAACAACGACTTTGCCGCATGGATCAAAGACAAGACCGGCAAGGATGTGGCTTTCACCTGTTATGATTTCATCCATCTGCCAGAGTCCGGACAGAACTGGATCGACTACTCCGACATCACTCCCGCCACTCAGCAGTGGAATGCCAACGGTCTCGTTGGCTACATGTGGCATTGGCGTGTGCCGACCGACGAGAAGGCTTACAATGATAAGGACTTCAACCGTTACGACAGTTCCATCAAACCCGAGAACGGCGGCAGCGGCACGGATTTCGACATCGAGCGCGCTCTTCAGGAAGGCACTTGGGAAAACAAGGTGATTATGGAGGATATCGACAAGGTCGCCACATATCTCAAGCAGCTCGCAACGGCCGGTATTCCGGTAATCTGGCGTCCTCTCCACGAGGCTGCCGGCAGCTACAAATACGATGGCGCATGGTTCTGGTGGGGCGCAAAGGGGGGCGAAGCTACCAAATCGCTTTGGAAACTCATGTACGACCGTCTGGTGAAGCATCACGGCATCAACAACCTTATCTGGGTATGGACTGCCCAGTGCGAGGAAGGATTCCACGACCGCATGGCCGCCGATTATCCCGGCAATGAATATGTGGATGTTATCGGAGTCGACGTATATGCCGACAACGACGCTTCGCAGATTGATGCATACAATGCGCTCAAGGAAGTATGCGGAGGCAAGAAACTCATTGTCCTCGGCGAGACCGGCCGTGTGCAGGATCCTGCCAAATGTATGACCGACGGAGCTTACTGGTCGTGGTTCAACCTCTGGTATACTTACGACATTCACAAGACCGTTGCCGACACCGATGGTTTCGGCAACACCGCTGCATCGCTCCGCGCAGTTATGGAAAGCCCTTATGTTATCACCCGCGACCAGATGCCCTCTCTCAAATAGTCAGAGCTGAAGAATGAAATATATAGGTAAAATTGCAATAGGTTTATTAGCCGTTTCCGCCTCTTTTGTTGCCTGCAGCAGGCAGCAGAAGACGGCCGGAAACGAGGCTTCAGCCATGACTCCGGCTGAAGTACTCAGATCGCGCCTCGAGGCGCAGACCGCCGAAGGCAAAATCCTCTTCGGCCATCACGACGATCCTGTCTACGGCCATGACTGGAAATTCGAGCAGGGTCGTTCGGATGTGAAAGATGTATCCGGCAAATATCCCGCCGTGATGAGCTGGGACCTTGGCCGTATCGAACTTGGCGACTCGCTCAATATCGACGGTGTGCCTTTCAGCCGCATCCGCGAAGAAGTACGTGCGCAGAATGCCCGTGGCGGTATCAACACTTTCAGCTGGCATCTCTGGAACCCCGTTGACGGTGGCGACAGCTGGCAGGTAGCCGATTCGACCATTGTTGCCAGAATGGCCAATGACTCCGTCTACAACAAGCTTTACCGCGAGCAGGTGCGCGCCGTGGCCCGGTTCCTTGGCTCGCTTACCGATGAAGACGGCAACCGTATCGGCGTTATCTTCCGGCCCTGGCATGAAAACAGCGGCGGATGGTTCTTCTGGGGCGCGCCTTTGTGCTCTGCCGAAGACTATCAGAAGCTTTGGACAGACATGCGCGAGGAAATGGACGCTGCCGGCATCGACAACGTACTCTACGCTTATTCTCCCGACCGCACCGAATCGCCCGAAGACTACATGGTGCGTTATCCCGGCGATGATATCGTCGATATCCTCGGCATGGACATTTACCATTTCGGAGGCGAAGACGGCACGGAAGAATACCGGAATGCTGTCGCCACAGGCCTCGATATTGTCCGTAAGGCAGCTGCCGGGCACGGCAAGATCGCAGCATTCACCGAGACCGGTATGGAGAGCATCCCCATGGCCGGATGGTGGACCGACGTCCTTCTGCCTCTGCTTAAGGAAAATCCGGTGAGCTATGTCGTTGTCTGGCGTAACGCCCACGACAAGCCCGGACATTTCTATGCCCCTTACCCCGGCCAGGTTTCCGAAGAATCCTTCAGAACCTTCGCTGCCGATTCAACAATCGTCTTATTGTGATAATGGTTTCAAGTACCCCCCTGTAAACCTATCTCCCCTTTTTATCCTACAAAAATGAATATATTCGAATATAGAAAAGATCTTGTCCTCGCCCGCTACGAGGAACTTATCGCACGGCCCAACGAGGCTATAGAAGGCAACGGCATCTACTGCCGCTACAAGAACCCCGTCATAACCGCCGAAATGGTCCCTCCGACCTGGAAATACGATTTCAACCCGGTTACCAATCCATATTTCATGGAGCGCATCGGTGTCAACGCAACTCTCAATTCGGGTGCGATCAAATGGAACGGCAAATATATTCTCATGGTGCGCGTAGAGGGTAACGACCGCAAGTCGTTCTTCGCCGTGGCCGAGAGTCCCAACGGCATTGATAATTTCCGTTTCTGGGACCGCCCCGTCACTATGCCCGATACCGACAATATCGGTACAAACGTCTACGACATGCGACTCACAGCCCATGAAGACGGATATGTCTACGGTCTCTTCTGCGTGGAGCGTCACGATGACTCTCAGCCCGGCGACCTTTCGGCGGCTACTGCCGCATGCGGCATCGCCCGCACCAAAGACCTTGTGAACTGGGAACGTCTTCCGGATCTCAAATGCAAGAGCCAGCAGCGTAACGTCGTTCTCCATCCCGAGTTCGTCGACGGCAAATACGCACTCTATACCCGTCCGCAGGATTCATTTATCGATACCGGCAGTGGCGGCGGCATAGGCTGGACGCTCATCGACGACATAACCAATGCCGAAATCACCCGGGAGGAGCGCATCATCGACCAACGCATCTACCACACCATCAAGGAAGTGAAAAACGGCGAAGGACCCCATCCCATCAAGACTCCCAAAGGCTGGCTGCATCTCGCACACGGTGTGCGAAACTGCGCATCAGGTCTGCGCTATGTCCTGTACATGTACATGACCGCTCTCGACGAACCCTGGCGTAAGATCGCTTCGCCCGGCGGTTATTTCATGGCCCCTGTAGGCGAAGAATATGTCGGCGACGTGATGAACGTTCTTTTTGCCAATGGCTGGATTGCAGACGAAGACGGCAAGGTATTCATCTACTATGCTTCTTCCGACACCCGCATGCATGTTGCCACATCTACCATCGATCAGCTGGTGGACTATTGCCTCAATACCCCCACCGACGGCCTTACTACCGCGGAATCGGTAAAGACCATCAACCGTCTTATCGACTCGAACATCGAAATACTCTCACCGGTTCTTGTAGCCGAATAAGAATCCCAGCGATACCATGACGAACTTAAAGGAAAAAATCGGTTACGGCTTCGGCGACATGTCGTCGTCGATGTTCTGGAAGGTTTTCAGCTACTATCTGCCTTTCTTCTACTCTAATATTTTCGGGCTCTCGCTTGTCGACGCCGCTCTGCTGGTGCTCGTCACAAGAATCTGGGATGCCATATCCGACCCGATGATGGGCATTGTGGCCGACCGCACACGCACACGCTGGGGCAAATACCGTCCTTACCTCCTCTGGATGGCTGCGCCGTTCTCAATATGCGGTATTCTGCTTTTCACTACTCCCGACTTCTCGTACGCCGGCAAGCTGGTCTGGGCTTATGTCACATATATTCTGATGATGACAGTCTATACCGGCATCAATGTGCCGTACGGCGCTATGCTCGGCGTGGTTACAGACAGTACAAGAGAAAAGACCGTTTACTCGTCTTTCCGCATGTTTTTCGCCTACGGAGGCTCGTTCATCGCTCTTTTCTCATGGGAGCCGCTGTGCCGTTTCTTCCAGAATACCATGGGCGCATCGCCGGCTTCGAGCTGGCAGTTCGCCATGTGCGTCATTGCCGCCGCATGTCTGGTGCTTTTCCTTTGCTGCTTCGCCATGACTCGCGAAACCGTCCAAACAGTTCCCACCGGTTCGGTCGGCAGCGACTTCCGTTCGCTGCTGTCCAACCGGCCATGGTGGCTGCTTATAGGTGCGGCTCTTTGTTTCAATCTTTTCAATACGGTCCGCGGCGCTACCGTCGCATATTTCTTCGCTGATATCATAGGTCCTGATGCATGGCTGCCGTTCGGTCCGTTCGGCAACATTCTCTTCTATTCGGGTCTTTTCCTCGGCATCGGCGAGATCGCCAATATGATTGGTGTCGCTCTTGCTGTTCCTCTGGCCGGACATTTCGGAAAGAAGAATACTTTTATTGGCGTCAATCTGGTGCTGGTTGTTCTCAGCATAGCTTTCTTCATTCTGCCCGTCACTCCAGCCGGCTACTGGCTCATGCTCCTGTTTCAGGTGGCCATTTCGGTTTTCACCGGAATAATGTCGCCGCTGGTTTGGTCGATGTATGCCGATGTAAGCGACTATGCGGAACTTAAATTCAACTCCGCCTCGACCGGCCTCATTTTCTCTTCTTCTTCAATGGCTCAGAAATTCGGCGGCGCTCTCGGCGGCGCAGCCGTGCTCTGGTTGCTCAATGCCTGCGGCTATGATGAGGCTGCTACGGGAATGGCACAGCCGGATTCGGCAATCGGATGCCTGTGGTACCTGATGACTCTCATTCCGGCCGGTGTGGCAGCGGCCGCTGCAATTATCGCGTCGTTCTATCCGCTGACTACAGGAACCGTCAATGAAATAGTGACCAAGCTCCGTCAACGACGTAAGAATATCAATGAATCAACTCCGACAGAAGACGAAGCAACCGACTTCGCCAACGTGTTATGACTAAAGAACAACTCAGTGCGGAGGTCATGGAAAACCTCCGCACCAATATCCTTCCTTATTGGATCGACAGTATGACAGACCCGCGCGGCGGATTCTACGGACGCCGTGACGGTCACGACCGTCACGATCCGGACGCTCCCAAGGGCGCTATTCTCAATGCCCGCATTCTCTGGGCTTTTTCGGCCGCATACCGCGTCACCGGCGACAATACTTATCTCGAAATGGCCACCCGCGCCAAACGGGAGATTATCGACCGATTCTACGATAAAGAACACGGTGGCATATATTGGTCTATAAGCGCCGACGGAAAGCCGCTCGATACAAAGAAACAGTTCTACGCCATTGGTTTCGCCATCTACGGTCTCTCGGAATATGTACGAGCGACCGGTGATAGTGAAGCTCTTGACTACGCAATCAGGCTCTTCCACGACATCGAAGATCATAGCCGCGACCGCGAGAGGGGAGGGTACATAGAGGCTCTCACCCGCGACTGGCAGCCTATCGCCGACATGCGTCTGAGCGAGAAAGATGCCAATGCCTCCAAGACGATGAATACTCATCTTCATATAATTGAGCCATATACCAATCTCATGCGCATATGGCCCGATGCTGAACTTCGCGAGGCTCTCACGTCTTTGCTCGGCATTTTCCTCGACAGAATAACGGCTCCGGAGTGGCGCGGACACATGGGTCTGTTCTTCGATGACAGCTGGCGCCGTTCCGACGGTATTATTTCCTATGGCCACGACATCGAGGCTTCATGGCTTCTGCTTGAGACCGCACAGGTTCTCGGTGACGAGGCTCTTACGGCTCGCACTCTCCAAGCCACAAGGCGTATTGCCGAAGCCGCGCTCCACGGACGTTGCACCGACGGCTCCATGGTCTATGAGCGACATGCCGACGGACGGTTCGACAATGACAAGCACTGGTGGGTGCAGGCTGAACAGATGGTCGGGCTTATATGGCTCTACCGTTATCACGGCGATATGTCGGCATTAAATAAAGCAGTTGAAACCTGGCGGTATATCAGTGAAAATATTGTCGACCATGAAAATGGCGAATGGTTCTGGAGCCGTCATGACGGATGTGTAAACCGCGCCGACGACAAGGCCGGTTTCTGGAAATGCCCCTATCATAATACCCGTATGTGTCTCGAAGTATACGAGCGCCTTAACGAAGAACAGAAAAATTAAACGCATGAATATAAAAACAATGCTGACAATCTCCGCATTATCTGCCGGTGTCCTTGTGGCAGGCGCTTC
>CABRLF010000041.1 GCA_902471685.1 uncultured Porphyromonadaceae bacterium
GTCTTGACTTTCTTATACACCGGGCGTAAAAAATCGCTTTTTTTATGTACCTTTGCAATTTAAAAGAGAAATACAGTTCTATGCAGAAGGGTCCGATACGAATAGATGTTGAGCGGGTGCTTAAGGAGCGCCTTGGCCCTCGCGGACGTCATATTCCCCGCTTCGTAATCCGTATGCTCGAGCGCCTCATCTGTCAGAAAGAGATGAACGCCCTCCTTGAGGCCAACTATCCGAGCCGTGGCGCGGACTTCTGCCGTGGTATTCTCAAATCTCTTGATGTCCGGTTGTCGGTGCGTGGCATCGAACGCATGCCGGCGTCTTCCAGATGTATAATTGTCAGCAATCATCCTCTTGGCGGCCTGGACGGAATATCCATGATTTCATGGCTTTCCGACCACTATGGCCGCCAGGTGCATTTTGTCGTTAATGATCTTCTGATGGCGATAGAGCCTCTGCGCGAATGCTTTGTGCCGGTCAACAAGCACGGAGCACAGAGCCGCGAGGCTGCAGTCGCACTCGATGTTGTTCTTTCGGGCGACGATCCGGTCGTGATCTATCCTGCCGGGCTGGTGTCGCGTCTGGGCGACGACGGCACAATTTCCGACCTCGTTTGGCGGAAGATGGCCGTGACAAAGGCAATAGAGTCGAGGCGCGATATAGTGCCTGTGCACTTCGAGGGAAGAAATTCACTCAGTTTCTATCGTTGGGCGCGATTGCGCAAACGTCTGGGAATCAAGTTCAACTACGAAATGCTGCTCCTCCCGCGTGAGGTGATGCGTTCCCGTGGAAAGCAGTATACACTCACTGTCGGCGATGTTGTGCCATGGCAGTCGCTCTATGGCGGTGATTCGGCCGCCGACGAGGCCTCGATGCTGCGGCATATTGTATATTCTCTGCCGGCAAAATATCCGGAAAGTATATGAATCAGCCTATTATACAGCCTGTCGACACTGACCTTATTGAAAAGGAACTGACGCACGAACGCTTCCTGCGCCGGACCAACAAGGGAAACAACGAACTCTATGTGGTGACGGCTCACGACTCGCCCAATACGATGCGTGAAGTCGGACGTCTCCGCGAGACCGCTTTCCGCATGGCCGGCGGCGGCACAGGCAAAGACTGCGATATCGACGAATTCGACATCATGGAGAAGCCATGCCGGCAGCTTGTCGTGTGGGATCCCGACAGCAGGCTGATTCTGGGCGGTTACCGTTTCATCAGCGGTCCGGAAATATCCTTCGACGAGACGGGTCGCCCTCATATCGCCACGAGCCATATGTTCAGCTTCTCCCAGCGCTTCCTTGAGGATTATCTGCCATATACCATCGAACTCGGCCGCTCCTTTGTTCGGCCCGAGTATCAGAGTTCGAGAGCCGGAGCGAAGGCTATCTATGTTCTGGACAATCTCTGGGACGGACTCGGTGCTGTGACAGTCAAATATCCCCAGATGAAGTATCTGTTCGGCAAGGTTACCATGTATCCGAGCTATACGGCACGATGCCGCGATCTGATTCTGTTTTTCCTCAATAAGTATTTCCCGGATTCCGACGGTCTTGTGCGCCCTATCAGGCCTCTGCGTACCGACGCCGATCCCGCAGAGCTGGCATCGGTCTTCGACGGCGGATCTTTCAAGGCCGACATGAGGATTCTCAATTCGAAAGTACGGGAGCTTGGAAATACGATTCCCCCCCTCGTGCATGCATATATGAGCCTTTCGCCTACGATGAAGATGTTCGGTACTGCTATCAACGACGAATTCGGCGATGTTGAGGAAAGCGGCATAATGCTCACAATTTCGGAAATTTTAGAAGAAAAGAAACAACGACATATTGACACTTATCAACCATAGACAATGGAACTAACGCAACTCACTGCCATTTCTCCTGTCGACGGCCGTTACCGCGGCAAATGCGCTCGACTCGCTGATTATTTCTCGGAGTATGCTCTCATCCGCTACCGCGTGAAGGTGGAAGTGGAATACTTCATCGCAATATCCGCTATCGGTCTTCCTCAGCTTCCGGCTCTTACCGAGGCTCAGATTGAAGATCTCCGCGCAATCTACAATCCCGAAAACTTTACCATAGCCGACGCTCAGGCTGTGAAGGATATCGAAAAAGTCACAAACCACGACGTCAAGGCCGTGGAATATTTCCTGAAGGAAAAATTCGATGCGCTCGGTCTGTCCGATCGTAAGGAGTTCATCCATTTCGGCCTTACCTCTCAGGATATCAACAATACTTCGTTCCCGATGATGCTCCGCGATGCTATGCACGAAGTTGTAATCCCGGCATACAGTTCCCTTATTGACAAGCTCAACGAGCTGGCCGACGAATATCGCGACATCCCAATGCTCGCCAAGACTCACGGTCAGCCCGCTTCGCCCACTACTCTCGGTAAGGAAATTGGTGTCTTCGCATACCGTCTCGAGACTCAGCGTGACCTTCTCGCCGGGGTGCCTTTCTCGGGTAAGTTCGGCGGTGCCACCGGTAATTTCAACGCACACCGTGTGGCATTCCCCGACATCGACTGGCAGATTTTCGGAGCCAATTTCCTCCGCAACAGTCTCGGCATCGAGCGTGAGTGTGTC
The DNA here is from genome assembly GCA_902471685.1 of uncultured Porphyromonadaceae bacterium. Classification (GTDB taxonomy): domain Bacteria; phylum Bacteroidota; class Bacteroidia; order Bacteroidales; family Muribaculaceae; genus CAG-873. Next base: position 2,588 of record CABRLF010000041.1, read on the forward strand.
ACCACTCAGATTTCGAACTACGACAATCTCGCCGCCATATTCGACGGAATACGGCGCCTGAACACTGTTATCATCGATCTGGACCGCGATTTCTGGACATATATTTCGATGAACTATTTCAAGCAGCGTATCAAGGCCGGAGAGGTGGGTTCCTCGGCTATGCCACACAAGGTGAACCCCATCGACTTCGAGAACTCCGAAGGCAATCTCGGTATCGCCGACGCGCTTCTTACCCATCTGGCTATGAAACTGCCTATCAGCCGTCTGCAGCGCGACCTTACCGACTCGACGGTGCTCCGCAATATCGGTATGCCTCTCGCTCACAGCCTTATCGCTATCGAGTCTACTCTCAAGGGCCTCGGTAAGCTGATTCTGCACCGCGAGTCGATCGATGCCGACCTAAACGACTGCTGGAGTGTTGTCGCTGAGGCTATCCAGACTATTCTCCGCCGTGAGGGATATCCCAAGCCTTATGAGGCGCTCAAAGCCCTCACACGAACCAATTCAGTGGTCGACGAAGCAGCCATTTCGTCTTTCATTGATTCTTTGGAAGGAATCAGCGACAGTGTACGGGCCGAGCTTCATGCCATTTCTCCATCCACTTACACCGGATACAGAATGTAATACCGGAACCATATGACCAAAAACACAACTAAACATTTTGCGTAAAATAACCTTAAAGATTTCATGAAACAACTTATCGAATGCGTGCCTAATTTCAGTGAAGGCCGCGATACTGAAGTGATAAAGAGCATCACCGATGCGATTGAGAAAGTTCCCGGAATCAAACTTCTCGATGTAGACCCGGGTCAGGCTACCAACCGCACTGTGGTGACATTTGTCGGAGAGCCCGACGCAGTGGTTGAAGCCGCCTTCCAGGGCGTCAAAAAGGCTGCTGAAGTTATAGATATGCGCAAGCACCATGGCGCCCATCCGCGTATGGGCGCCACCGACGTGCTGCCCCTCATACCTGTAGCCGGTATCACTCTTGAGGAGTGTGCCGAGCTCGCCCGCAAGCTCGCCAAGCGTATCGCCGACGAGCTTGCAGTGCCTACATACTGCTACGAAGCCGCAGCTTATACTCCCGAGCGTAAGAATCTCGCAGTCTGCCGCGCCGGCGAATACGAGGCCCTGCCCGAGAAGATGAATCATCCCGGCAAGGCTCCCGATTTCGGCGACCGTCCCTTCGATGAGGGTGTGGCACGTACCGGCGCTACTACCGTAGGCGCTCGCGATTTTCTTATTGCGGTGAATTTCAACCTCAATACTACTTCCACACGCCGTGCCAACGCTATTGCATTCGACGTCCGCGAGAAAGGCCGTCCCGCACGTGAAGGCGGCAAGGTGACCGGCAAGCCTCTGAAAGACGAGAACGGAAAGACTATCATGATTCCCGGTACTCTCAAGGGGACCAAGGCCATCGGATGGTATATCGACGAATACGGCATCGCACAGGTTTCGATGAACATTACCGATACTGCGGCCACGCCGCTCCACAAGGCATTCCACGAGGTTTGCAAGGCTGCCAATGCGCGCGGTATCCGTGTCACCGGCACCGAGATTGTCGGTCTTGTGCCCAAGAAAGCTATCGTTGAGGCCGGAAAATATTTCCTTCGTCTGCAGGAACGTTCGCTCGGCATTCCCGAGCACGAAATTGTACGCATGGCAGTCAAGTCGATGGGGCTCGACGAACTGCGTCCTTTCAACCCCGAGGAAAAGATCATCGAATATATGCTCGAGGCCGACAAGAAAGATCAGAAGAAACTTGTCGATCTCACCTGTCGCGGCTTTGCCGAAGAGACTGCGTCGGAATCGCCCGCGCCCGGTGGCGGCTCAATCTCGGCGTATATGGGCAGTCTTGCTGCAGCTCTCGGAACCATGGTTGCCAACCTCTCGGCTCACAAGGCCGGCTGGGATGACCGTTGGGAAGAATTCTCCGATATCGCTGTCGAAGGTCAGGCCATTATGAACGATCTGCTCGCGCTTGTCGACGAAGACACCGAGGCTTTCAACCGCATTATGGCTGTCTTCGGGATGCCCAAAGGTACAGATGCCGAGAAGGAAGCTCGTGCTCAGGCTCTTGAGGAAGCCACGCTTTTCGCATGCGAGGTTCCTCTGACTACCATGAAGCGTTCACTCGATACTTTCAGGGTTCTGCGTGCTGTTGCCGAGAATGGCAATCCGGCCTCCGCAAGCGACGGAGGCGTGGGCGCGCTCGCAGCCCGTGCCGCAGTCCGAGGTGCCGGTCTGAATGTGCGTATCAATGCAGCCGGGCTCAAAGACCGCGCCAAGGCCGATGCGCTCGTCGCCGAGGCTGAAGACATTGAGCGTAGGGCCGAAGAACTGGAAAAAGAAGTATTGGAAATAGTTAATTCAAAAATTTCAGGAAAATGACGACCGAAGAATTCCGCAGTGCAATCCGTGCCGGCATTCCGGCGGAGCTGCCTGCTCCTAAACCTTATGACACAACGGTGAACCATGCTCCAAGGCGTAAGAAAATCCTTTCGCCCGAAGAGGAGCGTCTGGCTCTCCGCAATGCTCTCCGGTATTTCCCCGCTGAGCAGCATGCGGTCCTCGCCCCGGAATTCGCCGACGAACTCCGTCGCTACGGCCGTATCTATATGTACCGTTTTCGTCCCGATTACGATATGTACGCCCGTCATATCGACGAGTATCCCGCTCGATCAAAAGAGGCGGCTGCCATTATGCTCATGATTCAGAACAACCTGAATCCCGCTGTGGCCCAGCATCCTCACGAGCTCATCATATATGGTGGCAACGGTGCAATCTTTCAGAACTGGGCCCAGTATCTTCTCACGATGAAGTATCTGAGCGAGATGTCCGACGAGCAGACTCTCGTCATGTATTCGGGCCATCCTCTCGGCCTCTTCCCCTCTCACAAGGGCGCTCCTCGGGTAGTGGTGACAAACGGTATGGTTATCCCCAACTATTCCAGGCCCGACGACTGGGAGCGCTTCAATGCGCTCGGTGTGAGCCAGTACGGACAGATGACCGCCGGATCATATATGTATATCGGTCCGCAGGGTATTGTGCACGGTACGACAATCACCGTCCTCAATGCCGGACGCCGTCATCTCAAACCCGGTCAGAAAGACCTCGGCGGTCTGCTTTTCGTAACTGCCGGTCTCGGCGGCATGAGCGGCGCACAGCCCAAGGCAGGTAACATTGCCGGAGTTGTGTCTGTTACCGCAGAAATCAATCCTCAGGCAGTAGAAAAACGCCACTCCCAGGGTTGGGTCGATGAGGTTTATACCGACCTTGACACTCTTCTGGATCGCGTTCGTCGTGCCAAGGCTGCGCATGAGGCCGTGTCGCTTGCTTATCAGGGCAATGTTGTTGATCTTTGGGAACGCCTTGCAGAAGAGAATATGGAGGTTGAGCTTGGCTCTGACCAGACTTCGCTTCACAATCCCTGGGCGGGCGGTTATTATCCCGTCGGTCTCACATTCGAGGAATCCAAGGCCATGATGGCTGATAATCCCGAGGAATTCAAGCGTCGTGTTCAGGATTCCCTGCGCCGTCAGGTGGCTGCTATCAATAAACTTGCCGCACGAGGCATGTACTTCTTCGACTATGGCAACGCATTCCTCCTCGAATCCTCCCGTGCCGGTGCCGACATTCTGAAGGAAGACGGCAAATTCCGCTATCCCTCATATGTTCAGGACATAATGGGCCCGCTCTTCTTCGACTACGGCTTCGGCCCCTTCCGCTGGGTATGTACATCCGGAAAGCCTGAGGACCTTGCAGCCACCGACCGCATCGCTACCCGTGTCCTTGAAGAAATCCGTGCCACCGCTCCAGACGATATCAAGGGACAGCTCGACGACAATATCCACTGGATCAAGGAAGCAGGACCCAACCACCTTGTTGTGGGCAGTCAGGCCCGTATCCTTTATGCTGATGCCGAAGGGCGCACCAAGATCGCCCTTGCTTTCAACGACGCCATTGCCAACGGTGAGATTTCAGCTCCCGTAGTCCTCGGACGCGACCATCACGATGTCTCCGGCACCGATTCTCCATTCCGCGAGACCTCGAATATCTACGACGGATCGCAGTATACTGCCGACATGGCTATCCATAATGTGATCGGCGACAGCTTCCGCGGTGCCACATGGGTATCTATACATAACGGCGGAGGTGTTGGATGGGGAGAAGTGATCAACGGCGGTTTCGGCATGGTGATCGACGGTTCGAAGGAATCGGCCGCACGCATCAGTGAAATGCTATTCTGGGATGTGAACAACGGTATCGCACGCCGTTCGTGGGCCCGCAATGCTGGCGCCCGAGCTGCTATAGAGCGAGAGATCGCGCGTACTCCCAATCTCACTGTTACTCTCCCCAATTTTGTTGAAGATTCAATTATTGACAACGCTTTTAAGGACTGACAATGGCTAAAAATCATACTATAAGCCCTGCACGGCTTACCATCGACCGTGCATGCGAGCTCGTTGAAGGTGGATATACCCTTCATCTCGGCGACAAGGCTGTCGAACTGATAACACGATGCCGTGAATATCTTGATAAAAAAATCGAGGCTACAACCGAGCCCCTCTACGGCATCACTACCGGTTTCGGTTCGCTCTGCAACATCTCTATCGGAACGGATGACCTATCCAAACTCCAGAGCAACCTTGTCATGTCGCATTCATGCGGCGTGGGCGAGCGCGTGGCTCCGGAGATTGTGAAGATGATGCTGCTTCTGAAAGTGCAGAGTCTGAGCTACGGAAATTCTGGCGTACAGCTTTCGACAGTGCAGCGTCTGGTCGATTTCTTCAACGAAGATGTCATTCCCGTCGTATACTGCCAGGGTTCTCTCGGCGCTTCGGGCGACCTCGCTCCGCTTGCAAACATGTGTCTGCCCCTGATTGGTCTTGGCGAAGTGCTCTATAACGGAAAGATTGTTGCCGCTGCCGAAGTGCTGAAGGAAAAAGGCTGGGAGCCTCTCACTCTCATGTCGAAGGAAGGGCTGGCGCTGCTAAACGGCACACAGTTCATGTCAGCTCATGCCACTTGGGCTGTGCATCGCGCACGTCACCTCTATGCCGCCGCCAATAAAATCGCCGCTTTGTCGCTTGAGGCATTCGACGGCCGCATCGAGCCTTTCGGTCATGAGGTGAACGCCGTTCGTCACCATCCCGGTCAGGTGGCTGTTGCTGATGAAATGCGCGCTCTCCTCGCAGGCAGCGAACTCATCGCTCAGCACAAGCAGCATGTTCAGGATCCCTATTCCTTCCGCTGCATCCCTCAGGTTCATGGGGCTGTACTCGATACAATCAATTTTGTGGGCGCCGTAATCGAGGATGAAATCAACAGTCCGACAGACAATCCCACCATCTTCCCCGAAGAAGACATCATCGTATCTGCCGGTAACTTCCACGGCGAACCCATAGCTCTGCCGATGGACTATCTTTGCGTGGCAATGTCCGAGCTATCCAACATTTCCGAGCGCCGCGTCTACAAACTGGTGAGCGGCACCCGCGGTCTGCCGTCGTTCCTTGTTGCCAAACCGGGTCTCAACTCAGGATTCATGATCGCCCAGTATGCTGCCGCTTCTGTCCTCAACCAGAGCAAAGGACTTTGCTGGCCCACAAGCTGCGACTCAATTCCTTCGTCGCAGGGTCAGGAAGACCATGTGTCTATGGGCGCTAATTCCGCCACCAAGCTTATCCGTGTGGTGGAGAATACTGCCCGTGTCCTCGGAATCGAGATGTTTACGGCTGCACAGGCATTCGAGTTCCGGCGGCCGCTCCGTTCGTCGGAAGTCCTCGAAGCTCTCTACACCGCTTATCGCGCCGAGGTTCCGTTCCTCGAAGTGGATACCGTTATGTCGCCGCTGATTGAGAAGTCGGTCAACTTCGTCAAGACATGTATATAATCAATATCAACCGCATCCATCAGATTCTTGAGCCGGGAGTGACCCGGCTCAGGGGTCTGGAGATGGACTCTGCGCCCGGTCTCGACAATGCGTGGATCCGTGTCGGCACAGACGGTAGAATAGCTGCTGTCGGAACGATGGATTCTCTGCCCGACCCGGCTACCGAAGAGATATATGATGCCCGGGGAGGCGATGTGCTTCCTGCTTTCTGCGACTCGCATACACATATAATATATGCAGGCAGCCGCGAAGGTGAGTTCCTCGACAAGATCCGTGGTCTGAGCTATGAGGAAATTGCGGCCCGCGGAGGAGGCATACTCAACTCCGCCGACCTTCTCCATTCTACTTCCGAAGATGAACTGTTCCGCCAGAGCCTTGCCAGAGTGCAGGATATGGCCGCCAAGGGAACCGGTGCCATCGAAGTCAAGAGCGGCTACGGGCTCACCGTGGAAGACGAGCTGAAGATGCTGCGTGTCGCCGCACGACTCCGTGAGGCATATCCCGGCGACATGAAGTGTACATTCCTCGGTGCACATGCTGTCGGGCGCGCTTATGTCGGCCGCCAGAGTGAATATGTGGATATGCTCATCCGCGACATGCTTCCCGCAGTGGCTGCCGAAGGCCTCGCCGACTATGTGGACGTATTCTGCGACCGCGGATTCTTTATAGTCGGGGAAACCGACCGCATCCTCACGGCTGCTTCGCGCTACGGAATGCGTCCGAAGATTCATGCCAACGAGCTCGATAATTCGGGCGGCGTCCAGATCGGTGTGAAGCATCGCGCTCTTTCCGTCGACCATCTCGAAAGAATGGGAGAGGAGGAGATTGAAGTGCTCCGCAATTCCGATACCGTCGCCACGATGCTTCCCGGCGCATCGTTCTTCCTCGGGATGCCATATGCCCCGGCGCGACGTGCGGTAGAGCAGGGTCTTACAGTGGCTCTTGCTTCCGATTTTAATCCCGGATCTTCACCCTCGGGCGACATGCGCTTTGTGTGGGCCCTCGGATGCATACAGATGCGTCTCACTCCCGCCGAGGCTCTGGCCGCAACGACCATCAATGGCGCCGCCGCCATGGATCTTGGCGCTTCACTCGGAGCAATCGCTCCGGGACGCACGGCTTCGCTGATTGTGTCGCGTCCTGTGCGACAGCTTGCCTTTATCCCCTATGCGTATACCACGCCGTGGATTGAAAAAGTCATGCTCCGCGGGCGCTTTATATAAAATTTTACAATTATTCAGGCCTATTTTTTAATAAGCCGGAAAAAAGTTGTACCTTTGTGGTAGAATATAAACTATATCTATATCAAACAATTCGGTTATGTATCGTAAATTATGCTATGTGATTGGACTCGGCCTTGCGCTTTCCCTCAGCTCTTGCGGCAAGAAGCTCGGTCAGTTCAGCTCCGATTATTTCACTTGCGCTCCCAATCCTCTTGAGGTTGTCGGTGTGAATGTTCCTGCTCGTGTAAGCGCAAAGATTCCCGCAAAGTTCTTTGTGAAGAACGCCGAGGTTACTGTTACTCCTACCCTCAAGTTCAATGGTACTGAGGTTACCTCGCAGCCCTATACTTTCCAGGGCGAGAAAGTACGCGGTAACAATCCCGTTATCTCTTATCAGAACGGCGGAGTACAGACTATTCCCGTGAACTTCGTTTATCAGCCCGAAATGGCTAAGAGCGAACTCTTCCTCAACTTCACAGTTAAGCATGGTTCGAAAGTCTACACTCTTCCCGGCGTGAAGGTTGCAAACGGCGTGCTTGCTACTGCTGCTCTCGCTAACGCTGCTTCCGTTGCTCCCGCTATCGCTCCCGATGCTTTCCAGCGTATCATCAACGAGAAATACGCTGCCGACATCATGTTCCTTATCAACCAGGCTAACATCCGCGCAAATCAGCTCAACACTGATGCGATGGAAGAGCTCCGCAAGGAAATCAAAGAGGCCAACGGTGCTGAGAACCTCCAGCTCGAGGAAATCAACATCTCTTCTTACGCTTCCCCCGACGGTGGTGTCGAACTCAACACCAAGCTCGCCGAAAACCGTGAGAAGAACACCAAGGCTTACATGACCAAGCAGCTCAAGAAGGACAAGATCACCGAATTCGGCGAACTCACAGCTCAGTTCACCGCTCAGGACTGGGAAGGTTTCCAGAAACTCGTTCAGCAGAGCAACATCCAGGACAAAGACCTTATCCTCAGCGTGCTCTCCATGTACAAGGATCCCGAACAGCGCGAACGTGAAATCCGCAACCTCTCATCCGTATTCGAACAGCTCGCCGAGACTATCCTCCCCCAGCTCCGCTACTCGCGCATCACTGCTTCTGTCAACGTTATCGGCAAGAGCGATGACGAAATCCGTGCGCTCGCTGCAAGCGATCCCTCGCAGCTCAACGTTGAGGAAATCCTCTACGCCGCTACTCTTACTAACGACAACGGCCAGAAACTGAAAATATACGACACCGCTGCACGTCTCTTCCCCAACGACTACCGTACTTGGAACGACCTCGGCATGGCTCAGTATATCGACAAGGACTACGACGCCGCCAAGGCTTCTTTCGCTAAGGCTGCTTCTCTCAGCAAGAACGGCGAACCCGCTATGAACCTCGGTCTTATCGAGCTTCTTCAGGGCAACAATGCTAAGGCTAACCAGTACTTCGGTTCTGCTGCCGGTGTGAACGAACTCGCAGGTGCCCTCGGTACCTACTACCTCAAGGAAGGCGACGTGGCCGCTGCTGAACGTGCTTTCGGCAACACCAAGAGCAACAACGCTGCTCTCGCTCAGATCCTCGCTAAGAACTACTCCAAGGCCAAATCTACTCTCGGTGCTATTGACAACCCCGACGCTACAACATACTATCTGATGGCTGTCCTCGGTGCTCGCACCAACAATGAATCGATGCTCAACACCAACCTCCGCCAGGCTGTCAAACTCGACCCCGCTATGGCTAAGATGGCTGCTAACGACCTCGAATTCTCACGCTTCAACATCAACAAGGCTCTCAACTAATCGAGAACTGATCTTATAAAGCCGGGCGGCATTTCCTCACGAAGTGCCGCCCGGTTTTTTACTTAGCCCTGAGGCAATTTCTCATCTTGTTTGTTAAGTTTTGTTAAACTAAGGTACTTTGTATTGCATAGTACTATAATTCTGCTTACCTTTGCAACATCAAAGGTAATCCTCTAAGAATCTACAATCAAACAAAAAGCGCACATGGCTACGAACATCGACAATCTGAAGTCGCAGATGAGAAAAGGGATGCTTGAATTCTGCGTCCTCCTCCTTCTCCAGCATGAGGACTGCTATGCATCGGAAATCATCGAGAGGATGAAGGAAGCCCATCTTATCGTGATGGAGGGAACTCTGTACCCGCTCCTCACGCGTCTGAAAAATGATGAAATCCTCACCTACCGATGGGAAGAATCTCCATCGGGGCCTCCCAGAAAGTACTACAGCATCACTCCCGCAGGGCAGTGTTTCCTCGACCAGCTCATGTCTTCATGGAATGAAATCTCTCACACTGTTAATCACCTTTTAAACCTACAATCCGACAAACAATGAAACGATCTTTTGCAACTAATGTCGACGGCCAGATTTTCTACATGGACGAAGACGCATTCAATCTTCTTCAGGACTATCTCCATCAGCTGAAAGAGACTTTCAAGGGTACTGAGGGTGAGGAAATAGTGGGCGATATCGAAAGCCGTATTCGTGAGCTTTTTACCGAAAAAATCAACGCCGGAGCATCTGTTATCGTCATTATGGACGTCCAGAATGTTATCGAGCGCATGGGCCGACCCGAGGATATAAACGGCGTTGCCGAATATGTCGAGGTCGAATCTCAGTCCGAATCCGGAAGCGACAAATCTCAGGCTACCCCTCCTCCGTTCGAAGATCAGCAGAAGTATTCTACCAAAACTTTCTCATTCTCCATCCCCTCAAACGGCAAGAAACTCTATCGAAGCAGCAAAGATCATGTCTTCGGAGGTGTATTCGGCGGCCTCGCCGTATATCTTGGCTGGAACGCGAATATCATGCGATTGCTTTATACAGTCCTGGCGGTTTTCACCTACTTCATCCCGTGCCTTGTCGTATATCTTGTCGCATGGATGATTATTCCCGAGGCCCGTACTCCGATGCAGAAACTTCAGATGTACGGCGAGCCGGTGAATGTTGGCACAGTCGGTGAGACTGTCATACGGGAATCGTCGGTTACTCCTCCACCGCTCGACGAGGAAGAAAAAGAAAACGGGCTCGGGTCCGCGCTCCGAATTCTCGGAAACTGCGTGGCGGGTGTAGTCGGCGTTTTTACCGGAATCATTGTCTTCGGGCTTATAATCGCGGTGCTCGTCTTCCTGACCGGCATTATTTCCGCCGTTTTCTTCAATTATTCCGCTGTCCTAACGTCGCTTAATATATTTCACAATGACTGGCATCTTGTAGCGCTTATTTGCTGCAGCCTGGTGCTCGCGCTCATAGTCTTCGGTGCCATACTCTGGGGATGCTGCGCTCTTCTCTTCAATGTCCGTAAAGCTTCGAAAACTCTTATGATAATTGGTCTTGTTTCAAGCGTTCTCCTTATTGCCGCCATTTGCATTCTTGGCCTGACGATATAAAGACAGAACGTATTGCCGGCGGTGGATCCGGCACGGTTTCCAAAGGTATTTATCCATATAATGTACTGAATTTTGATTTGGCGGAGGGTGACTTCCGCCATTTTTTTGTATTTTTGTATCTCTAAAAAGGACAGACAACTATATGAACAGCGATGTTATTCGACTTTTGCCCGACTCCGTGGCCAACCAGATTGCAGCCGGAGAGGTGATTCAGCGCCCCGCTTCTGTTATCAAGGAGCTGGTTGAGAATGCGGTTGATGCAGGTGCCACCGAGGTGACTATTATCCTCAAGGATGCCGGTCGCACGCTGATTCAGGTGGTCGATAACGGATGCGGTATGTCGCCCACCGATGCACGCATGGCATTTGAGCGGCATGCCACAAGTAAGATTAAGGCTGCCGAAGATCTCTTCAATCTCCACACAATGGGTTTCCGCGGCGAAGCATTGCCGTCTATTGCTGCCGTCGCTCAGATCGATCTGCGCACTATGCGGCACGGCGATACGGTCGGCACTCGGCTGCTCATATCCGAATCGAAGTTCGAGAATCAGGAACCCGCCACTTGTGTCCCCGGTACGAACCTGATGGTGAAGAACCTTTTCTTCCATATGCCTGCCCGACGCAAATTCCTCAAGAAGGACAGCATCGAGATGGGCCATGTCATGCGCGAGTTCGAACGCCTGGCGCTTGTAAACGTGGGCATAAGCTTCACTCTCATTCACAACGACATTACTTTGCATCAGTTCCGGGCCAGCTCGCTCAAGGAGCGTATCGGCTCTTTGTTCGGTAAGAATGTCGGGAGTTCTGTAGCTCCCGTGTCCACCGAGACCTCGCTTGTGAAAATCGACGGCTTTATCGGAATGCCGCGGTCCGCGAAAAAGCGCGGCGCACAGCAGTTTTTCTTTGTCAACGGCCGGAATATGCGGCATCCGCTCTTTCACAAGATTGTGATGCGGTGCTATGAGCATCTTATCGCTCCGGATGCCATGCCGTCCTATTTCATCAGTTTTGAGGTTGATCCCTCGGCTATCGACGTGAATATCCATCCTCAGAAGAACGAAGTCAAATTCGAGCAGGAAATGGCGATATGTCAGATTCTCGAGGCTTCCGTGCGCGAGACGCTAGGTAAGACCCAGGCCGCCGGAGCGCTTGATTTTTCGCCGGAAGAGTCGCCCGAGATTCCGCTTTTCGATCCTGCCGTTGGTGCGGTGAACCCCGATGAACCTTTCGACAGCGACTTCAATCCTTTTGCGCAGGCTCCAGCCGACAACTCCTGGCTGGATATGTCTTCCGGCGACGACGCTCCCGTTTATTCTCCTGTTCGGTCGACCGCTTCCCTCGCTCCGCAGGATTGGCAGAAACTTTACGATAATTTCAACCGGCAGCGAAACGATGCTTATTCGGAGGGCGGTTTCCGTGCTGCGTCCGACAATTTGCCCGATGCTGCACCGTCCGCTCAGTCCGACGGCCTCTTCGAAGGCTCTCAGACCGCTGAGGCAACCGAAGAACAGTCGTTTTTCCAGCTGCAGGGCTCATATATTGTCTCGGGGTCTCGATCCGGTATCATGGTCATTTCTCAGCGACGTGCCCATATCCGCATCCTTTTCGAGCGGTATATGAAGATGCTGGAAGAGGGAGCTATATCATCGCAGAGTCTTCTTTTTGCCGAGGAAATGGAGCTTTCTCCTTCTCAGGCTGCTGTCCTCGAAGCGAACATGAGAAGTTTTGAGTCTTTTGGGTTCGCCTTTTCGCATGAGCAGGATAACCGCTGGTGCATCACAGCAGTCCCCGCTCCGATTGGAGACAGTAACCCTGTGCTTCCCGTTCTTGCCATGCTCGACGAGATGGCGGAGATGGACGATGTTACTCCCGCCGCGATTCTTTCTCCCTTGGCTATTGCAATGGCTCAGGCCTCGGCGGTTGCCGATCCGGCTCCTCTCTCTAAGGCGGAGATCGATGCGCTGATCGCCGATTTGTTCCGTTGTGCTGAACCTTCCTTCACGCCTGACGGTCTTCCGGTTATGACAATTATTGAAAATGACGAAATTTCCCGTCGTCTTTCTTCTATACAATGAAATATATTCTCTCTCTGCTTTTGTTCCTCTCTGTCCTTCCTGCTTGCGCAGTCGAGCGCGAGGCTCTTGGTGTGGCGATGAGCGATCTGGATCGTGCTCTTGCGCGGAGAGTATTTTTTATCGAGAGGCGACAGGCCGGAATCGACAGTCTTCAGGAGCTCCGCAAAGCTGCCCCGGACAGTATGGAACTTCTTCTTCAGATCGGGAAAAAATACACCGGCTTTGACAATGATTCGGCCATAGTGTATTTTTCTTATGGCGTGAAGCATGCTCCAGAGCCCATTAATATGGAATTCCGTTGGAATCTCGCTGCTATTCTTCCCCTCGCCGGATTCTTCACCGAGGCAAGTGCTCTTTTCAATAGCATCGATTCTACTCAGGTTCCGCGGCATGCGCTCGAATCATATTACGCTGCCGGCCGTCAGATGCACAGTTATATTTCTTCGTTCTTTGGCAATTATTCCGATATCAGCCGATCTCATCATGATGCCGCTATTGATTTCCAGAAAAGGATGCTCGAGGTCATGCCGGAGGATTCTCCTGAGTATAAGTTCAACCTCGGCGAATATTATTTCGATACCGGCAAAATAGATATGGCAGAGGTCATTCTTGAGGAAGTGGTTCGTACCGAGCCGTCTTGGAGCAAGCTCCGGGCCAAAGCTGCTAATCATCTCGCTGCTATTGCCGAAGTGAACAACGATGTGGATTCCAAGATGTATTTTCTCGCTATTTCTGCGCTCGCCGATGTGGAGTCTGCGACACGAGAGGTCCTCTCGCTTCAGGAACTCGGCACGACGGTTTATTCCACCGGCGATATTCCGCGGGCATACGGGTATCTTTCCAAAGCGCTTGAGAATGCTGTGAAGTGTGGTGCTCCTTTGCGTATCGTTGATGCTTCCAAGTCATTGCCTATTATTGAGGAGGCTCATTCTGCAAATATTTCTTCCTGGAGGCGTTGGATGTATTGCATAATGGGATTTATGGCTGTCATTCTTTTGGCGCTTGTTGTCTCAATCCTTGTCCTGCGGCGTGAAATGCACCGTATGGCCGAACTCCAGATGAGTCTTAAGGCCGCCAACAATGCCAAGGAATTATACATCAGTCAGTTCCTCCAGCTCTGTTCGATATATATGGATAAGGTCAATCAGTTCTGTAAGATTGCTGCACGTAAGCTTGCCTCAGGTCAGAGCGACGAACTGCTCCGGATGGTGCGCTCCGGTAAATTCGCCGAAGAGCAGACCGGTGAGTTCTACGAGGTATTCGACGATTCTTTTCTCCACATGTATCCCGATTTTATAGAGCGTGTCAATGAGTTGCTTCGCCCTGACGCCAGGATTGTGCTCGAGAATGGAATGAGAATGAACACCGATCTCAGAATTCTGGCTTTCATGAGGCTCGGCATAGAGGAGAGTGCGCGTATTGCTCAGATTCTCAATTATTCGCTCAATACTATCTATTCCTACCGCAACCGTTTGAAGGCCCGGGCTATCAATAAGGATACTTTCGAGGCCGATATTATGAAAATCCAATGAACGCAGCCCCTGTATCTGTTGTATTTTTATCTATATTGTGAACATTTTTGCAATGTTCAATATTCTGAA
>CABRLF010000042.1 GCA_902471685.1 uncultured Porphyromonadaceae bacterium
AGAGCTTAACCCGTATATTGCTGTGTCTTTTACTAATCCTTTAATCCCTGCCATGATTTGGAGCGACGAGGAGGAAGAAATGAATATTTAATGATGAAATACGAAGTTATCATGTAGATGCCCGTAAGAATCCACAGAGCGCAGAAATCATGTCCTACTTCCGGCAATGTGGCTGCATTGCTGTTGATCTGTACGAAACCTTCGACGCCCCATACAGCCGGGATTGCGTTGCCGAGCCAGATGAAGAAGTCGTTCATTGCATAGCGCGGCCATGTTAGTCCGGAGAGGAACAGGAAGACCACAGAGGTGAAGACTATGATTATAAAGGGACTTTCGCGCTCTTTCATTATTACGGAAAGTGTGAGTCCGAGGAAAGATGTTGCCAGCATCATTGGCACGATGAAAAGCAGGTAGTCGATCGGAGAACCGTAATGCGGCAGTTTGAAAATTTCCGGGACAATACGCATTGCGTAGATTGTGAGAGGAATATAGAACACCACATACGCCAGGGTCTTTCCCCATATTGTTGCCATAGGACCGGCATTGTTAACCATTTTGGGATCGATTCCGCCGTTGCGCTGACGACGTTCGTGTGAAGTTCCGTGAATCATGCATATACCGAGCAGCATACTTTGTTGCAGAATAAGAATGATGATTCCCGGAATGATGAACGATGCGAATCCTTGCTCGGTATCGCCCAGAAAATTGCTTTCACTGCGTATCGGCATAGCGTTGTCGCCTGTGGACAGCGATGCCAGACCGGCAGCGTCGACTTTTTCTCCGGTGATTTCGTTTATGATGGTAAGCTGCAGCTCTGTAAGAGCGCTTACGAACTGACGGTAGCGCAGGAGAAGACTCATGTTGGAATAGAAATCCACGTGTGCGGGGACACCGTTGCCTATATTCTTCGCATAGTCGCGAGATATTTCTATGATTCCGTATACCTTGCCTTCATTCATGAGTACGCGGGCTTCCTGCATGTCGTTGACATAGTCATATATTTTTATAGTTGGGCTTGCAGAGGCCTTCCGGATGAAATTGCGGCTCTCGGCGGTACGGCTGTTGTCGACCACGGCTACCGGAATCTCACGTACTACTTCCGGATTATATATCAGCGTGTAGGTTATGGGATATAACAGCGGCAGGGCAATGAAGAACAGCATGACGCCAACATCGCCGAATATAAGCCGGAATTCATTGCGGAATACTCGGCCTAAATCCGAACCCCATAAGGATATTTTCTTGAAAACGTTCATATCAGGGTACATATACGGGGTTGAGACAAGCGCGGCGGAGACGATTCAGCAGCAATACGCTGACTATAGGGAATACGAGCAGCGCTGCCATAAAAAGGCGTGAATAATATATGTCGAGCCCATTGAGCCCAAGATTGAAATATATCAGAAGCAGATAGCGGAACGGCGCCAGCCAACTGAAGATCGCAATGAAACCATACATCGATTCAACCGGGAACGAAAGAGCCGCGAATGAGAATGTAAGGATGCCGAAAAGCGCGCAGAAGATGAATGCCAGACGAGGATTCGGAACTAATGAGCAGACAAATACGGTAAAGGCCTGCGATGCTACAATAGTCAGCAGTAATGCAAGGAGGAACCACCACATAGAGCCGTAGAATGGGAATCCGTTCCAGGTGAAAAGCACTGAGGTGATAAAAAATCCGATTATGAACCATATCACTGTCTGCGGAAGCAGTTTCGACGTCAGTGCTACGGAGATTCTGTCTTTCGCAACAGCCATCCATTCTACTGAAGTGCCTTTTTTGATTTCCATTGTGATGGAGAATGCCGTCATCAGCATTATCATGAGAACGAAGGTACAGAAGCAGAACGACGGACACAGATAGATTCCGTAGTTAAGCCACGGATTTCCGATGGGATGAAGATCAAGGTCGACAGGCTGTACTATCGATCCTGCCTGTGCTTCTGTCAGACCGAGCGACTCAAGTGTCTGGGTCACAACACCGGCTGCCGTAGCAACGGCTACTGTCTTGAATCCCTTGAAAGCCAGAGTGCCGGGTACGAAGTAAGTCATGTTGGTATAGTATTCCAGCGTCGGCTGCTGCATGGAAAGCGCCTTTTTCTCGAAATTTGCCGGAATAACGAAGAACCCCATTATATTTCCGTGCCGTACTTCGGCGATTGCCTGATCGTAGCTTTCGCATTCCTCGGTTATGTCGAGCACCTGCATCGCTTTGAGAGAGCGTGTGACGGCACGCGACATGGGCGAATGATCGAGATCGACCACGGCCGTAGGTATGTGTTCAGGCAGGCCTTCCCAAAGAATGCCTATGAAGAACAGCGTCACGAACACGGGCACCAGAATCATGCCGCACAGATACATGCGACGGCTGGTCAGCTGACGTAGCTCGCGTTTTACTCCGGCTATGAAACCAAGGTCTGCCATAGTTTTTTATTTATCGGGATGATTGTATACTGCCGACATGCCCGGACGGAGATTGGTGACTTCCTCAGTGGGGCGTGCCTTGATCTGGAAGGTGCGGCTGTCGTAGCTGCCTGTAGACTTTGTTGAACTCCAGACGGCGTAGCTTCCCATATCACGGATATAGTAGATTTTAGTGTCGATTTCCTTTTTGCCGAGCGCAGGAATCATTACGCGGATTGTAGAGCCCATGGGAAGGTCGTTGAGAAGTTCCTCACGGACATTGAAGGTCACCCAGCGGTCGGTGGTGAGAAGACTCATGATTGGCGCACCGAGAGCGACAAGCTCGCCTACTTCGGGATATACCTGATCTATCGAACCGTCGCAGGGTGCGGTAAGATAGCTGTCTTCAAGAACTGCCTTAACCTGGTCGACCCCACTTGCGGCAGCATTGACCAAAGCGGCAGCGGCAGCTTTGTCTTCTTTCTGAGCGCCTTCGCGGGCGAGAGAAAGCTGGCTTTTTGCAGCGCTTGTGGCGGCTACGGCAGCATCGTATGCAGCTTTGGCTTCATCGCGCTTCTGCTCTGAAATGACTCCTTCGGAATAGAGACGCTCCATACGGTCGTAGGTTTTCTTGGTGATAGACTGTGCTGCTTCGGCCTGACGGACGAGATCGGCAGCTGCATTGATGATCTGGAGGCGTGTGCCCGCGTCGATTTTTTTGTTCTGCGATGCAGCCACTTCTTCCATGGCCTGAGCGCGGCCGAGTTCGGCGTCGGCTATTGACGAATGGATATGCACAAGTGTATCGCCGGCATGGACTGTGTCTCCTTCCTGAACATAGAATTCAACAACGCGGCCCGGGAGCTTGCCCGAGATACGTACCGTAGTTCCTTCAACCTGTCCCTCGATATAGTTGTCGGGGCGGTTCATGAAGATGAAACCGATGATTGCTATTACCACCACCGCAGCTATAACGACGGCCATGGTTATCAGCAGAGTGCGGTTCGCCCGCTTTTCCTGATTGTTGTTTTCGGCTTGAGTCGACATTGTATTTTTCTTTTATGCGTTTTCAAATGTAGTTATTCAGCATCCGGACCGGGATTATAAAGAGTACCGAGACTCTTGCTGAGATAAGTCTGGCAGAGCTGGACATCGATCATTGCATCGATTTGCTCAGAGTGAGCCTTGAGCCATGCCGTCTGGGCTTCCATGACATTATCGGAGGTTGCCACGCCCTCGCGGAAAGCAAGAGTGGCGGTACGCAGGTTCTCGTCGGCTTTGGCAAGATTGGTCATGGTCATGCGGTAGGTCTTGTAAGCTTCCTGTGTTTTGAAGGATGCCTGATTAACCTGAAGATCTACCAGTTCCTTGGCATCGGCCAATTCAAGGCGCCGGATTGTTTCGTCGGTGGCTGCTGCCTTGTATTTGTTATAGTTTCCGCCCCAGTGCCATAGTGGAATTCTAACGACGGCTCCGATGCTGAAAGCGCCGTTGAATTTCTTTTCAAAACCGTTGAAAGCATTTGGATTTGAGAAAAGGTATGATCCCATGAGTGCGACATTCGGAAGCATTGACGAAAGAGCCACTTTCTTCTGTGCCTTTGCGGCTTCTACGGCCTGTCCGAGAGCGCGCAGATCGGGTCGGGTGGCATAGACTGTCTCCATGTCATAGCCGCCTTCGGGAGCTACGCCTGCGAAAAGTGCCGGTTCTTCTTTGTCTTCATCTGCCAGAGTGAACTGCGAGTCGAGAGGCAGACCGCATATCTGCGCAAGAGCCATGCGGCTTAGAGTAAGTCCGTTTTCTACCTTTACCTGATCGACTTGCGCTGAATTGAGCTTCACATCCACGGCCAGAGCGTCGGCACGTGTTGCTACACCTTCCTCAACCATAAGATGCACATTGTGCGAGAGTGAGTCGAGAAGATTGACAAAGCTGTCGGCCAGACGTTGTTTGGCTTTGAGCGATACAACCATCCAGTATGCTGCGTCCACGGCATAAATCACATTTTCGGCTTCGGCTATGTTCATGGCTTTGGCGGCCTTTTCTGCTGCGTGTGTAAGCTGGTTCATCGCCACTATCTTACCGCCCATGTAAATAGGCTGCGTTAGAGTGACAGCACCGAAGAAAACGTTGTGAATGTCGTAGGTAGTCGATTTTTTGAGTGTGTTGTTTGTTATGTCGACCACATCGTTGACTTTACCCAAAGCTTCGCCTGCAAGACCTGCGATCTCGGGGTTCTTCAGGGCTTCTCCGAGCGCAGGAAATTTCTGGGCCAGTTCGCCGAGCATGGCAGGATTGATAGGCTTGAGATAGTCGTTAGGGCTCAGAAGACTGATATTCTTCTGATTATAGAAATATCCGCCGGTAAAATCGAATGCGGGGAAGTAGGCTGCAAAAGCTTCTTTTTTCTGATAATGGGCTTTTTTTATCCTCTCGCGCGACATCATAAGCTGCTTGTTGTTGTCAAGCGCCATCTGACGGAATTCTTCAAGAGTTGTGACTGTTCCTGATTCGGGCGTAGCGGTCTGGGCCGCCGTATAGAGCGGTGTCGCCAGCGCAAATAGCAGGGCAGGAATACAGTAGCGGATGGTTTTGATGTTTAGCCTCATAAATTTGCTGTTGAAATGTTGGTCGTGTGATGATGACCTATTTTTATAACTTATAAACAGCCAATAGGTTCACATATGGTGACGAACTTTTTTTGGTATGGGGCAAAGATAACGAATAAAGATGAAAATAAAACCGTAAACTGGCCTGAAAGAACATATTTATGGCGCAATAGTCTTGAATTTAACTTAATTTGTTTAAGAAACATCAGTCTCATGAAAAAGAAGAGCTTCAGGAACTACGTCCATAATATCCGTATTTGACTTTTTCCCTAAAGAAATTCCTATTCCTTCGGCAGCAAGCTGACGGGCCAGTTCAGGTTTGCCGGTGAATCCATGTACTACCCACAGTTGTTTTGGTTTAAGCTGCCGGTGAAGGTCCAGAAGCAGTCCGTATCTCCCCACGCAATGGATAATCAGCGGTTTCTGTGTCTTTTCCGACAGCGCTACATGGCGCAAGAAAACCTCATGCTGATATTCGGCCGAGCCGCCATGGTTGCGGTCGAAGCCGCATTCTCCAATGGCAATAGTCCGAGGGTCTGTCGCCATGGCTTCAAGTAATTCAAAGCTTTTTTCGCTTATGGGAGACGAAGTGCTCCAAGGGTGAATTCCGACAGAATACCACGCCTTGCCGTAGTCGCCCGTCATGCCCTCATGCGGTTCTATTGATTTTATCACGTCGGCTGCCGCACTGCCATGAGTGTGAATATCGGAGAAAAAATGGAGTCCGGGCGCATTCATAATGATGGTTTACTAAGGTACCGGGTCATATCCGCTTCCTCCCCATGGATGACAGCGGCAGATGCGTCGTATGGCCAGCCATGAGCCTTTGACAGGACCGTGCTTGCGCAATGCCTCGATGGCATATGCGCTGCATGTCGGAGTGAATCGGCATGCCGGCGGAGTGAATGGTGAAATACAGTTGCGGTAGAAAAGAATAGGCAGTGTCAGAATGAACACCGCGCCGGAGCGTAGCGAACGGACTATGAAATGAAGAAATCGAGTCATGGTTCAGCCTCCGCCGGAGTTGAATAATGCTCTGAAAGGGCATTAAGAAGCTTCAACATCGATTTTTCGATGTAAGCGTAGGGTGTTAGTCCGTCGGCCACATATACGAAAGCAAGATCGATCCGTGTGCCTTCGGGAAAAGTGAAATCACGGTGATTGAGCCTGTATGCCTCGCGGATACGCCGACGCATGGTGACACGGTCGACTGCATGGTGCAGACGGCGTTTGGGTACGGAAATAAGGAAAGCTACCGGGGCGTCGGAGCGTCGTCTGGGATTGAGCCGTGCGACTGCACGGAGAGGAAATGCGAGGCGTGAAAAATCAGCACCTGCAGCGCCAAAGAGTAAATCAATGTCGCTGCAGGAGCAAAGTTTTTCTTTCTTATATAGCCCGAGCTTTTTCATCCGGGATGTAAGCTCAGTTGGACTGATTCTTGCTCAGGAAGAGATCGATGGCCGCCGGCATCGACGGTGCTTCGGCCGAAGGTGCGGCTATGTCGAGCCGCAGGCCGGCATCTGTGACTGCTTTGGCTGTTGCTGCTCCGAGAGCTGCAATGGCGATGTCACCCTGCTTGAAGTCAGGGAAATTCTTGAGGAGCGATTCGATACCCTGAGGACTGAAGAAAACGAGCATGTCGTAGTCGAAAGGCTCGTCGGGAGTGAAGTCGTTGCTGACAGTCTGATACATCACAGCAGGAGTGACGTCGATCTTGTTGCTGCGGAGGTATTCAACCTCGTCGCCGTTGTTCACATCGCTCACAGCAAGGAGATATTTCTCTGTCTTATGCTTCTGCATCGCAGGTATCAGGTCAGCCAGACGACCGGTCTTGGAAGCGAAAATCTTGCGCTTGCGATATACAATGTATTTCTGTAGGTAGTTCGCCACCATTTCGCTGGTACAGAAATACTTCTTGGTGTCGGGAATGACAATGCGCATCTCTTCGCAGAGGCGGAAGAAGTGATCGATGGCTGTACGGGCAGTGAATACTATTGCTGAAAAATCGGCGATGTTGATTTTCTGCTGGCGGAAGTCTTTGGCTGTAAGTCCTTCGATTTTTATGAACGGACGAAAAACGACCTCAACGCCATGTTTTACGGCGAGGTCAAAATAAGGAGATTTCTCGGACGTTGGCTGCGGTTGCGAAACCAGAATTTTCTTGTATTTCACTCTTGTTAAAATTAACTTCAAAACTATGCGGAAGCGGCCTGCATGTAGACGCAGATGCCGTATAACGCAAGTACTGGAATTATTTCGAGAGTGCAAAGATACAAAATAAAATAAAGCAAAGACCTTAAATTAACATAAAAAATTCGTACGCCTTTGGTTAAGAAAAGAAATCTTCCGATGCAAATAATTGCTAATGAAATAATTACAAGAGCACCCTGCCACTGGGGCATGAAAACGAGTAAAAGTGCCGGAATAATAAGTAAAAGTCCCGTATAGGCTTCTGTGGCAAGAAAACCATCGATCCACTGCCGTCGTCCGTCCTGATCCGCGAAAACATACCCTACGACTTTATAAGCCGCGTAGCGGAAAATATAATATGCTCCGGCAATAGCCATCATTATCATTGCGGCGCCGGGGCTCGGGGCCGGAGGCAGACAGGGGATATTGTAAAGAACAATTCCTTCGAAAACGATCAGGTTCAATGCCAGCAGAACCGACATAGGGAGTGATGCCGTATGGCCTTCATCGAATACATTGCGACGTCGGCGCACTCCGATGAGATCATGCCGGTAGGTTTTAAGTGCCTGACGGATGCTGTTGGTGTTCAGGCATAGAAAAAGTAGCATTGCCATCAGAAGCGCTGCCAGAGAGGTGCTGTGGCTGTCGGATGATTTCAAGTCGGATGGTGCTATGCCTTCGCGTATTCCCGACGGAGGTTCGGCTATTACAGGCTGAAGGGACCGGAGGCTGTCGGCCATGGCTTCAAGCCTCAGGCTGTCGGCTTTCTCGACAGGGATGAAATGCGGTATACGGCCGCTGACAGTATCTGCCGCTATCGAATCAATGATAGTTGTATTGATGCTTTCGTCCGTCAGACTATTATCGCGCACTGGACCGGTCCCGGTGAAAACAGGTCTATACACCTTTGATGCCGGCACTGCGGCTGCAGTGTCGGCCATATCTTGCGGAACTGTGACGGTCGTATCGGGCATCGGTCAGAATTTGGGAGAGAAATTTTGCTCCAGCGTATCTGCCGTTGCTGCGGCGAGAGCTTCCTCCACACTTTCGGCTACTGTGAACAGATTCTTATGGTCGGGGCGCATGAATCCTTCGCCTATAGCCTGAGAAAACATCGACAGCATAGGCGAATAGTAGTTGTTGATATTGAATATCACTATATTTCCGCCGAAGAGACCCAGCTGACGCCAGGTGATGATTTCAAACAGTTCCTCAAAGGTGCCGATACCTCCCGGAAGTGCGATCACCGCATCTGCCAGACGAGCCATGGTTGCTTTCCGGGTATGCATGTCGGGGACAATTTCAAGTCGCGAAAGCCCTTGGTGATGCCATTCCCGCTCATACATGAATTCGGGAATGACTCCTGTCGTTCTTCCACCTTCTGCCATAGCGCCTTCCTCAACGGCAGCCATCATGCCGGTGCGGCCGCCTCCCGTTATGACTTCGATACCTGCGCGTGCCAAAGCCTGTCCGAGGCGGTAGGCTGTTTCGGTATATATGGGTGCGAGTGTGCTCGACGATGCTCCGTAGACGGTTATGCTTTTAGTCATAGCTATATGATTTAGAATCCGCGGCGCATGTTGCCCATGCCGCCCATGTTGTTGTAATTATTGTTGTTGCGTCCGTTTCGGTTGTTACGGTTGTTTCGTCCTGTCTTGTCGAAAGGATTATATTCCGTATCCTGTTCGTCGCCGAAGCCGTCATCGTCTTCAGGAGCGGTCTCGCCTCGTTTGAGTTTCGGTTTGTTTTTCTTGATCGCGTTAGGTTTCTGCCTGTCGATCGGCAACTCGGTAATATCCCATGTCTGATCAACATCCCAGTTTTTCTTAAGCTCAAGTTTTTTTGCGAAATAATAAACTTCTTCGGGCTGCAGCGCTATGGAGTCCACAGGATTCCCCGGATCCCATTTGCCATTGCCATTGGAATCGATGATAATCCGGGCGTAATAAGTTCCCGGATTGACATACTCAACTTTCACGTCCTGTGTCCCCGCCGGCTTTATTGTCTTGTAGACCGGCTCATCGGAGGTGTTGAGCAACTGCACGATAGCCTGGATGGAATCCAGACCGGGAAGTGTGAACCGGATGCTGGAATAATCCTCGGGCTGCTTGGCTGTTATCTCTCCGGAGAAAGGCTTGTTCCATGTGCCGTAAATACTGCGGAAGGCGAGAGAATCGATAGTGAGGCGGTATTTTGCGCCGCCTTTCCACTGGTTCTCTATCTTCTTGTTCATCAGGATATTCAGCGAGTCGGTCATTATTTTTACCGGAATCGGAATCCAGTTCGAATCCTGCATTATATCAAGATGTACACCGGTTGAATCGAAAGATTCGATCGGCACATCGGTATTGAAATATAATGGCTGGTTCAGCTCCTGAGTGGTTCCGCTGAGGTTGATGTTCAGAAATACCAGTTCAGGCTCAGGTTCTTTGAATATAGTGTCTCCAGTGAGAGAGTCGACAGTGAATATCTTTTTATTCTCATCCTGATTGTTTTTCTTTTTGGTTTTCTCCCGTTTTGACATTTTGGGATCCTTATAGAAGAAACGGATAGTATCCGTATTCCAGACTATATTGTCGGAAGTATCTGTTTTCAGATACTGCACTGCCAGACGCAGCGAATCAGCCGCTAAGACAGTCGTATCCGCAATCCAGTATTCGAGAGTATCGAGAGTGGCATTAGCTTTCAGCCGTGCCCATTCCTCTGCGGGACGACCGGCACCCGGAGCGCCGTCGACGATAGTAATCTTCGGCAGTGAGTCCATTGGAGCGGAGAATGTAAGAGTTATGCGGCGACGTTCGTCTCGCTTATGGTCGACCATATACAATGGATTGTAGCCTAAGTTGAACCAAGTGAGCAGCACATCGTTAGGCAGGAATTTGAGTCCCGGATGCTTCACGATCGAGTCTTCGCGGTTCGATGCAAAAAGAGTGTCGGCAACCTCGATTGTCTCCACCCACGGCACAATGGTGGTGTCGAAGAACGCTATATCTTCGGAGCGGTCCCAGTGATAGTCGCGGTTGATGTCATTGACAGCAAAAATGCGGTATGAGCCGGGCTTGAGGTTTCGGATCGTGAACTGGCCCAACTGATTTGTGCGTGCGATGCGGTCGAACGGAACTTTCGTCAGGCTTGTGTCGGTATAGTTGCTGTAGATGCCCACGAGCATACCTTGTGCCGGCTCCAGATTCTCAGCCTGAAGCACCATGCCTGATATGCGTAGGGAGTCGATTGAATCGCCTGTCGAGAAGTCGAGCGCAAATCCGTCGAGCACATTGCCTTCGTTGAGATCCTTGATGGCATCGGCGAAATCGAGAGTATAAGTCGTATTGGGGAGGAGAGTATCCTGAAAATCTGCCGTAATGTGACGGCCGTTTGCAGAAATCTTTGGGGGAGTTTTCTGTGGCGGCGACACAATTACTTTCGTGAAAGCGTCTTCCAGCTGTATGTTTTCGTTGAATGTGAGGGTTATGCGGCTTTTGTTTACGTTTCTCGATCCCGGCGCCGGGTTGGAGGAAACGAATTCAGGCGGAATTTCGTCCTTGGCACCACCTTCCGGGCGGCCCTGACTTGCACAGGCAACCATGAGGGCCGAAAAGCAGAGCCACACAAGAGCCCGCATACCTGTGAATCGTTTCTTTGTCATCAGAACTGACGCTCTATAATGAAGTCGAACAGTTCCGCAAGTTCGTCGCGTACTGCCGACGGTTTGATTTTTTCAAGTTCAACCAGAGCCTTATCGCGAAGGCGACGCATGACGTCGAACGCGTATTCGATGCCACCGTTATTGCGCGCAAAGTTCTGTATAAGCGCGATTTCGCTGTCTGTCAGGCTATCCTTACCAAGAAGTTCGAGTATCTCGGTGCGCTCTTCATTGTCAGGGCCGTCGAGGGCGTGGAGGAGAGGCAGTGATATTTTTCCTTCACGGAGATCGTTGCCGGTCGGCTTGCCTAAGAGTTCGGAAGGAAAATAGTCGAATACGTCATCACGGATCTGAAAGCAGCGTCCGAAGTAAAGGGCATAGTTGGCAAGCGCAGTAAGTGCTTCTTCGGGAGCGTCCGAAGCGAAGCATCCCATTTTTGCGCTGGCAACGAAGAGCGATGCCGTCTTATAATCGATGATCCGGTAATAGCCTTCTTCTGTCAGGCTGTGCTCACGGGCATTGTATATCTGGTCTATCTCGCCCAGCGAGAGCGAGCGCCCGAGAGAGCATAGCGCATCGACGATGCGGATATCGCCGGTGGAGATAGCCTCCTGCATGGCAGATGAGGTGAAAAAGTCTCCTACAAGTACCGCTATGTGATTGTTCCACACAGCATTGACTGTAGGACGACCGCGCCGTGTCATGGAATTGTCGACCACATCATCGTGGATGAGCGATGCATTATGGAGCAATTCCACTGCCGCAGCCGAAGCCAGGGCTTTTTCGCCCACAGGGCCGAACATCGACGCGCACATGAGTAACATCAGCGGTCGGAGCTGCTTCCCTTTGGTGCGCAGAAGCGACAGGACAATGTCGGTCATAAGTTTGTTTGACGTTGTCAACTCGTTGCTTATACGTTCGTTGAGCGCATCAAGTTCTTTCCGGTGAGTTATATTTAATTGTTCGAGTGTAGTCATGAATGCACAATATTGTGCAAAATTACAAAAAAATTTGACATATCTTTCGAATACGCCAAAACTTGTGCTGTTCAATGGCTATTGGCTCAGTTTATGAGCCCAATCCGACTTTAATTACTATGATAAACGAAGCAAGAACGACGACGAGCACAACCGCTGCAATGGTGGCGGTTATCGCAAGGCGGCGCATGTTGTTCTCGTTTTTGGTGGCTGCAATGAATCCGGCCACAACGGCGGCAATACCTACACTGAGGGCTATATAGCCGTTTGTCATCATCAGAAGTATCCACGACAAAACAGCAAGAGCAACTGAAACCCAAACGAGGATGCGGTTGGTCTTGAATGTTTTAAGTGGTCTCTCTTCTATATTTTTTTCTATGTTATTCTTATCTGTCATTTTCAGTTATGCTTGGAGACGGGATTCCTGAATTGAGAAGTCTCTTTAAATAAGACAAATTTTGTAAAAAAAAGTTTAGTGTCCGGGAATTTTGTATGCGCCCTTACTTTATTTTTGTACGGTAGACGCAAATTGAGTAATTTTGCAAAGAATCATGAAGCCCGCGTGATGAAAAGGAATATAGGGATTAAAGTTGCGAGGATATTGCTGATATCGCTTGCAGTGATATTGGCCGGTTGTATTTCGGTTCTGCAAAATCTGACAATGTCGGAATTGTGGAAAGTTCTGCTTGTATCCTCTGCCGTCGCATTGCCGTTAGCCTTAATCCTTGTCCGGAGGGACAAGCGTCTGGTGCCTTTCAGTAACGTGCCGCTGAGGTTTGTTGTGTGGTTTTTATTTATGGTCCCGGTTCTCGCCGGAACATTCTATCTTGTCAATTATCTTGGTGCGGATAAGGATAATGCGTCGGATATGCCGGCAGTAGTCGAGAGTAAGTATTACGAAATTCGTCACCGTAGCCGCCGTGTCGGTCGCAGATATGTCTCCAACGGAGAAACCTATAATGTTTATTATGCCGATCTGCGTCTTGCCGACGGTCATCGTGCCAAAATGCGTTTGACCGGCGCTCAGATATCAAGCGTCAGAGCCGGAAAGGAGATAAATGTGAAAATAGCTTCTGGAATGCTTGGTATTCCTGTGATAATCATGAATTAAACTTTAATATAAGGATATGAGAAAATTTATCAAATTATTCGCTTTACTTATGCTTCTGGCCATGGCGGTTCCCGCTTCGGCTCAGTTCAATCTCAAAAAGGCCGTGAGCGGTGCCGCCAAGGCCGCCAAGGCCGCAACACTGACAGATGCCCAGATGGCAGCCTATGTGAAAGAATCGGTCGACTGGATGGATAAGCACAATCCGGTACTCCCGGAGGATGACCCTTATACTATGCGTCTGCGTAAACTCACCGACGGAATTACAGACGCTGACGGTATTCCTCTGAACTTTAAGGTATATAACGTAATCGATGTCAATGCATTTGCCTGTCCCGACGGTAGCGTGCGAGTCTTCGCCGCTCTTATGGACAAAATGACCGATGACGAACTTCTTGGAGTTATCGGTCATGAAATCGGCCATGTGCTCAAGCATCATTCCAAAAACGCTTTCCGCACTCAGCTTCTTGCCGACGCTCTGAAGGATGGTATTGCATCTACTGGCGGCAAAGCCGCCGCTCTTACCGAGTCACAGCTTACGGGACTCACTCAGTCGCTCATCAACGCCAAGTATTCTCAGAAGCAGGAGAATGAAGCTGACGACTGCGGATATGATTTCCTTGTATCGAACGGAAAGAATCCCTGGGGAATGGTGATGGCATTCGAAAAACTGCAGAACATGGAAGGCGGTCAGCAGAGCAGCTATATTGAAAAGATGTTCTCCTCGCATCCCGAAACAAAGGCCCGCATAGAGCGTATGACCAAGCGCTGCGAAAAGGACAATTACCAGCGTCCCGCCGCTGAATAATATTACGCTTATAAATAAAACAGACAGGACGGCATGCCATGCGCGGTGTGCCGTCCTGTCTGTTTGATGCGGTGGTATATCAATGTGCTTCGAGCCAGTTCTTGCCGATACCCGCAGCTACTTCCATGGTAACGCGTCCGGAATATGCGTTTTTCATGCCTTCGACAACAATGGTCTCAAGTTCACCGGATTCGCCGGGGATGACATTGAAAATCAATTCATCGTGTACCTGCATGATCATGCGTGAGCGCAAGCCGCGGCGACGGATTTCGGCATCGATACGCACCATGGCGATTTTGATGATGTCGGCGGCGCTGCCCTGCAGAGGCGCGTTTATCGCATTTCTTTCGGCATACGAGCGGACGGTATTGCTTCGCGAAGTTATATCCGGCAGATAGCGGCGCCGTCCGAGAATGGTGGATACAAAGCCGTCGCGCCGGGCGCGCTCGATGCTCGTCTGCATATATTCCTGCACTTTAGGATATGTGCGCATATATCCTTCTATCAGTTCTTTAGCTTCAGCTCGCGGAATGCCGAGCCGCTCCGAAAGCCCGAATGCTGATATACCGTATATGATGCCGAAGTTGGCGGTCTTGGCATTACGGCGCTGGTTGTCGGTCACATCTTCCGGATTCTCGTGGTAAATCTTAGCGGCGGTCGAACGGTGGATGTCTTCTCCGGCCACAAATGCATTAACCATAGCCGGGTCGTTGCTGAAGTCTGCCATAAGACGCAGTTCTATCTGCGAATAGTCGGCGGATAGCATCAGGCATCCGTCATCGGGGATGAAGGCGCGGCGTATGTCGCGACCGTCCTCGCTGCGGATAGGTATGTTCTGCAGATTCGGGTTTGTTGATGAAATACGACCGGTCGATGTAACAGTCTGATTGTAGGTAGTGTGAATTTTTCCGGTTGCCGGATTGATAAGTTTCGGGAGAGCGTCGACATATGTGGCCAGAAGCTTTTTTAGTCCGCGGATGTCAAGAATCAGCTGCACAAGGGGAACGTCCTTAGCATATTTTTCCAGCACATCTTCGGCTGTAGACCATGCCCCGCCTTTGGTTTTCTTGGCTTTCGGGTCAATCTGCATTTCCCCGAAGAGGATGTTGCCTACCTGAGAGGGTGAACCGATATTGAAGGGATGGCCGACAATGGAGTAGGTTTTCTGTTCGAGTTCCCCAAGGCGTCCCGACAGTTGCCGTGAGAGTTGGTTCAGTTCGTTCACGTCGATGCGGGCACCTTCCCATTCCATTGATGCGAGGACCCGGACAAGAGGCAGTTCTACGTCGTTGAGAAGCGATGTCATCCCTTTTTCGGCAATTTCCGCTTCAAGCAGAGGCTTGAGGCGAAGAGCAAGAACGGCTTTCTCGGTCGTACGGGTAAGAATGTCGGCTGAATCGCCCATGCACGTCTGGTAGCCGAGATAGGACATGGCCAGGGTCGTAAGGTCATGTTTCAGTTCAGGCTGGGATATATAGTGCGCCACGGCGGTATCGAAATATCCGGCTCCGAGAAATTCTATTTTCATTCTTCTCAGAATCAGCATGTCGCGCTTGATATCCGGACCGCAGATTGTCACTCCGGTGGCAGTAAACAGAGGTTCGAGGAGCACTGCTATATCAGCGGTTGGTGTTTTGGCTTCGAAAGGAATGTATGCCGCCTCGAATTGCCCGTCGGCTGAGTCGCTGCGGTAGGCGAGAGCTATTCCGAGGGCTTTGGCGGTCATGGCTTCGGCTCCGATGCTATCGACAGCAAGCCCGACATTGTGAGCGCTCATTGCTTTCAGAACGAATGCCGAGATTTCATCCTTATCAGAAATCTCTACGCCATGCCAGTCGCCTTTGGACATGGATTCGGCGGGAGTCTTTTCGGCCGGAGATTCGTCGAAGTCGAAAAGTGAGGGTGTTTGCTGTTTTACGGGTGTCTTTTCCGGTGCAACGGCCGAGGCCTGGGTTTCTGTATTGAATTTGGCAAGGAAGCTCTTGAATTCCAGTTCTTTGAATATGGAAATCAGCGCCTGCGAATCCGGCTCGCAACGCCGCAGATCATTTTGGTCGAAATCTACAGGTGCATCTGTGACAATGGTGACAAGATGTTTTGATTTGAGAATCTGGTCGGCGTTCTCAACGATTTTTTTCTGCAGAGCGCCTTTCAGTTTATCTGTATTTGCAAGCAGATTCTCTACCGAGCCGAATTCGGAAATCAGTTTTGCGGCCGTTTTCTCTCCGACGCCGGGGCATCCGGGTACATTGTCCGAAGCGTCGCCTTCCAGAGCCAGCAGGTCGATAACCTGCTTCGGAGAGTGGATTCCGTAACGCTCGCATACCTGCTGAGGACCACGGATTTCAAAGCCGTTGCCCTTGATTGCGGGCCGGTACATAAATACATGGTCGGTGACAAGCTGACCGTAGTCTTTGTCGGGAGTCATCATATATGTGGTGAATCCTGCCGCCTCAGCCTTACGCGAAAGCGTGCCGATAATATCGTCTGCCTCATAGCCTTCGACTTCGATAACGGGTATACACATAGCCCGAAGAATCGATTGTATATAAGGAATGGCTATGGTTATATCTTCAGGTTGTTTGTCGCGTCCGGCTTTGTATTCCGGATATTCCTCATGCCTGAAAGTCTTGCCATGAGCCGGATCGAAACATACTGCGATATATCCCGGATTCTCTTTGCGCAGCACATCCTCAAGGGCAAGACAGAAACCGAATATAGCCGAGGTATTCATGCCGCTGCTTGTAACTCGGGGAGAGCGCATCAGTGCATAATAAGCACGATATATGAGAGCGTAGGCATCGAGGAGAAAAAGTTTCTTGTCTTCCATAAAAACGTTTTTAGCTCAAAGGTTTATACTTTGGAGTTCATAGTAAAAGAATTAACTCATCACTTGTACTTAGTAATTTAAGTTTCGCAAGTTCAACTTGCTGATTTCAGATTGTAAAATTTAGCGATAT
>CABRLF010000043.1 GCA_902471685.1 uncultured Porphyromonadaceae bacterium
TTGCTGCTCCTGCTGCTGTTGGTCCTGTTGCTGTTGTTGCTCTTGCTGCTGCTGTTCCTGCTGTTCCTGCTGATCCTGATTCTGGTCCTGATTCTGTTCCTGCTCCTGCTTTTTGAGCTGGGCGAGACGCAGATTCTCCTTGGCTGCCATATCGTCAGGCTGCAGACGCAGGGCTGCCTTGTAGGCTTCGATTGCCTGATCGTACTGCTCGTCGTTGAATGCCACGTTGCCGAGATTATAGTAAGATCGCTGGGCTATAGGGCGGTCATACTGCAATGCATCAGGAATGAGGCCCTGAAAGAGCGCCTGAGCTTGCTTGCGGGTGTCGTTTTCGGTATTCTTTGTGTCGTCGCTCTGGAACTGGAGCATGGTCAGAGCCGCGTTGTAGCGGGCACGTATAGAGCCGGCGTTCACTTCGAGGGCCTTGCCGTATTCCTTAAGTGCCTCGTGGTATTTTTTCTCTTCATAGAGCTTGTTGCCGCGTCGGATGTCGCTTCGCTCAGTCTTGTATGATTTCGAGGGTGTGTTGTATTCCGACTTCGAAGGATCGAAGAGCTGCTGGGGCGCATCTTTTTTTGTAGCGCCGTCGGCCTGTGCTTCGGGTACGGCATCGGGCGACGCGTCGGGCTCCTGCTGCGGCATGGCAAGATTCTGGGCTGAAACTGTGGCGGCAGCCAGAAGCATTATGGCGAATATTGATGTTTTCTTCATTTTTTGTCCTCCTTTCGTGGTTCGGCTTTCTTTGCGGAACTGTCTTTGGTGAAGAAGTTGATGCCGCGGAGCCAGCTGATTTTACGGTTGACAATGAAGATGTCGATAATCAGGAAAAGGAATGCCAGAAAAGCGAAGGTCGGGAACTGTTCGGCTCCGGCTGAATATGTCACCGAGCTGAATTCGGATTTCTGGAGTTTGTCCATCTGGTCGGTGAGGTCGCCGAGGGCGGCGGGCGATGCGCCGTTGACGTATATGCCGTCGCCGGCCTTTGCGATATCCTGGGCGAGCTGGACATTGAGCTTTGTTATAACCGGCGTTCCCTCGCGGGTTGTAAATCCGGGCAGCAGAGCGCCTTCGGGAGTACCGAGACCTATGACGTCGATCTGTATTCCGTTTTCGGCGGCAAGTTTGGCGGCGTCGATAGCGGCGCCCTCATGATCTTCGGCATCGGTTATGAGAATAATAGCCTTGTGCATGTCTTCGGCGGGCGAGAAGCCGTTCATGGCCATCTTTATGGCTCCGGAGATATCGGTGCCCTGATAGGAGATAAGCGACGGATTCAGGTCGTTGAGATACATTTTGGCTGAGTAGAAGTCGGCTGTGAGCGGAAGCTGCATCTTGGCCTGTCCGGCGAAGATAACCAGACCGACTTTATCGTTATCGAGCTTGTCGATGAGTTTTTCGAGCAAAAGACGGGCACGGTCCAGACGGGAAACACCGTCTGGGCGATCGGTAGATGAAGCGAGCATCGAGTTGGAGACGTCGAATGCTATCATCACCTCGATGCCTGCCGAGGTCTCGGTCTGCTCCTTGGCTCCGGCACGCGGACGGGCTACCATGATTATCATCGCTGCCAGAGCGAGAATGGCGAGTGTGAGCTTTATGGCCGGGGTATATCTGGAGGCGTCGGGCATGAGAGCCGCTATCACCGACGGGCGACCGAAGCGACGCAGCTTGGCACGCCGGCTGGCACGCATTGCCATGTACAGCAGCACTACCAGCGGTAAGAGCGCCAGAAGGTAGAGATATTGCGGATATGCGAAGTCGAACATAGCTGTCTGTTTAAGGAATTGTACGGAGAACGGTGTAACGCAGCAGAATCTCAAGAACGAAGAATCCGAGTGCGAACCATGCCCATATCATGTAGTTGTCTTCGGTATGAGAGAAATGACGGACATCCATCTGGGTTTTCTCGAGTGCATCGATTTCGGCGAATACATCCTGCAGGACTTTGTTGTCCGTGGCGCGGAAATATTTGCCGCCGGTGCTGTCGGCTATTGTCCGGAGAGTGCTTTCGTCAATAACAACCGGCTGGGGCTGGAATTCAATGCGGCCTGAGAGGGTGCGTACCGGATAAGGTGCGGTTCCGTTGGTTCCGATACCTATGGTGTAAATCTTGACTCCCAGTTCTTTTGCAACTTCCGATGCCGTGATGGGTGCTACGACGCCGGTGTTGTTCGAGCCGTCGGTGAGAAGGATGATACTCTTGCTCTTGGCTTTGCCTTCCTTGAGTCGGTTGAGCGACGTGGCGATGCCGTCGCCTATGGCGGTGCCGTCCTCAAGCATATTCATGCTGAGGTTCTGGAGGTACTGCAGCAACTGGGCCTGATCAACTGTCATGGGGACGCCTGTGAGGCTTTCGCCGGCAAATATCACAATGCCTATATTGTCGCTCTCGCGTCCGGCGATAAACCGGGCTGCCACTTCCTTGGCGGCCTGGAAACGGTCCGGGTCAAAGTCGCGAGCCATCATGGACGACGATACATCGATTGCCAGGACAATGTCGGTGCCTTCGGTCGATGTGGTGCGCCAGCTGTCGCGCTCCTGCGGTCGGGCCATTACTACAATGAGGCACGCCAGAGTGGCGAGGCGCAGGACGAACAGGACATGGCGCAACCAGCTCTTCCACGTGCGTGGCATGGAGGCAAATGGCTTGGTCGACGACAGGGCCATGGTGGCATAGCTGTCGCGCTGCTTGAGGATATACCACACAATCAGCGGCACCAGTATGAGGAGAGTCCAGAGGAAATTCGGATGTGCGAAGTGCATGGTTATTTCTTTTCTTTTTTGGGTTTATCTGCCGCCGCTGCGCCGTTTTCAGGTTGCTCGGGTTCCGGCTCTGGCGCCGGCTTGGTGGAGTCGACGAATTCCATCGCACGGTTGTAGCTCTTTATATTGTCATCAGGAAGCGGCCGGACTTTTGCGAACTTCACGAAATCGGCGATAGCGAGCACTTCCTGCATCTCGGGAGCGCTCAGGCGAGTCTCGGGATTGGAGCGGAGAGCCTTCAGAATCTGCGATGAGGTCATTTCCATGGCGTTGATTCCGAACCGTCCCTGCAGATATTCGCGGAGAATATCGACAAGCTCGGTGTAGTATTCCTTTTCGTGTCCGTTCTCGGGCAGATGACGGTCCTTAAGCTTCGAAAGACGCATTTTTGCGAGGTCATATGGAGGAATCTTCACCTTCTTATGCTCCAGTATCTCTTCCTTGTGCTTGCGGAAGAACCGGAGTGCGAATACTGCGGCTGCAAGGACGAGTATGGCGCCAAGAACCCAGAATATCCAGTCGGGAATATGGTCGTACCAGCGCGAGTTGGCGCTTGCTATCGGGGCGAGCGGATTGATGGTCTCCAGAGAGTCGACATCGACGGGGAGAACCTTGAACGTCACAACATTGGAGAACGCGGTGTCGGCTCCCGGCGCTTCGAGAACAGCAAACGGCGGAATTGTCACCGTGCCGGGGTCGAAAGCCTGAATGGTGAAATCGAACTGTATCTTGCGGCGCGAGTCGGCTATAACCGACGAGCTGTCGGACCCCACTACATCGACGCCTTTATATTCGATATATTCAGTGCCGGTAGGCAGAATCGGGAAATCGATAAGCTCGGCATGAGAGGCAGCGGGCATATCGACTGTCACACGCAGATGGTTCAGGTCGCCCATCAGCATGACTGTGCTGTCGGCTGCGGCCTGAACGGTGACTGCAGGCGCCGCATTCGCCGAGAGAGCTATTAAAGCACCGGCGATAACGGCGGTTGCGCGCGTTCCTATATTTAATATATGACGGTTCATTTGGCGGTTGATAATTTATGATCCGGAGAGAAGAAAGGTCAGAATGAGGCGGATCTGTTTTTGAAGAGACCCATCAGTGCCCGCACATAGTCCTCGTCGGTTGCGACAGAGGTGAAATCGACACGTGTGCTGCGAAGAGTGGCGGACATCTGCTGCTGGCGGGCGTACCACCATTTGTTGTATTCTTTGCGGGTGCGGGCAGAGCCAGTGTCGACCCACATTGTGCGGCCGGTCTCGAGGTCGGCCACGCGCATGAGTCCTATGTCGGGCATCTCTCCGTCGCGTTTGTCGTATACCTGAATGGCCATGATATCATGGCGCGAGGCGGCAACGGTGAGTGGTGTCTTGTAGTCGGACGAGTCGATGAAGTCGGAAATCAGAAACATGGTGCAGCGGCGTTTCAGCGCATCGCTGAAGTATTTCACTGCCTGTGCGATATCGGTGCCTTTGCTCTGCGGCTGGAAATCGAGCAACTCGCGGATAAGGAAAAGGATGTGTCGTCTTCCTTTCTTGGGCGAAATGAATTTCTCGACGCGGTCGGAAAAGAAAAGGGCTCCGATCTTGTCGTTGTTCTGTATTGCCGAGAATGCTATGGTGGCTGCTATTTCCGCTATCATCTCGCGCTTTTCCGGGCCTTCGGCGCCGAAGTTGCGGCTGGCGGATACATCGACCAGAAGCATCACGGTGAGCTCGCGTTCCTCTTCGTAAACCTTTACGTAGGGGTGATTGTGGCGTGCTGTCACGTTCCAGTCGATATCGCGGATGTCGTCGCCGTACTGGTATTCACGCACCTCCGAGAACATCATGCCGCGGCCTTTGAAGGCGGAGTGGTATTCGCCGGCGAAGATGTTCTGCGAGAGGCCTCGGGTTTTGATTTCTATCTTCCGGACCTTCTTGATCAGTTCGTTTGAATCCATAAGAAGGGTTTGAAGAGTTTAGGGAACCTGAACCTTGTCGAGGATGTCGGTGATAATCATGTCGGTGGTGCAGTTGTTGGCTTCTGCCTCGTAGGTCAGGCCGATACGGTGACGGAGAACGTCGTGCGCCACTGAGATGACGTCTTCGGGAATGACATAACCGCGCTGGTGGAGAAATGCGTAGGCACGTGCGGCGCGGGCCAGCGATATGGATGCGCGGGGCGATGCACCGAAGGAGATGAAATCGGCGAGGTCGTCGAGCCCGTATTCTTTCGGAGTACGGGTTGCGAAGACGATGTCGACGATATAGCGTTCGATTTTTTCATCCACATAGATCTGCTCCACAACCTTCTGGGCTTCGATTACTTCCTCAGGACGGAGAACCGGTACTACAGGACGGCTTTCGCGCGCTATGTTCATGCGGATGATTTCGCGCTCTTCATCTTTTGTGGGATATCCGATGACAACTTTCATCAGGAAACGGTCGACCTGGGCTTCGGGCAGCGGATATGTTCCTTCCTGCTCGATAGGGTTCTGGGTTGCCATTACGAGGAAAGGCTTGTCGAGGGCGAAAGTATGGTCGCCGATGGTTACCTGGCGTTCCTGCATTGCTTCAAGCAGCGCCGACTGTACTTTGGCCGGCGCACGGTTGATTTCGTCGGCGAGTACGAAATTGGCGAAGATCGGGCCTTTCTTGACTTGGAAAGTCTCGTTCTTGACGCTGTAGATCATGGTGCCGAGCACATCGGCGGGGAGTAGGTCGGGGGTAAACTGGATTCGGCTGTATTTGGCATCGATGAGCTGTGCCAGAGTTTTGATAGCAAGGGTCTTTGCAAGACCCGGTACGCCTTCGAGAAGAACATGTCCGTTGGCGAGAAGGGCAACGAGAAGACTCTCAACGAGGTGTTTCTGCCCTACGATGGTCTGGTCCATCCCGCGGGTAATCAGAGTGATGAAATCGCTCTTTCCGGCGACTAATTCATTAAGCTGGCGAATATTGACGCTGTCGCTCATAGTTCTATGTTTTATTTTTCTGTTTAGATATTTCTTTCTTCGTAACGGATGTGATGAAGCCGTCCGCTCAGGACGGATTTTAACACCACAAAGTTAATATTATAACAAGTAATAGTCCTGAAACGAATGTTAATTTTAGCTATTAAGTCTTTAACTCTGCTATCTTTTAAACTTTTTTATGCTTAGATTCACAGAGTCTGTACGCTCTTGATTATTCTCTGTAAAAGTTGTAGAGACAAGTAAGGCTGTGCCGAAAATAATTTGTTTCCGGCACAGCCTCGCGCTTTATGCTTTATGTCTGCTGGAGTTATTCGAGACCTTCGACGTAGTCCATTGCCATATAGTGTTCACGCGGATGATCGCATGCCGGACATGTTACAGGCGGCTCTGTGCCTTTGTATTCGTAACCGCAGACAAGGCATTTCCAGATGATTTCGTGGTCGCGTTTCCAAACAGTTCCTTCCTTGACCTGCTTAAGGTAGTGAAGGAAACGACGGCGGTGGTGTTCTTCGATAGTAGCGATCGCGCGGAAGTGGGATGCGATGTCGTCGAAGCCTTCTTCCTCTGCTACTGCTGCAGCATCGGTATAAAGCTTGACGCCTTCGAATTCTTCTTCCTTGGCTGCTGTGGCGAGATTTTCGGCTGTGGTGCCTATAACGCCTGCATCAACTCCGATCTGGATTGGGAAACTGCCGCCCTGCAGATATTTGAAGTATATTTTTGCATGGCGGAGTTCGTTGGCTGCTGTTTCTTCAAATACTTTCTGAATAGGGAAATAGTTCTCCTTTTCGGCCTGTCCGGCATAGAATGTATAACGGGAGTATGCTGCCGATTCGGCCATGTAGGCAATGGCAAGATTTTTCTCTGTGCGTGTGCCTTTTATGTCTTTAGGTTGTGTGGTCATATAATGGTGTGTTTTATGAGTTAGCTTATGTAAAAACAAACCATTTCATGAAAGGTTCGCGGTTGCTCAGCTTTCAGCGATCTGAAGCCGGTATGCTGTCCGGGGCGATCCGTCGGCAAGAGTTATAGCTCCGGCAGTCATGAATCCTTCGCGTTCTATCGCCTGGCGCATAGGTGCGTTGTCGGCATGGGTGTCGATTCGTATGTCGCAGTGATGACGCATGGCGTATTTAACCGCCGCGGAGAGGACTCCGCTTACACTGCCGTCGGAGGCTACGCGGTGGAGTGTGACGTAAGGCACCGTGAGAGCATCTTCAAGCTCCGAATATGTAGGTTCAGGTGTTGTCATCAGGCAGAAGGTAGCGACGGCTCTTCCGCCGGCTTCCACTATATGACACCAGCCGCGTTCTATGTCTGCCATTGCCGATTCCGCCGAAGGATAGCTGTCGCTCCACTGTGACAGATTTCCCTTGCTGCGCATATAGCGCCGGGCTGAGCGATATATTTCTTCCAGCCGGGGAACATCGGCCAGTGTCGCCTGCCGGATCGTAACCTGAGGTTTGTCTGTTTTCATTGTTCATTCGGTATTTTAACTTCAAAGTTAAGTAAAAACTTTCACTGATACATAAATATTACTTCATAAAGTAATTGTATTGTGCGAGTTGACAATAACAGTGTATTGTTGGCGTAACTCATGTTTGGGACATTTTTAATGGTTAATGGGATGTTTTTTCTTGGCCGTATATATAAAAGTGTGTAATTTTGTTCTGTATTCACTACGACCTGCCACCATTCTGAACCTTAATATCGCACACCTCATAATGCAATTTCTGAAAAGCAATCTGAATTTATTGCTGAAAACTGCCCTGATTCTGGCTGCTGTCATTATCGGGGACCGTATATCGGCGGCGAATTACTATTTTCATAATCTCGGTGTACGGGACGGTCTTTCGCAGAGTACCGTCTATGCCATCCTTCAGGACCGAAGAGGGTTCATGTGGTTTGGTACCAAAGGCGGCCTTTGCCGTTACGACGGTAATTCCATCAGAGAATTCAAGCGTGAGAAGCAGAATCCGTTCTGCCTCGGCAATAATTATATTACCTGCCTTTATGAAGACAATGAAGGGCGCATCTGGGTCGGAACGGACGCCGGAGTCTACATTTATACTCCCGAGACTGAAAAATTTGTAGACTTCGATGCGCTTGGTCCTGATTTTCCGGTCATCCGGCATACTGTCCGGTCGATCGGGGGAAGTGAGGACGGCAATGTGTGGATTGCAGTGGAGCGGGAAGGACTGTATTGCTACGAATCCGAAAGCGGACAAGTCCGGACTCATCATGACAGGCGTTTCACGGCCAACGTTCAGAGTTTTATCACCGACGGAACTGGTCGTATCTGGATCGGCTTCTACGGCAACGGACTGTATTATTCGGACGACGACATGAAGACTGTCTGTCCGTACGTTGATGGCAAGGGCACTGAAGTATTCCGGGGAGATGTGATCCATAAGATTATTGCCGGTTCGCACAATCAGTTATTTATCAGTTCGCAGAACGGAGGAGTGCAGTCGCTCAACCTGACTACCGGTGAGCGTCGGTCTTTGCTGCGTACCGATGAGTCGGGCGAAGACATTGTCGGACGAGATCTTCTGGTGAGGTCGAACGGAGAATTGTGGATCGGCGCCGAGACAGGAATCTATATATACAACCTCGGCAGCGGACGGTATCGCCATATCCGGAACGAGGGTCGCGATGATTTCTACGCGCTTTCCGATAATGCAGTATATGCCATATATGAGGACCGTGAAGGAGACATGTGGATCGGCACTTATTTTGGCGGGGTCGACTGTCTTACAGCGTCGTCTTCCGATTTCAGAAAATATTATCCGACCGATGCTCCTGGTTCTCTGCGCGGTAGGCATGTGCGGGAGATGTGCCGCGACAATGAGGGAAATCTATGGATTGCGACCGAAGACGCCGGTCTGAATAAGTTCAGTCTTTCCCATCATGATTTCTCGTTTTTCGCTCCGTCGGCATCCTTCACCAATATCCAGTCGCTCGGTATGGTGGACGGCAGACTATGGGTCGGCACTTTTTCGAAAGGACTGAAAATAGTAGATCCGTACGGAGGACAGATAGTGAAGTCGTTCAGCGCCGGTAGCGATGGCAGCGGTCTGATGGATAACAGTATATTCGCCATACGTCAGATATCGACCGGAAAGATCTTCGTAGGCACCATGTTCGGCCTTCAGGAATATGAAAACGGCCGTTTTAAGTCAGTGCCGGAACTGAACGGTAAGTTCATATATGATATTTTCGAGGATAGCGGGGGCAATCTGTGGCTGGCTACATATGCGAACGGAGTCTACCGCTATGATATCAATACCCACAAATGGACCAATTTCCTGCACGATGACAAGGATCCAGGCAGTCTGCCAGGAAATAAGGTGCTGAGTATATTTGAAGATTCCCGTCATCGCGTGATGGTGACTACTGAAGGCGGTGGTTTCTGTATCTATTCTCCGCGAACTCAGTCGTTTACCTCGTACAATAGTTTCAGCGGACTGCCTTCCGACGTTGTCTACCAGATAGTGGAGGACAGTAAGGGGCTTCTGTGGCTGACTACCGGCTCCGGTCTCGTGCGCTTTGACCTCGAAAGCGGTGAAGGAAAGCTTTTTACTACCTCCGACGGCCTGCTTTCCAACCAGTTCAACTATTGCTCGAGTTTCCGCGATGATAACGGCGACATATACTTCGGCAGTATCGAGGGCCTTGTCGCCTTTAACCCCGCCGCCATTACCACACTGACAAAAGACGTCAAGCTCGCAATATTCGACTTCCTGCTATATAATAAGGAAGTCCATCCCTATGACGCGGATTCGCCATTGGAGAAAAGCATAACCTATAGTGATAAAATTACCCTCGGAGCGGATCAGAATTCATTCTCTCTGCGTGTTGGAACAATAGGATCGCGGAAATCGGAACTCGACAGAATAGTCTACCGTCTCGACGGCTTCGACGGTCACTGGATAGAGCTCGGCGAAAGTCCTATAGTGACATATTCGAACCTCGAGCACGGCAAATATCGTTTCCGTATGAAAGCTATCGACGGCAAAGGAAACGAGTCGGAGGAATGCACTCTTCAGATCCGCATCAGGCCGCCTTTCTATCTTTCGATATGGGCTTACATACTGTACACGCTTGTTCTGATTACTTCGGCAGTGCTCGCTGTGATATATCTGCGGAACCGCAATGAACGCACGCAGGCCCTGCGTATGGAAAAGCTGGAGCGAGAAAAAGAACGTGAGCTCTACAGGGCTAAAATAGATTTCTTCACCAATGTTGCTCATGAAATCCGTACACCTCTGACACTTATCCACGAGCCCCTGGAACATATACTCCGGAGCAAGAAACTCGATGATGAGACAGTCGAAGATCTCGGTATCATGCACCGCAATTCGGAGCGCCTCCTGAATCTTGTCAATCAGCTCCTTGATTTCCGTAAGGTGGAGCGCAGCGGATACCGGCTTAACTTCTCGCGGTGCAATGTATCGGAGATTGTCGAGGAGACCTATACCAGGTTCGGTCCTCTTGCAAGGCAGAAAAATCTCGACTATACGCTCGAACTGCCTGAAGAACCCGTAATGGCCGACATAAGCCGTGAAGCTTTCACGAAAGTTCTCAGTAATCTGTTCAACAACGGCGTGAAATATGCGGGGACTTATCTTCACATACGTCTGTGTGCCGGTTCCGACACCATCAGCGTCATCACCGATAATGATGGCAATGTGGTCGTGCCGTCGGAACGGGAGTCGATTTTCAAGGCTTTTGTCCGCTTCGGAGATGAAGAGAGTCTTCAGGGTGTGCCCGGCAGCGGAATTGGTCTTGCCCTTGCGCGGTCGCTCGCTGAACTGCACGGAGGAACACTCGTGATGGATCCCGTATCCGAGACAAATATGTTTGTCCTTACTGTGCCTGTTACCCATGCGGATGCGGTTCACATTGA
Source organism: uncultured Porphyromonadaceae bacterium (assembly GCA_902471685.1). GTDB lineage: Bacteria > Bacteroidota > Bacteroidia > Bacteroidales > Muribaculaceae > CAG-873. Next base: position 10,629 of record CABRLF010000043.1, read on the forward strand.
TGCCGAAGAGGAAAAGCCTGCAGGAGCAGGGGAGTTGCCGCTTCGTGATGTTACCGACGATAAAGAGCGTCCGAGCCGTCGACATACAGTGCTCGTGGTCGACGACAATACGGAGATGAGATCCTACCTGCGTAAGCTCTTGCAGGATAAGTATTCTATCCTCGAGGCCGCCGACGGACGCGAAGCCCTTAAAATACTGGAGGATAATTTTGTCAATCTCGTTGTGAGCGATGTTATGATGACAGGCATGGACGGATTCGAGCTGTGCCGGACAATTAAATCCGACATGCGGTTCAGTCATATCCCCGTGGTTCTGCTGACTGCCAAGACAAATATCCAGTCGAAAATCGAAGGCATGGAGATGGGTGCCGACAGCTATATCGAGAAACCTTTCTCCGCACCATACCTGCTTGCTGTTATTTCCAACCTGATCAGCAGTCGGGAGACGTTGCGGCGCAATCTTGCCAATTCCCATTATGCCGAGGTGAGCACCATGGCTCTCACAAAGGCCGACGAGGAATTCATCTGCAAGCTGAGCGAACTCATCCAGACCAATCTGCAGAATCCCGATTTCAATATCGACGATATGGCCGGAAGTCTCAACATGAGCCGCTCCAGCTTCTACCGCAAGGTCGAAGGTGTGCTCGATCTCAGCCCGAAGGAGTATCTGAAAGTCGAGCGGCTGAAACGTGCCGCCGAACTCCTCAAGTCGAAAGAATATCGCATCAATGAAATATGCTATATGGTCGGGTTCAGCACATCGTCGTATTTCACCAAGTGTTTCCTGAAACAGTACGGCGTGCTCCCGAAAGACTATGTTGGGACGTCTGCAGCGGCACACTGAGCATTAATATGACCTGTTTTTGCTATTTAATGGAACAAAAAAATCTGCCCGGCTCGATGTAGAGTCGTAATTTTGCATCGGAAAAACAACCTTAAACGAGGTCATGAAACATAAACGATTCATTACACCGCTGCTTGCAATTCTTATGCTTATTTCGGCCATTGCCGGAGCATCCGAACGGGTTAATCTCACTTCTGTCGCCGGTCACCATGGCATTTCACCGTGGCGTATGGCGCGTGTCTCCGAAATTTCTGTTGCCGCCGACAGTCTGTCCGGCACAGGCTACTCCGCCGAAGGGTGGATGGAGGCCATCGTACCAGGTACTGTCCTGAATTCACTGGTCTATAACAAAGTATTTCCCGAGCCTTACTACGGTCTGAACAATAAAATCGAATCCGGGCTTATACCCGATATGGCATCCGTCGGCCGGGATTTCTATACCTATTGGTTCCGTACCGAATTCGAGGTGCCGGCCACATTCCGCGGAAAGACAATATGGCTGCGTGCCGACGGAATCAATTATCGGGCCGAGCTGTGGCTTAACGGTCATCTTGTCGGTTCGACCAAAGGTATGTTCATGCGTAATGACATAGACGTGACCGATTATGTCACGCCAGGCAAGACTAATGTGCTGGCTGTAAAGGTGCTTCCGGTGGATATGCCTGGCAGCACAAGTCCCAAGACATGGGGCGCACCCGGTGAATTCCGCAACGGCGGGAACGGTGACATAGGTCTGAATACGACCATGCTCATGTCCGTGGGCTGGGACTTCACATTTATGGACGGCATACGCGACCGTAATACCGGTATCTGGAGAGATATTTCCCTTTATACGACAGGCAAGATCGCTCTCCGCAATCCATTCGTCAGATCCGAGCTTTCAAAGCCCGGCTATGACAAGGCGATGGAGACTGTCTCGGTTGAAGTCGTGAATCCGACTTCCGGCTATAAGCCTATTACTTGCACTGTGTCGGGTAACATCGAAGGTACCGACATACGCTTTGAAAAGACTCTGTCCGTACAGCGCGGAGAAGAAAAAGAAGTGACTTTCAATGATCTCGTTATCGAAAACCCGCGTCTGTGGTGGCCGGTGAACAAAGGTCCGCAGAATCTCTATACTCTGAATATGAAAGTCAGTGTCGACGGAGTGATAAGCGATTCGCTGTCTACCCGTTTCGGTATACGCGAGATAGTTTCGGACTGCAATACGCCCGATAAATCGCGCCAGTTCTACGTCAACGGTCATCCTCTGTTTATCCGCGGCTCCAACTGGATCCCCGAGGCTATGCTCCGCAATTCCGACCGTCGCACGGAGGCCGAATTGCGCTACACACGCCAGAGCGGCATCAATCTGCTGCGTATGTGGGGCGGCGGCATAGCCGAGTCCGACCGTTTCTTCGAAGTGTGTGATTCGCTCGGAATTCTGGTATGGCAGGAATTCTGGCTTACAGGCGACACAAAGCATCCTTCCGACCGTGCTAATTATCTTGATAATGTGACGTCGGTGGTCAAGCGTCTCCGCAATCATCCTTCGCTGGCCTACTACGTAGCTTCGAATGAAAGCAGCGAAGTCACCGGTACGCCCGAGCTTATCAACCGCCTCGATGGAACTCGCGGCTATCAGATGCAGAGCGAATGTGCCGGCGTGCACGACGGCAGCCCCTACAAGCAGGTGAATCCGATGCAGCACTATGAGAATACAGCGTCGCCGCGCGGCAGCCGTGTGGATGGCTTCAACCCCGAATACGGTGCTCCCACATTCCCGACAGCCGAAACGGCACGTGAGATGATGGACTCCGCCGACCTCTGGCCTATGAATAAGGAAGTATGGGATTACCACGATGGCAACGGCTTCCATCTGGTGAGCACGATGTACACCGATATGGTGAACCAATACGGCAAGCCCGAAACGCTCGAAGACTATGCCGCCAAGGCGCAACTTGTCGGCGCCATCAACTCCAAGAGCATATGGGAAGTATGGAATTACAATAAGCTTGGCTATGGCGACCGCTATTGTTCCGGCCTTCTCTTCTGGTACCATAATTGCCCTGTGCCTCAGGTGGCATCGCGTATGTGGGACTGGAGTCTTGAACCGACAGCTTCGCTCTATCACACCGCAAACGCACTCGAACCGATTCATCCGCAGTTCGACTATCTGAAAAATACTGTCTCCGTAGCTAACGATTATTATCATCCGGTAGAAAACCATACTCTTCTGGTGAAAGTCTACGACATTAACAGCCGCAAGGTGCTGGAGAAAACAGCAAAAGTCAATATCCCGGCCGACGGTGTGGCTAATGATCTTATAACCCTCGATTTCCCATCGGATATTTCGCAGGTTCATTTTATCAGTATGGAAGTGCGCGACGCAGGCGGGCGTAAAGTCGGCTCGAATTTCTACTGGCGGTCAAATGACAAATATGAAGGTGCCAATACCGTCTCCGGTCCCTGTGTGTCCGGTTTTGAATCACTCCAGTCGATGCCCTCGGCTGCTGTGAAGAGCAGTGTGCGTATGCGTCGCGAAGGCTCAAAGATTTTCTTCGATGTCACGCTCCGCAACACTTCTTCGAAAATCGCCTTCTTCAACCGTCTGCAGCTGACCGACACAGACAATCGACCTGTCCGTCCGTCTTTCTACACCGACAATTATTTCACACTCCTTCCCGGAGAGAGCCGGAATGTAACAATCGAGACAGATGCTGCAACCGCTCCTGAGAATCTCGAAGTAACCGTAAGCGGGTGGAATACAACAGCTAAAAAATATCATTTTACCAATAAAAGCTATCTCGCAGCCCTGCCGAGACATAACTCCTGGGTCCTCGGACCGTTTGTGCGTCCCGATGGTGTGAATCCTGTCATTGAGCCGTCGAAAGCTGAGTTTAATTGTCCGATGACCGGAGGTAAAGTGCTTTGGGAAGAAAGCGATGTATTCAATCCCGCCGCCGTACTTGCCGGAAACCGCATCGCGGTGTTGTATCGTGCAGAAGATAATTCCGCAACCGGCATAGGCAAGCGTACTTCAAGAATTGGACTGGCAACGAGTGCCGACGGTTTCAACATGAAGCGCTCGGCTGCTCCGGTGCTCTTTCCCGGCGGCGATGATTTCGCTGAGTTCGATGCTCCCGGCGGTTGCGAGGATCCGCGTGTGGCGGTCACCGATGACGGCACATATGTGATGCTTTATACTTCGTGGAACCGACGTACTCCGCGTCTTAGTGTGGCTACATCGCGCGATCTGAAACACTGGACCAAACACGGCCCCGCGTTTGCAAAAGCTTACGACGGCCGGTTCGCAAAAATCGCCACCAAATCGGCTTCAATTCTGACTGCTCTTAAAGACGGGCGTCTTGTGATCGATAAGGTCGACGGGAAGTACTTCATGTACTGGGGCGAATATGCCGTTCATGCGGCGACTTCCGATAATCTTGTAGACTGGACACCTGTTGTCGACTCCAAGGGTGAACTGCTTAAGCTTGCCACTCCGCGTCGCGGCCACTTCGACAGCCAGATGACAGAATGTGGTCCTCCCGCAGTCCGTACACCTGAGGACATTGTCCTGATATACAACGGCAAAAACGATCCGCGACGCGGTGACCGGCGTTATCCGTCCGGTGCCTACTGTGCCGGTCAGATGCTCTTCGATGCAGAGAATCCGCTGATGCTCAAGGCTCGTCTCGACGAACCCTTTTTCAAGCCCGAGGCTCCGTTCGAAAAGAGCGGACAATACCGCGACGGTACTGTCTTCACCGAAGGCCTTGTATATAAAGACGGTAAACTCTACCTATACTACGGATGCGCCGATTCGCGCGTCGCTGTAGCCATCGCAGAATAAAAAACACTTAAAAACCTGACAATATGATCAAGAAACTTTTAGCACTACTCATTCTCGTAGTGTCTTTTCAGTGCGTATCGGCACAGAAAAGTGCTTTGAAGAACTTCCCTCAGGGCTATACTCCCGAGGAAGTAGGCCGCCGCATGGCATACCGTTTCGTAACCGAAAAGCATGCGTTGCATGTCGGAAAATGGATCGGTTACCCCGAGACTTTCTATTGGAGCGGTTCGATCCGCTATGCCAATCTTACAAAAGACAAATCGCTGATGAATCTCCTTCAGCGCCGCTTCGAACATCTTTTTAATGAAGAATCCAAGTATCTTCCCATCATGAATCATGTGGATGTGAATATGTTTGGATCGCTGCCTCTGTGGCTCTACGAAGTGACCGGCGACAAGCGCTACAAGGAAGTCGGCATGCCTTACGCCGACACTCAGTGGCAATGTCCGGACAATGCTTCCGAAAAAGCAAAAGAATGGGACCGCAACGGATATTCCTGGCAGACCCGTCTCTGGATCGACGACATGTATATGATTCCCGTAGTCCAGACTCAGGCATACAAGGTGACCGGCGACCGGAAATATCTCGACCGTACCGCACGCGAAATGGTGAAATATCTCGACGAACTCCAGCGTCCGAACGGTCTCTTCTATCATGCTCCCGATGTGCCTTTCTACTGGAGCCGCGGCAACGGATGGATGGCTGCCGGCATGACCGAAATGCTCAAAAATATGCCCAAGAACCATCCCGACCGCGCACGCATTATGGATGGATATCAGAAGATGATGAACAGCCTGCTGAAATATCAGAATGCCGAAGGCCTCTGGAACCAGCTCCTCGACGAGCCCGATTTCTGGACCGAGACTTCCGGTTCGGCTATGTTCCTTTATGCTTTCATCAACGGTGTGAAACACGGATGGCTCGATGCCAAGACTTTCGCTCCCGTTGCCCGTAAAGGCTGGATGGCCCTGGTTGACCATATCAACGAAAAGAATCAGATCGATAACGTCTGCGAGGGTACGAACAAGAAGAACGACAAGCAGTATTATTACGACCGCAAACGTAATCTCGGTGACTATCACGGCCAGGGTCCCGTTCTGTGGTGCGTTGCAGCACTTCTGGAAAAATAAAGGCAAGCTATGTGTCTCAAGGGCATTTGCTTACTGACTGTATCTCTTCTGTCTTCATTCTCAGTATTTTCCATGCAGAGAATGAAGACAGATGTATGCGTATATGGCGCCACTCCGGCCGGAATCACCGCGGCATGTGCAGTGCGGGATGCCGGAAAAAACGTGGTGCTCATAGAGCCGGGAATGCGTATCGGCGGTAT
>CABRLF010000044.1 GCA_902471685.1 uncultured Porphyromonadaceae bacterium
GGCTTCTTATATTTCATCTACAAAATTTATCCATATGGCTGATAATAGTATAAAAGAGTCTACTCCTCAGACTCATCCGGTAGGCGGGAAGCAACTCACCATGATGGCGATGGCCATCATGATTGTGACCACCATCGTGAGTATGCGTGGCCTCGCCTCTCAGGCAGAATTCGGCCTGACGTCCATATTCTATTATGTATTTGCCGCAATCGTCTTTCTTGTGCCTTATGCTTTGGTCTGCGCGGAGCTGGCTTCTACATATACTCGGTCGGGCGGTGTGTTCCGCTGGGTTTCCGAAGCCTTCGGCACGCGCACCGGATGGCTGAGTATGTATCTCGACTGGCAGATGGTAGTGATCTGGTTCCCGGCTGTGCTGATGTTCGGTGCCGTATCGCTAGCTTACGTTTTCTGGCCAGAAACATTTGATGCGAAACTGGCCGGCAACCGCATATATACACTTCTGATAGTGCTTGGAGTATACTGGATTTGTACTTTCAATACGTTCCGCGGCATGAAATATGCCAACAAACTCAGCACCCTCGGCGGTCTCTGCGGTACGATTATTCCTGCAGCCGTGCTCATTGTGATGGGTGTGGTGTATCTGATTCTCGGCAAAACCATTTACCTTCCTCTCGACAAGCCATTCTGGCCTGATTTCGAACACTTCGGCACTATTGTGCTCGCCGCAAGCATTTTCCTGTTCTATGCAGGCATGGAGATTCAGGCAGTCCATGTACCGGGCATGAAGAATCCGTCCCGTGATTTTCCGAAGTCGGTAATGGTGGCCGTACTTATTATCCTCGCTATCTTCGTGGCCGGTACTCTGGTCATCGGAATGGTAATACCCGAAAGCAAGATCAATCTGCTCCAGAGTCTTCTTGTGGCTTATAATAACCTCTGGGCATCTATCGGCGCACCGTGGCTTGGAAATGTGATGGCCGTCCTGATCACATTCGGCGTTCTCGGTCAGGTCAGTGCCGTCATCGCAGGTCCTTCAACCGGTCTTCTTGCTGTAGGCAAAGCCGGATATCTTCCCAAGTCACTGCAGCACACCAACAAAAACGGTGTGCAGACAACTATCCTGTATATTCAGGCCGCTATTGTAACAATACTGTCGCTTGTTCTTGTGCTCCTCCCCTCAGTTGAGTCGGCATACCAGATACTGAGTCAGATGACAACTATCATCTACCTTATCATGGTAGTGATAATCTACGTGGCTTTCATACGTCTGCGCCATACCGCTCCAAACAAGCACCGCGGATTCCGTGTGCCTGGTGGCCGTCTTGGCATGTGGATCGTAGCCGGCGTCGGCATCCTCGGTGCCGTAGTGGCAGGTATCCTCAGTTTCGTGCCCCCCACACAGATCAAAACCGGCAGTCCGGTGGTATATGTCGGCATCCTTGCCCTTGGTGTTGCCGTATTCATCATCCTGCCTCTTATAGTGTATGCCAAGCGCAAACAGACATGGCGAGACGCTGGCACGGACTTCTATCCGTTTGACTGGCAGATCGAGGGACGAAAACCCGGCGAGGTATCAAAGTGGCCAGCCGGCTATCAGCCTACCGCAGAAGAAGTGAAAGCAGCCGTCGAGCGAGAGAACCAGACAAAGTAACGAATAAAAGACTTCAGCCATGATGCGAATTCCCACCGGAAAAGGAACGATCACATTGCCGGCACTGCTGGCGATATGGTCGATCTCGCTGGTGGTCAACCTTCCGGGGCTGGCCGTCAGCCCTATGCTCGGCAATCTCGACAAGATTTTCCCTCATGTAGGCGATCTCGAGATACAGCTGCTCACCGTATTGCCCAACTTGTTGATTATACCATTCGTGCTTTTTTCCGGAAAACTGTCCGAATCTAAGGACAAGGTCCGGATAGTAGTTATCGGACTGGCTATATATCTTTTAGCTGGCATTCTCTACTTCTTCGCCGACAGTATGCCGATGCTAATTGCCGTCAGCTGTCTTCTGGGCTGCGGGTGCGGCCTTGTCATTCCGCTGGCAGCGGGCCTCATCGCCGACATTTTTTCCGGCAAGTACCGCATGCAGCAGCTTGGCATCAAGAGCGGCATCTCGAATATGGCTCTTGTCGCGGCCACATTTGTGGTCGGATGGCTCAATCACGGCAACTGGCATACACCTTTTCTGGTTTATCTGATCCCGGCCATACCACTGGCACTAATACTGTTTGTGCGCAATGTCAATCCGACTGCATCAGTCAAGATGAACAGCGCTCCTCCCGGAGCGGGATCGGAGCAGGCGGAGGCAGCTACGGGAATCGGTGTGCCAGGCAAGGGCGAGAAAATACGCTCGGGATTCATTATCGGACGCATCGTCGGACTGGTGGTACTCTATGCCTTCATCACCTATTCCGTATCGGTAATATCCTATTATCTGCCGTTCCTGATTCAGGAAGACCACATGAGCAGCGATATTACAGGAACTGTCACCGCACTGTTCTATCTTGCGGTGTTCCTGCCTGGGTTTGTGCTCCCCTATGTCATCAGACTGCTGGGACAACGCACATCTCTGCTCGCCTCGGTGTCTATTGCGGCCGGGTTGTTGCTGATGGCTATGGCACGAGAGCATTACCTGCTCTACGTAGCCGCACTGCTGATGGGATTCGGCTACGGCGTATTCCAGCCAGTGATCTACGACAAGGCGACCTATACTGTGACCGATGGCCGCAAGTCGACCCTCGCACTGGCGATAGTTCTGTCGGTCAATTATGTTGCTGTAGCGGCGACCCCGTTCGTCGTTGATCTGTTCCGCGATATTTTCGGGACTGCAAGCAACCATTTTCCATTTATACTCAACAGTATTCTAACCGTTCTATTCGCAGTAGCAGTGGTGATCCGACGCAAGACATTCACCTTCCGCATAAGTAGCGAATATATTTAAATTCTATGAAAAGTTTAATTCCATTAATGCTTGCGGCTGTCGCACCACTGGCAGTACAGGCTCAGAACCACCCGACGATCCCCGACGCAGGCGAAGTTAAAGTCATATTCAATGCCGGCCAGCCCAATGAGGAAATCTATAACGCGTTTATCGAAAATGCGCCCAAAAGATTTAACGAACCCGCAGCCCCGCGGTTTGCGATCATGGGGAAAGAAAACCAGTTCTACCTCGGAATCGGAGGATTCATAAAGGGTGTGGGCGTTTTTGACTTCGGCAATCCTATTGACGATCCCAACGATTTCACAACCGCCGAGATCCCGTTTGACACACCGCGCGGGAGCGGAGGCAAACTTCAGGGAAGTCTCGGGCAAAGCAAAATTTTCATCAACTTCATCGCCATGCCGGGGAACGAGAACAAGGTGGGAGCCTACATCAGCGGCCACTTCACGGGGCCGGGCAATGGGTTCAAGCTCGCGCACGCCTATGTCACATACCGCGGATTCACCATCGGCCACACAGCATCGCTCTTCGAGGACGGTGCGGCCGCACCACCGACCATCGACGATGAAGGTCCGTGCGGACTGGTGGGCACCAACAACAACCTCATTGACTACACTCATTCGTTCGGCAAGCGATTCAAGGTAGGCGTAGGTCTCGAAATCTCGTCGCAGAGCATAACCACCTCGGCCTCTACGGGCGAGGTTAGCCAAAGAATCCCCGACATACCTGCCTATATCCAGTACAGCTGGAGCGACGGCAACGGATGGCTACGGCTCTCAGGCCTGATGCGCAACATACAGTACCGCGACCTTGTCGCCGACAAGAACCGGAACAAAGTATGCTGGGGCGCAAAGTTAAGCGGAAGCTCACCCATCGGCACCACACCGCTGCAGGTCTACTATCAGGCTGCTTACGGCCGCGGCATCGGAGGCTATATCCAGGACCTCGGGGGACTCGGACTTGTCATGTCGCCTGACGACAGCAATCCCGGACATCTCGATGCCGTAAAGGCCTGGGGAGCCTACGCGGGACTGCAGTACACATTCTCCGACAAGGTATTCGCGTCTGCCAACTACAGTCAGGCAAGAGCATATCCGGAGGCTTATAAAGGCGGAAGCACTCCTTGGAACGAGCAATATAAGTACGCTCAATACGTGGCAGCCAACATTTTCTATACAATACTGCCCGGACTGCAATGCGGCGTAGAGTATCTCTACGGACGCCGCGTGGACATGGACGGAGTTTCCCGCCACGACAACCGCTTCAACACGATGCTCCAGTTCAATTTCTGAAGCCTTAAGTTGTGTTATGGATAGATGCAGACAGAAAAGGCATATGGCTCTTTTCTGTCTGCATCATTTTTGTCATACAACACGAACAACGGCTGTCGGGTAGTGATTTCCACATCGATTTCAGGACTGAATTCATGGTGCTATTCGCATAGAAATATGCTCCGACCGGATATCTGAACTGAAATCTCCTGAAATAGCCCTAATTTTGTAAAATGAAACAAAACCTTGACATACAGATAAGGCAGGAATGGCGAGAAGATTATCAACAGATCAGAGAACTTGTCCGAGACGCTTTTGCACTCGCCGACCACAGCGATGGCGATGAGCATAATCTTATCGGGAGGATAAGACATTCGCCGGATTATATTTCGGAATTATCGCTTGTTGCCGTAGCCGGCGACACTATTCTCGGCCTTATAATGTTCAGCAGATTATCGGTGGGGCAAACAGAGGCTCTCGCTCTTGCTCCGCTTTCCGTCAAAACCGGTTGGCAAAGAAAGGGTATCGGCAAATTATTAGTTACAGAAGGACATAGGCTGGCTCGTGAAATGGGTTATTCCTGTTCTGTAGTATTGGGCTATCCTGATTATTATTCAAAATTCGGCTATGAAAAGGCATCTGACTATGGAATCTTCGCTCCTTTTGATGTCCCGGATGAATATTATATGGTCTGCGGACTCGATGAGAACTGTGGTATTCCCAAAGGAAGGGTCAGATATTCGGATGCCTTTGGCTTATAATGTGTCCAGCCCCTCGGACTGCACCCCCTTAAACCCGGGTAAGACTTCGATCCAGTACGCTCAATAAAAACTTATATCTCAAAGTCTGATATACTGCAGGTCGATGGCATCGTAGTGTTTGTCGTGTGGATTGTTCCAGTGTTCGAGCAGGCCGAGGCTGCCGGCTGCGATACCATCGCCGTCAGGATCATATACAGTGCCGGAAGGTGCGTTGTCGGCCTTGGCGGCTTCAAGCAGATACATGTCGCAATAATTGAGGTCGGGCATTGTCGGAAATTCGGCAATCAGAAAATCGGTCCCTACGGCATCGATGGCCACCGGATCCTGTGATGCGAAAAGTGAGCACGGCCACTGTCCGTTAAACGGCTCCATATTCCATTTAGCTGCCGGAGGACCGGCTACGGAACGAGAACCGTAGGTGCCGTCGATGAGATAAAGTATCGTCTTGCCCCCCATGTCTGAAGTGACCCCAAAACGTTAGACAAGTTACACACTATATGATTTGAGAAAGAGTTCGGTATTGCACCGGACTCTTTCCATTTAACCGGTTTTTTATTCTATTATTGTTGTAGTAGTCAATATATTTCTTCAAAGCCTTTATAAAGGCTTCGGCCGATTCAAATTTCTGGGCATACAGGAGCTCGGATTTCATGATTCCAAAGAAGTTCTCCGCCACAGCGTTGTCAAGACAGTTGCCTTTGCGTGACATGCTTTGTATGACTCCATGTTCTTCAAGACGTTTGCGATAGCCATAATGCTGATACTGCCAGCCCTGATCAGAATGCAGGATAAGACCATCAAGACATTCAAAACGGGAAAAAGCTTTGTCAAGCATATCATACACCTGTTCAAGATCTGGGCGTCTGGAGATATTATACGAGATTATCTCTCCGTTGTACATGTCGATAATGGGAGACAGATACAGCTTTTCCGAAGCAATGTTTATTTGCGTTACATCTGTAGCCCATTTGCGGTTCGGAGCCACGGATGCGAAGTTTCTGTTGATTATGTTAGGTGCGATGCGACCGACTTCTCCCTTATAGGAGCGGTAGCGCACTTTGCGGATGTGACTTTTAAGACCAAGCTGTAACATAAGGTGCTGGACCGTTTTGTGATTGATGACAAATCCTCTATTGCGCATTTCCGCGGTAATGCGGCGATAGCCATAACGACCTTTATGCTCATGAAAAATAGATTCTATAACTTCTTTTTCGATCTTATATTTATCCTGAGTCTTCAGCCGCTTCAAATGATAATAGAATACGGAACGGGCCATCTTCCTCAACTGCAGAAGCATGTCGAGCGGATATTCCGACCTTAGTTCGTCGATGGCTTTTGCCCACTGAGCCGTGCTCGGGCTTCTTCTTCCTCGACTAAGGCCTTCACTTTTTTTAGCAGTGCGTTCTCTGCCCTCAAGCGGAGATTTTCTGCCTGAAGTTTTTCCAGTTCTGTCTGCGGCTCTTTCTTTTTAGGTCTTGGCATAGCTGATTGTGTCTGTCTGGCCTTTCGTTTTTGCTCGTACAGAATCTGGTATCCGTGTTGCCGGACTTTACGTATCCATATCTTAAGCATTGTACGGCTTACATTGTAACTCAAGGACAACTGTGACAAAGGTACGGAATTTTCTATAAATTCGCGCACTATTGATTCTCTTTGTTTCGGTGGAATAACACAGGAGTTGGTCGGTTTTCTAAGTCCTTCCTCTCCTTCTGCTTCATAACGAAGTTTCCACTGAAAGACATCATGACGGTCAAGACCTCGTTCAAGGCATAATCTCCGAACAGGATAGCCTTGACGTAGGATGCTGACGATATTCAGTTTTTCCTCAAAGGTATGCTTCATAATTTTTGCACTCCAAAAGTTTTATGTCCAACTTTTGGGGTGCAGTTCAGTCTTGTGGGCCATGAAGTCGGTGAATGTAACATATGACGGCCGTCCCGAGCGGTTAGCTATGAAATGGTTGTGATGATTCTTGCGATAGTCGCGGTTGATACTTGTCGCGCCATACCAGTTTTTCCCGCAGAGAGTCACTCCCTGACCGTTGTGTCCCTTGAGCAGTGCGACATTTATCAGATAGTCAGCATCGACAGCGCAGAGAGCGAGTCCACGTGCCAACGGACCGTTGTTCCGGCTGTACTTGATGGCTTCGTCCTTATACCTGGCTTTCTCGCGACCATCAGTTCCCTCATTGTCGACTATATGGACGCCCGGGAACTCGCGGTGTACTTTGTTATATATCGAGTCGGTGACAAAACGGCTTGCGTCGAAGAGGGTTATGCAATCCTCCGGAATGCCGGCATCGTGAACCATCGAGCGCACCAATGCAAGTGTTACAAATGGCGATGCGTTTATTTCCTCGGTGTCCTGATAGCCGGCGGTATTGTTCATGTTAAGCTTCACGGCAATTCTCTCGCCCTTCTTATAACCATGCTTACCCTTGTCGTGCGTGCGGTTATAATATTCAAACAAAGCTTTCCAGGCCGCTTTAGGTTTCTTTTTTCCTGTCAGACCCGTGACGGCAGTTGTAACCAAACGGTCGGCGTCCTGCTGATTATTCCAGCGGTCTTCATGCCATTTGCCGTTGCCTTTCTCCCAGGTTATCATTCCGGGAGCGTGTGTCCACACTACCCTCGCCGGATATATGCCTTTGCCTTCGCCGACAGGCTGATTGGGACCGACGGCCAGTTTAGGTTGTGCCTGTAGAGTGATTCCGGCCATAAGTAACGCTATCAGCATGGCTGTCGCAATGAATCTATACATTTTTATCATCGTGTGATGTGCTTTATTATTTGGTTTCCGGATCAAAGATAGTACATATTTCGATAATCAGCAACAGCTTTAATAAGCATTGACAGAATTAGGGAAGTCATGATTGTTGCATTGTTTGTCCGAAATGTTACATAGTATGATTTCGGATATTCTGTCATACTCACTACAATTCGCTAATTTTGCATATAAATTACCGAATAATCTGTAGCATGAAACCGATGAAACAAATCCCCGCATGGATATTCATATTTGTAATGTTTCTTCTGAGCGGGGCCACAAACGCGGAGGCTGCGCCTCAGTTGCCGGAACCGGACCTGACGTGGAAAAATGTGACAATCGACGGAAAGAAGACCGCCGTCTACTGCATGATCCGCGACCGACGCGGAATCATGTGGATAGGCACAAACATCGGTTTGTATTTTTATGACGGCGTGACGGCTCATGCGGCCGCACAGGACGATATTTCCGGTACCCAGATTTACTCAATAGTCGAAGACGACGGGCAGTTGTATCTCGGGACCAACAACGGTCTTGTACTTTATGATTTCCAAAACGGCACAGCCACATTCACCGACTTGCCGCTTCCGAAAGAGATACGATGCATGCTCTTCTACGACGGACAGCTGTGGATCGGCAGCCTTTACGGCATTTACCGGCTTGACATCAATGACCGCATAGTAACCGACCTGTCGGCAGGGCTGCCCCACAAATCGGTATATTCCATCCTCCGTGACAGCCGTGGCATTATATATGCAGGCACTTTCAATGGCTTGGCCCGATGGGATTTCGGAGCCAACAGATTTACCGTAGTCAAAAGCGGGACGGAAGATGCGGAGCCTAAGAATCTCTTTGTCAACTGCCTGCTTGAATCGCCCGACAATAAGAGTATCTATATCGGCAGCGAAGGTTCGCTCTACGAATATACTCCCTCGAATGACTCCTGGACTAAAATTACACTTCTCGGGAACAACAATATAAAGAGTCTGGCAAAGGGCAATAACGGTCATGTTCTTGTAGGCACACACAACGGAGTGTTCGACTGGTACAAGGGCTCAGTCCGCCATTACTGCCATGACTCAAGAGACGAGCTCAGCCTGTCCGACAATGAAATATGGAGCATTTTCGCCGACGAAGACCACAATATATGGTCGGGCCATGAACGAGGTTTTTCAATAGCGTCCAACTCGAGCGTAATAAGGACGACAAAACTGAGCAAGCTTTGCAACACTGGCGAAGGCAATGAAATCCATGACATTTTTCGCGACAGCGAAGGCAATCTCTGGTTAGGAGGCACGAATGGTATAATCCGACTGTCCGACAGCGGCTCGCCTCGCTGGTTCCGGCATACCGACTCTCCGCGGTCTCTGTCGCACAACCGTATCCGCGATATCAACGAAGACAGCAACCATAACATATGGCTGTCGACCGACGGCGGTCTTAACCGTTTTGACCCGAAAACGAATGGATTCGACGTATTTCATATCGTAGACCGCAACGGCGAACACAGTTCAAACTGGGTATATTCATTCAAGGAAAACAAAGGCGACTACTGGATCGGAGGCTTCCTGAGCGGGCTGCACAGAGTTAAAAAGTCGGCTTTGGATACCATGGGCGGGACTACCGTAATTTCCGATTTTTCGCTCAATGCCGAGAGTGACAGTACCAATGGCAAAGGGCTATGTCTCGCCAACGATCTTGTCAACGACATTGCCACCGATGCGGAAGGAAACCTGTGGATTCTGCTTTTCCGAGACAACTCACTCACAAAGTATTCCTCCGAAAAGAATACGATGGATAAATACGATATCTATGCTATGACCGGCGGATATCCTTCCTATATATGCAGCGACGCCAAAGGCAGGATCTGGTGCACTTTCTACGGAGGAATGATTGTTTTCGATACTGACGGGAAAACCCGAACTGTCGCGCTGCCCTACACTAACGGCGATGAGTCGGTTCTCGCAGTCGGCAAGGTTGGCAACGGGATATGGATATCCACTCAGAGCAATGTGTGGAGTATCGACGGCGATACGTTCATTCCCAAGCTTTTGCCTATTCCGCAAAAATCTTATTCAGCGGTATATGAAGACTCTGTCACCGGAAAAGTTCTTTTGGGTGGGACCGACGAGATTCTTGAAGTAGACTATCGGAATATGGCCAATGTGGCAGACTATAAAGCCATCCGGCTCGCGCTTCACAGAGACAAAAACGGAATTATTGATTTTTCTGACCCGGGAAGCGGACAAAACGACATCACAATTCCTTATGGCGGAAACATCACCCTTGTGGTGAGTACTCTGGATTATTCGCCGGGCTCGCTGCAACGCTTCATGTACAAGATTGCGGAGTCGCGCACCGACACCGTCAACGGGTGGGTAGTGATGCCGGAAAACTCAAACACCATATCCCTGTCCGACCTGAAAATGGGACGACATCAGCTTCTGGTCAAAGCCATAGGCTCGGCAGTCAGTCCGCTGGCTGTTACACTGAACGTAAAACCACCACTCGCATTATCCTGGTGGGCGATATGCGTGTATGTGATGCTCGGAATCGGAATCATTCTGGCAGTAATCTGGTATATGCGCCGACGCAATCTTAAGGCTTTCCAGGAACAGGAGCGTCAGGCCGCACTGGAAAATGTAGAGCGAAAACTGGCGTTTCTCTCCACCATATCCCACGACCTCAAAACTCCGCTCTCGATGATTTTAGGGCCTGTGAGCATAATGAAGGAAAAAACTAAAGACCCCGATACAAAGCGAAATCTGGAGACTGTCTACGACAATGCCGTGCGGCTCAACAATATGATTCACCGCACGCTGGAATTACAGCATATGGAAGACAATGACGAGAATCTTCTCATTCTCTCTACATTCGATGTCGTGGAATTCTGCAAAAGCGTATTCGAGGTTTTCAAAGAGAACAACCCGCAGAAGAAATTCGTCTTCCACTCCGAATGCCAGCAACTGCTCATCGAAGCCGATGCAGTAAAATTCGAGTCGGTGATCACAAATCTGCTTTCCAACGCCTGCAAATACTCCGACGACGGCTCTACGATATCCTGCGGCATCAGCATCAGCGGCAGCGAAGTGGAGATTACCGTTTCGGACGATGGTGTAGGTATCGCCAACATTGACCAGCCGCTCGTTTTCCAACGGATGTTCCGCGCGCCGTCAACCTCCAGACTTCACGAAGGCACCGGACTTGGCCTGTATCTGATAAAAAAATACCTCGAGTTGATGAAAGGCAATATCTGCCTGTACAGCAAAGAGGGACAAGGAACATCTTTTGTAGTCACACTGCCGATTTCCGAGAAAACCGCACCCAAGCAGAGCAACAGGGAGGCAGCCGGGGATTCCGGGAAAGCCAAAATACTTATTGTAGAAGATAATTCCCAGATTTCAGGCTTCATATCCGATCTCATCAAAGATGACTACACTTATTTCACCGCCGAGAACGGACGTTCCGGACTCGCCATTGCTGCATCTGTTATTCCGGACCTGATTATCGTCGACGAAATGATGCCTATAATGAACGGCCTCGAGATGGTACGGCTGATAAAACAACATCCGCGGCTGGCACCGATTCCCATCATCATGCTCACCGCAAAATCTGACAATAAGACAGAGAACGAAAGCATAAAACTCGGAATAGACATCTTCATGACCAAACCCTTCGTACCTTCGACTCTTAAGGGCCGCATAAGTCATCTGCTTGAAGGACGGAACGAAATAAAGGAAAAGGTGAGAATCCAGACAATCGCAGAAGCCGAATCGAAACCTATCGAAGCAGAATCCGTCAACGAGAAGACTCTGGCAAAGATAGCCAAAGTAATCGAGGATAATATCTCCGATCCCGACCTGAACGTCAATCTCCTCTGCGAAAAAAGCGGCATTCCCAATAAGCAGCTTTACCGTCTCATCAAAAAATATATGGGTACAGCCCCTCTCGACTATATCCGCCGGGTAAGGCTGCAGAAAGCGGCCGTGCTGCTGAGTCAGCATCGTTTCACTGTAGCCGAGATCTGCTATATGGTCGGCTTCAAGACTCCATCCTATTTCGCCAAGTGTTTTCAGGCTCAGTATGGCGTGAAACCAAGCCAGTACCAGAGCGAGGACGAGGTCAGTCTCAAATAGGACAAATACCACCAAATCACCCCTCCTATATAGTCTGCGTCCGTTTTGTTGCGGCTTTTGTCCGATTTTCGACGTCGAAGAAATATCCGGGATATTAACTTTGCATCAACAAGGCGCACAATATCCGGGGTAAAAAAGGTTTGTTTTTAGATTTGAAAGACTAATACCATTCAACAACCTTAAACTTTCAAATTAAAAACAACAATAAACATTTCGAATGGACAAAGTAATTGGCTATGCCGAATCCAAAAGCTGGCTATTGGGATTCATACTCTCAATACTCCTTCTACCCGTTTCGGTCTATGCCCAGAACTCAAGGACAGTGACGGGTACTGTCGTCGACGAAACCGGAGAACCTCTTATCGGGGCATCGGTTCAGGTTGTAGGAGAAAAGATTGGTGCGGCCACCGACATCGACGGCCACTATAGCCTGAAAGTTCCTACCTCCGCAAAACAACTCGTATTCACTTATGTAGGCTATCACGAGCAGACGGTGGACATCACCTCCGACGTGATCGACGTGACTCTACGGCCCAACAATGAAGTTCTCGACGAAGTAGTTGTCATCGGCTACGGTGTGCAGAAGAAAAACGACCTCACCGGTTCGGTAAGCTCCGTCGGCGAGAAAGACTTCAACCAGGGTGTGATTTCTTCTCCCGAAGAACTCATCAACGGTAAGATCGCCGGCGTTCAGATCACCAACAACGGCGGTTCGCCTAACGGCGGCTCGACAATCCGTATCCGTGGGGGCGCCTCACTGAACGCCTCAAACGATCCTCTTATCGTCCTCGACGGGGTGCCTATGGAAAAAGGCGACGGAATCACCGGTTCGGGCAATTTCCTCTCGATGATCAATCCTAACGATATCGAATCGATGACCATCCTCAAGGATGCTTCGTCGACCGCAATCTATGGTTCGCGTGCATCCAACGGTGTTATCATCATCAACACCAAGAAGGGTAGCGGCGAAGGTGTCAAGGTAAGCTTCCAGACCACCAACTCACTCAGCAACGCTACCACGCACAACAAGATGCTCACTCGCTCGCAGCTTGTCGATGAAGTCTACGCTACAGGCAACACCGACTATATCGGAGCCCTCGGCGATGCCGACACCGACTGGAATGACGCAATCTTCCGCACGGCTTTCAGCACCGACAACAACGTAGCGGTAAGCGGCCGTCTCACAAGCTGGCTGCCTTTCCGCGTTTCGCTCGGCGCCATGTATCAGGAAGGTATCCTCAAGAATGACAACACCCAGCGCTATACCGCAAACATCAATCTCACTCCTTCGTTCTTCGGCGACAAGCTCCGCCTCAATTTCTCCGGCAAGGGCAGCTACTCAAAGAACCACTTCGCAAACAGCGGCGCTATCTGGAACGCACTCGCATACGATCCTACACAGCCTGTCTACGGCAACTTTGACGCCAGCGGCAATCCCCTCCTCTTCACCGACGGCTCTCCTCTCATGGGCGGCTTCCATCAGGTGATCGACAAGAACGGCTATCCCGGTCAGGGCGCTATCGCAAACCCGCTTGCCATGCTTGAAGATCCTGAAAATCCAGCCGATGTTTACCGTGTTGTAGGCAACCTCGACGTCGACTACCGTCTCCATTTCCTACCCGAACTCCGACTCCATGCCACAGGCGGTGTCGACTGGGCTCGCGGCACTTCCAAATATTACCTCCCGGCCAACAGCTTCGAAGGCTTCCGCGACGGCGGTTCGATGAACGAACAGGGTCCGCAGATCAACCTCAACCAGGTTCTGACTCTCTATGCAAATTACAACAAGGACTTCGAAGCCATCAGGTCGACGGTCGACGTGACTGCCGGTTACGACTATCAGGACTGGAAACGCAGCGCTCCCGGCTACGACACATACAACGCCCTCGGCGAATACCGCTCATCATCAGCGCCCTGGGATGAACGCCACTCGCTGATCTCTTACTACGGACGTATCAACTACACCCTGATGGACCGCTACCTGCTCACAGCTACTATACGTCGCGACGGCAGCTCGCGCTTCTCGAAGGAAAACCGCTGGGGTTCGTTCCCCTCTGTCGCCCTCGCATGGCGTATCTCGCAGGAGGAATTCTTCCGTCCCCTCATAACCGTTGTCAACGACCTTAAACTCCGCGCATCATACGGTATCACAGGGCAGCAGGACGGTATCGCCAATTACTCGCATATCCCCAACTACACCTATTCGCAGCCAGGTGCTTCCTATTACTTCAACGGCAAGTGGATACAGACTGTACGCCCCGCAGCCTACAACAGCGACCTCAAATGGGAAACCACCAAGAGCTGGAACTTCGGTATCGACTTCGCATTCCTGAGCAACCGTCTCACCGCATCGGTCGACTACTATACCCGCAAGACCAAAGACCTTCTCGCCACAGTTCCCGTTCCGGCCGGTGTCAACTTCGCCAAGGAAATGCTAACCAACGTCGGTAACGTGGATTCCAAAGGTGTCGAAATCGCATTGAACGCCCATATCATCAATACAAAGGACTTCACCTGGGATGCCACATTCAACGCCACATGGCTCGACAACAAGATCACCAATCTTTCGCTCAACGGCTCCAGCGATGTTTCCGACACATACGTAGGCTATGCCGAATCCACTCCCGTCATGGTCTATAAACCCGGTTACACACCTCACACCTTCTGGCTCTACAAGCAGATCTATGCCGAAGACGGCACTCCCGTCGAAGGTCTTTATGCCGACCTCAACGGTGACGGCACCGTCGACAGCAATGACAAATACTACTGCCACAGCTCCCATCCCGACTGGATGTTCGGTTTCTCCACATCATTCCGCTGGAAGAAACTTACACTCTCCACCTCACTGCGTGCACAGGTAGGCAACTACCTCTACGACCAGATGTCGGCAGGTATGGGCGCGGCCGAATGCTTCTCGTGGTGCTCCGGGCAGGTCAACAACCTCTCGGCCAGCTACGCCGACACTCACTTCGCACGCCGACGCTATGAATCGGACTACTACCTGCAGAACGCCTCGTTCCTCAAGATGGACAATCTGCAGCTGACCTACGACTTCGGCAAGGTAAGCATAATAGAGGGTCTCCATGTATCTGCCATGGTACAGAATGTATTTACCATAACCAAATACAAAGGACAGGATCCCGAAAGCGACTGGGGTGTGGCCGGCAGCTCCTACCCGCGTCCCCGCACTTATTCTATCACTGTCGGCTTAAATTTCTAAACAGAGAACAACAATGAAAAAAATATATCTGACTCTTTTGGCCTTCTGTCTGGTGATGGCAGCATGCACCGACGACCTCGACCAGAAGCCACATATCGGAACTACTTCCAACGAAGTCTTCTCAACAATCGACGGCTATCAGTCGATGATGGCCAAAATTTATGCTTCCTTCATCCTCAAGGGCGAGAACAAGGGCGGTGGCGACGATATCGGCACTTTCGGCGGATACGAACTCTGGCGCTCGTACTTCAACCTTCAGGAAGGCACCACCGACGTGGCCAAATTCCGCTGGGTATCCGGCGACAACCTGTGGGGGCTCTGTTACCTTACCTGGGATATCAACGACGGACAGAATTCCGACACTTACTACCGTATCTATTACACCATCTCGCTCTGCAACGAGTATCTGCGCCATTGCAACGAGGCCGGCGGCTTCTCCGCCGACGAACAGGCTCAGATTGCAGGCTATGCCGCTGAAGCCCGCTTCATGCGCGCCATGTGCTACGAAATGGTTCTCGACCTCTATCGTCAAGGCCCGTACGTAGACGAGAACACTCCGACTTCGGGTATATTCCCTCCTGCCTACGATGCGGCAGCTCTTCTGGAATACGTTGAGAAGGAAATCAACGAAATCGAGAGCCTCCTTCCCGACCATCCCGATTACGCCCGCGCCGGCAAAGGCGCCGCATACGCGCTCTTAGCACGCATGTATCTCAATGCCGAGACTTACACTGGCACTCCGCGTTACGATGACTGCATAGCAAACTGCAGGAAGGCAATGGCACTCGGTTATACCCTCGAACCGGACTGGAAAAAGCTCTTCAACGCCGACAACGACAAACGCACCAACGAAATCATCTTCGCTCTGGCATCCGATGCTACCGAAGCTGTGACATGGGGTGGCGGCACATATCTCGTCTGTGGCTCCGTGGGCAGCGACAACGGCCAGAACGGTCCCGACTATGGTATCAATACCGGATGGGGCAACTTCCGCTCAAGCGGTCGCTTCTACGATCTTTTCGATGACAATGACGGCCGCAGACTCTTCTTCACCGAAGGGCAGGACCAGTACATCAGCAACTCCATCGAGGACGGCAAGCAGGGTTATCACATGTGTAAATTCACAAACCTCAACGACGCCGGCGAAGCAGCATCGAATTCCGCCGCCGACGGCTGCAACACCGATATCCCCGTATTCCGTCTTGCCGAGATCTACCTCACTGCTGCCGAAGCTGTGGTTCGGGGAGGTAAAGGCATGGGCACCGACGAAGCTCTCAACCTCGTCAATCAGATCCGTCGCCGTGCATTCGGCGGCAATTCAGGCGATCTCAAGCCTGCGGACATGGTTCTCGACTTCTTCATCGACGAACGAGGCCGCGAACTCTATATGGAATGTGTGCGCCGCACCGACCTCGTCCGTTTCGACCGCTATACTTCCGCCAGCTATGTATGGGAATGGAAGGGCGGCGTTGCCGCAGGTCGTGCCGTAGATTCCCGATACAACCACTTCCCCATCCCGGCTGCCGAGATTTCGGCAAATCCTAACCTTAAAAACATTGACTATTGATTATGAAAAA
>CABRLF010000045.1 GCA_902471685.1 uncultured Porphyromonadaceae bacterium
CGCCCCGCTTACTGTATATCCGTAATTTCGGCAAAATTTATATTTTTCAGCAAAGAATCAATGTTTTTGGATGAGAAATGGCT
This sequence comes from uncultured Porphyromonadaceae bacterium, assembly GCA_902471685.1. GTDB lineage: Bacteria > Bacteroidota > Bacteroidia > Bacteroidales > Muribaculaceae > CAG-873. The sequence continues at coordinate 84 of CABRLF010000045.1, forward strand.
AAATTTGCAAAAAAATTAATTGATATATGACTCTGAGAGGAACGGTTTGCCGAAAGAGTCATGTCTTATTGCTATGGAAATTGACTCGAATATTTTTGACCGGAGGGAAACGCCATTCTATTTTTATGATATAAATCTGCTCCGCAAAACACTCCGCGAAATTAATCAGGCCGTCGGCAGCCGTCCGATAGTGGTGCACTATGCCATCAAGGCCAACGCAAATAAACGGATACTGCGGGAGATAAGCAGCCTCGGTTTCTCGGCCGACTGTGTCAGCGGCGGAGAAATAAAACTCGCAGTAGAGAATGGTTTTGAAAGCAGCCGGATTTTCTACGCCGGTGTCGGGAAGACCGACCGTGAAATACGCGAAGCGCTGGCAGCCGGGATCGGATGCTTCAACATTGAGTCGGTCGAAGAACTGGAAGTTATAGGCAGAATTGCTTCAGACATGGGCGCAACTGCCGATATAGCCCTGAGAGTCAATCCGGATATCGACGCACACACTCACCACTATATCACCACCGGTCTGGAAGAGAACAAATTCGGCATCGACAGGCGACATCTCGACAATGCTATTGAGGTTGCGCGGAGTTTCAGTTCTCTCCGCCTTGCAGGTCTGCACTTCCACATAGGGTCTCAGATCACCACATTTGAACCGTTCGTGATACTGTGCGAACGCGTCAACGATATTATGGACGCGCTGCGCACCCGCGGTATCCATCTCGATTTCGTAGACCTCGGCGGCGGCCTCGGCATCGACTACGATGATCCCGACTCTCATCCCGTGGCTGATTTCCGCGGGTGGTTCGACACTATCATGGAGCACATACGCCTCGAGCCCGGCCAGAAAGTACACGTAGAGCCGGGACGCGCTATCGTCGGTCAATGCGGATCGCTGATTTCCCGTGTTCTTTATGTCAAGAAAGGTATCGACAGGCAGTTTGTGATCCTCGATGCCGGAATGACAGAACTCATCCGGCCCGCATTATATCAGGCTCACCACAAGATAGAAAACCTTTCTGCTGCAACCCGCTCGGGAGAACTTCAGAAATACGATGTGGTCGGCCCGGTATGCGAAACGGCCGACACATTCGGTGTCGACGAACTCCTTCCTCCGACACAGCGCGGCGACATTGTCGCTCTGCGTTCTGCCGGAGCATACGGCGAAGCCATGTCGTCGCACTATAATTGCCGCTGTATTTCAGACCCTGTATACGGAGAATAATCTGGCTTGTCGCTGATGCGACGTTCTATCGGCATCCCGACGGCGGGACGGCATCGGCGCCCGAGCCCCACTCTTTGTTGGGAGCCGCATCCATCTCGAACTCGAGTTTGCCGCCGGCGACAATGTCCTGATGGGATATCCAGGGGCGGTTCAGTTCCTTCCCGTTCAGGCGTGCGCTGCGGATATATTTGTTCACTTTCGAGACATCATGCGCGATGATCTCGAATTTTTTGCCGTCAGGCAGTTGTATCGCGGCGTAGGGGAATACCGGGCTGCCGATATTGTAGACAGGCAGACCGGGTGTGACAGGATAGAGTCCGAGCTGCGAGAAGACAACAAACGCGCTCATGCCGCCGCCGTCCTCGTCTCCGGGAATTCCCATCAGATCGGGACGGAACCATGTGTCGAGCATCTGGCGTATGCGTTTCTGCGTCTTCCATGGTTTTCCGGCGTAATTGTAGAGGTAGGGTATATGCAGCGACGGCTCATTCGCCATCGAGAACTGGCCCACATTGCCGGTATGATCCGGCATCTGCGCATAGAACTGATACTTGCTCTTGCCGAGCGGTTCGGCGAAAGTACGGTCAAGATTGGCTTCTAACTGCTCCGGTCCGCCCATTAGTGCGACAAGGTCCGCAATATTGTGGGGCACATCCCAGCGGTAAACCCACCCGTTGTTCTCTCCGTAATATTCGCGTGCTCCCGGTCCGCCGGGCCAGCGGTAGTCGAAAGGCTCGATCCAGTTGCCGTCCTTGTCCTTCGGGTGGAAGAACGATGTGGCGGGATTGAATATATTGCGGTAGTTCAGCGACGCTTTTGCGAATCGCGCGGCCTCGTCGGGCTTGCCCAGAGCATCGGCAATGCGAGAGAGGCACCATTCGTCGTAGGCCGTGCCGAGCGTGACGGCTACGGGCTGGCGGCATTCCCACCGGTGGACATTCGGGTTCGTTTCTTCTTCGCCCTCATGAAGGGCGGGAATATAGCCGTTGGCGTGATAGAAGGAGTCTATGTCGTTTGCCGGAGCGGCCGACCACGGCATGAGCGTCTTTTCCATAATGGCGGCCTTACAGGCTTCGTAAGCTCTCAGGGTATCGATCGCAAGGCCTTTAGCCAGCGCATCAGCAACCGAAGCGACACCGTGATTGGAATTCATGCGCCGCGAATCGCCGGTAATTTCGGGGAATGTAGGCATCCATCCGTCGCCGGTCTGATCGGCCATATCGAGGAAAGAGCGGAGTATGTCTTCCTCCTGACGGCTGTTGATAAGCACACGCAGAGGATGTGTGGCGCGATATGTATCCCAGATCCAGTCATCGGTGTAGAACGGTTTGCCCGAGTCGACATGCACTTTGCTGTCGAAAGCGCTGAAATAGCGGCCGTCCTCGCTCAGGCAGATCGGACGCTCGAAAGTCCGGTAGAGAGAGGTATAGAATACTTCCATATCCTCCTCGTCTCCTTCGGCTGTCAGTGCTCCGAGAGCGTCATTCCATATGCTGCGTCCCGTCTCGGCCACTTCGGCTACGTCGTAGCCGTCGATTTCGCGGCGCAGATTCTTCTCTGCCTGATCCTCGCTGATGAGCGATATGCCGTAGCGGAGCCGGATATCGCGCACGCCGGGACTATAGCGGAAGGTGACGGCCTCGCCGCGGCTACGGTAATCCGATTCCGAGGCGGATTCCGGCATCTGTTCCGATTCAAGATAGAGATATATGCGGGTGCTGTCGCCGATCTGCTGCCAGCCAGCGATGTGGTTGCCCTCGGCGGCAAGTTCGCCGTAGCGGGTGGATACCGTCACGCAGGCATCGCGGTCATCGAACCGTAGATTGTAGACTGCCGACTGGTGCGACGGCGCATAACTGGCTTTTATACCGTGGTCATCAAGCACAACGGCATAGTAATACGGTTTGATTATCTCGTCGTCGTAGTTCATCGGCTTTGCGGGATCGTCGCTCGGAGATATATTGAATGCTGACTGCTCGCGGTGATGAGTGACAATCACCGGCAGACCGCCGACGTACTCCGAAGTATAGTCGGCTCGCTGCGGATAGACCCTCAGCATGCTGTTGGGCAGATGTATGGTTGGGAAAGTAGGCACCAGCAGATGGCTGATATTGCCGATATACGGATTGACATAATCCACCGGAGTGCGCTCATCCCGCGGTGAGCAAGCGACGAATGCCACAAGCGCGGCGCCGGCTACCAATTTCGCAATGACTTTCATAGTATCGATTTTTGTGCAAAGATACTAATTATTTTAATATTGCGCACGCAGTGCGCTGTCTCTTATATAGAGTGTGTGCCGTTAGGCACACGATGCCGCGTTAGCGGCGAAACGAAATGTTTAGCCCATGGTGATGAGGCCTTTAGGTCTCGAAACCCGGGGCTATTGGCTTTTGTGTTCTTTCACCCCGGTAGGGGTGACCCTACGACGCGGAGGGGCACCCATAGCAGGGTGCTTTTTCAAAAAACAACATCGCTTACCCAAGGTATTGAGCCCTACAGGCTCTTCACCTTGGGCTAAAATTGGTGATACCGCTACGCGGTTGTTTGCACCTACGGTGCTTATTTGTAGATTGGACTGCATAAAAAAGGTGAAGGCAACGAAGTGCTGCCTTCACCGGATTCTTATTAACAGACTATTGGATTACCAATCGGGATTCTGTTCCAGAAGCGGGTTCTTGTCGATTTCGCTCAGCGGGATAGGCCAGAGGTAGTCGCGCTTGGTAACTTTGCGTTCGTACCACTGTTCGCCTGTGAGAGTCATTTCGTATACACCGTTGAGCTCTTCCAAAATACCCCAGCGGCGCATATCGTCGAAGCTATGGCCTTCGCAAGCAAGTTCGACAGCACGTTCGTGACGGATGCGTTCGAATACTTCGTCGCGGCTATTTGCAGCGAGATAAGCGGGGCCGCTGTTGAGACCGGGCATGCCTGCGCGTGTACGTACCTGATTGATAAGAGCGCATGCTCCAGGCTGGTCGCCGAGTTCATTCAGACATTCAGCCTGCATAAGGAGAACGTCAGCATAGCGGATAAGCGGGAAGTTGATAGGTGTGTGTTCGCGGTTATTGAACTCTTCGCTACCACCCATTATGCCTTCCGGTACGAATTTACGCCAGGGATACCACGAGTATCCGCCGTTAGTTCTAAGCAAGCCGCATCGGTCGGGGATACCATTCAACGCAGTTCTACGTGCAACAACAAATTCATAGTCCATTACTACACTGCCGGTACCACCTGTATAATGGCTGTACGGAGTGATAAGTGATGCGTTCATTCGCGGGTCACGATCATTGAACATATCTATGAGTTCCTGTTTGTGCGGAGTATATTTCTTGACAGATTTTCTATCCTTGCTCAAGGTGGAAAGAAGTACTGCGTCGGAATTGTCCCAATCATCGTAGAATCCGGGGAACACATCATCCCAATCGAAAGGACGACCGTCTTTCCATTCGTATGTGTCGGCAAAATTACATGAAGCCATTACGTTGTTCCAGCATGAACCGAATGCCGCGCGGGTACCGAGATAGAAACACATCGGCATGCCGTATGGATGTCCGACACCACCCATATTCTGAATGTTGAAAATCATTTCAGAGCTATTATCGGCTACCGGTGTAAAAAGGTCGGCATAGTTAGGATAGAGTTGATAGAGACCACAGTCGATTACTTTCTTGAAGCATTCAGAAGCCTGTTGATACTGTTTGTTGAACAGAAGCACTTTTCCTTTGAATGCCATAGCTGCCCCCCAGGTAGCACGTCCTGTTTCACTTGCAGGCCATGATTCGGGAAGAGCGAGCGCGGCCTCTATGTCATCGAGGATAAACTTGCGGGTTGCTTCCTCGGTAGCGCGGGGCTCGAGCATTTTATCATAGTCTGCAGCTACATTCCACGACTCATCATAGAGAGGAACACCTCCGTAGAACCTGAAAAGATGCCAATAATAGACGGCACGCATGAAGCGGGCCTCGGCACGATAGCGAGTCTTGATTTCATCACTTTCCTGAAGCCTGTCAATATTACGAAGCACGTCATTGGCACGCGAAATACCTTCGTAGCAGTAACTCCATTTGGTGGTATAATACTGGTCGTTCAGACCAAGTGTGCCCGTCTGCATACCCTGCAGTGACGGATTGTCGTAGCCGGCACAGATGCCGCCAAGACCGTCCCAGGAAAAGGCGAGGCCATAGACATGGTTCCACTGCATGACGGAATATACACCCATCATAGCGGCTTTGGCATGAGCGTCTGTCTGATAGAACGTACCGGCAGACAACTGGTCATCTGGATAGCGGTCCAGATCATAGCAGCTGGAGAGCATCATCGAAGATGCGGCTGCTACAATTAATATTTTGGATAGTTTCATGATTGTCTAAGGTTGTTTAGAATGATACATTAAGACCGACAACAGCCTGACGCATGGTAGGATATGTCATGTTCGACACTTCGGGGTCAAAGCCCTTGAAACCGGTGAAGGTGAAGAAGTTTTCGAGCGAGCCATAGATACGGACACGGTCGATGTCGATTTTGCGGGTCCATGCCTTCGGAAGTGTGTAGCCGAGAGTCAGGTTGCGGATTTTCAGGTAGTCGAGGCTGGAAAGATAAAAGTCGCTGGCGACCGTGTTTGTCTTGGTATTGTAGTCCAGCAGACGCGGATATGAGGCAGGAGTGGTGCGGCCTTCGTACCATCGGCCATCGGCGATTTCCTTGTTGATCTGATATCCGACACGTACTTGTGCGGTATTATAGTGGGTCTGATTGAAGTAGGCCTTGGCTCCAAGTGATGATTCAAGGAGCATGCTGAAGTCGATGCCCTTCCATTCGGCATGGAGATTGAGCGAGAGAAGGAAACGAGGATTGCGACCGCCTTCCCATACGACTTCGCGGTCTTCAGCTGTAATCTTTCCGTCTCCGTCAAGATCGCGGTACATAAGGTCGCCCATCTGCGGACCCTGGCCGGGTTTATAGTTCACATATGCGAATGCTGACTTGTCATTCTTGAGCATTTCGGTAACGACATCAAGCTGTTCCTGAGTCTGGATAATACCATCGTTACGGAGCATGAAGAGTGTGCCGATAGCATGTCCTTCCCATTTTACGGTCGTGGAACCGTCACGTCCTTCGGGACCTTTGCCCTTGAACTTGTCAATATTGTTCTTCACGTAGCTGCCGTTGAAAGTTGCACCATAATTGACGTTGCCAATGCGGTCGTTCCAGTTAAGTGTGAGTTCGATACCCTTGTTCGATACCTGTGCTGCATTAACAGTTGGTATTGCACTTGTACCATGGACAGCCGGGGCGGGAAGATCCATAAGGATGTTGTCAGTTTTCTTGTAGAACCAGTCGAAACCGCCGAAAAGACGATTGTTGAGGAAAGCGAAGTCGGCACCTACGTTGAATACATGTGTCGATTCCCACTTAAGGTTGGGATTTGCAAGCTGATATATTGCAAGACCGGTTGCCACTGTGCTGTTCAGGTTGTAGTTATATAAATCGTATACTGCCTGTGTCTCGTAGTTGTCGATGGAATTGTTACCGAGACTACCATAAGAAACACGGAACTTGAGGGAGTTGATGCCCTTTTCGACAAGGCCTTGCATGAAAGATTCCTGATCGAGGCGCCAGCCTGCGGAAACAGAGGGGAAGGTGCCCCAGCGGTTGCCTGATGCGAAGCGGCTCGAACCGTCGCGGCGAATGTTGAGCTCGAGAAGGTAACGGTTTGCCCAGTTGAGGTTGACACGGCCGAACCAGCTCTGCATCGACCATTCTGTGGTGGCACCGGACGCATTGGATGTACCGGTAGCGGCGTTGAGAGCCCAGAGGTTGAGGTCAAGGAGTTGATCGCGGGAAGCAATGAGTGTAGAGGAACGATAAAGTTCGCTCGAATAACCTGCCATAAGGTTCATTTCGAGGTCACCGAATTTCTTGTCCCAGCGTGCTACTGCATCCCAGAAGAAACGTTCCAGTCGCGGTGCTGAATAGCTGAGGTTGATATTGGCGCGTTCGTTGGTCTGCATTATCTGCTCGTTGGCAAAATCCCAGTAATATACCCACTTGGGCTTGTTGCGCTGACGGGTATCGCGGAGCTGATAGTTATAGTTTGCGGTGATTGACACACCTTCATAGGGCCTTACTATACCGGTGAACCCGACACGCAGGTTGTTTACCTGATTTTTGCCCTGCACCTGCTGTGTACGTGCAATAGGGTTGTTGTTATAGGACTGACCGCTGTCCTCTGGATTGGCAGGATAACCGAAGCGTCCATCCGGTGCTACGAAGACCATACCAGGAGTAGTGGCGGATGCGTAAGTGAAAATGTCATTCTGTACGCGTGCGCCGGCTTCAGTCTCGCCGCGAAAACCGCTGGCATTTACGCCGACAGTGAGCCATTTCTTGACGTCAGCCTCGACTTTCACGCGGGCACTGTATCTTTGGTAAGCAGCGTTTGGCATGATGCCGGGGTTGTAGTTATAGCCGAAAGATGTGAAGAAACGGATACGGTCGGAACCGCCACTGACCGAGAGTGTATGGTTTGTTGCGGTAGCCGATTTGAATGTCTCGTCAACCCAGTTGGTATTCGGATGGAGAAGGTCGGTGGGACTATTGCGCCATTCGTCAATCTTTTCCTGTGAGAACGGAAGCGACGCATTGGGGTTAGTGTTCTTCATGCCTTCGTTGACGAGTTCCATATAGGTGGCATAGTCGCTAACCGGTTCGAGGGTCTTGCGCATCGATTCAAACGAAACGTAGCCGTTGTAGTTTACTTTTACGTTTCCGGCCTCACCTTTCTTGGTAGTAATAAGGATAACGCCGTTTGCAGCACGGGAACCGTAGATAGAGGCAGAAGCGGCGTCTTTGAGGATAGACATCGATTCGATGTCGTTGGGATCAACTGTATTAATCCCTGCTTCGACACCGTCAACGATTACGAGAGGTCCTGCATCGTTAAGGGTGCCGACACCGCGCACGCGGATAGTGGCGTTGTCATTACCGGGCTGGTTGTTTCCGGAACGGACAGTCACACCGGCAGCAAGACCGGCCAATGCCTGCGATACGTTGGTGATAGGACGGGATTCGGAAATCTTGTCGGCATTGATTGAAGAAACAGCACCGGTGAGGTTGACGCGTTTCTGGGCGCCGTAACCTACAACCACCACTTCATTGAGGGCGTCGGTATTGTCCTGAAGAGTGATATTGTAGCTGGACTGGCCTTCTACTACGCGGAAGGTCTGGGTGGTCATACCGACATACGAAATCTCAATCTCGGCACCTGTGTTTGCGCGGAGAGTGAAATTACCGTCGATATCTGTAACGGCACCGGTGTTGCTGCCTTTAACTTTGACAGAAGCTCCGATGATTGGTTCGCCGGTCGCATCAACGACAGTACCGGTGACTGTCTGCACCGCGGGAGCGCTGACCGGCACTTCGGCGGGAGCGGCGAAAGCACGCTGCACGCCCAGTCCGGGGGTGAAGCATAGTGCTGCCAGCGCGACACCTAAGGCTGCCTTATTATTAAGGTGCAGCGATGAAGTCTGGCTCTGTTTTGCCTTGTTTATCATATATTAAAAAATTTAAGGTTGATAATTCCTTGTGTTGATTGGTCGCTATTTGAATTACGATGATTAAGGTTTTGGATTGTCGGGTGTTTTTCGGGTGTAAAATTACACACTTGTTAACATGGAGAGCGAGTAAATTTGTCCAAAATAGTGGCACAAAATGTCCATATATGCAAACAATCGTGAATTTAACATCTTCGGGACAATAGTATATGTTAAAAATACAATAGTGTAACATGATCTGTCCGCGGGGTATTAACTTTATGAAAAATTTTGCTATGCCATGAAAAAGCCACTATTATTTCTCATTGCGCTGCTGTGTTTTCTTTCAGCCCGTGCATATACAGAGCGCAATATCCTCGCATCGCGCGCCAGCCGCGCGGATCTCTCGGAAATGCTTGTACCCGACCGGAAATGGGTGACGCTGCCCGCCTATACCGACCGCGCCGGATGGGATGCACTTCTCGGCAGCGACAAGGCGGAATACATCCGCCGCGGCGAAGCACTTCTCGATTATGAATGGCCGCGCGTGAAGGCCACCGACTATCTCGAATATGAGCGCAGCGGCAACCGCAAGATAATGGAGACTCCGCTCAACGCGAACAATGTTGCTATGGCCGACCTGCTGATGGCCGAACTGGCCGAAGGCAAAGGGCGATTCATCGACCAGCTCATCAACGGCGTATATGCCGCCGCCGAGATGACGTCATGGGCGCTTTCGGCACATATCCCCGCATATAACGACCACCGTGCCATCCAGCCTTACGACAAGCCGGTGATCGATCTCGTATCCGGCGACATGGGTACGCTCTACGCGTGGGTCTATTATTATATGAAGCCTGAATTCGACAAGGTGAATCCGGAAATCTCGCGCCGTCTGCATCACGAGCTCAAGACCCGCGTCCTGGACCCCTATCTTGCATACGACGGATGGTGGTGGGACGGCAGCCGCAAATACAGCGGACGCATGCTCAACAACTGGTCGCCCTGGTGCCTGAGCAACGTGCTCATGACCGCCATGCTGACTGAGGATGACCCCGAACGGTATGCCGACATAGTATACAACACCATGCTCGGCACCGACAAATTCCTCAATTATATAAAGGAAGACGGCGCCTGCGAGGAAGGCCCTTCCTACTGGGGGCATGCCGCGGGCAAGACTCTGGACTATGTGGATATGATCCGTATGGCCACAGGCGGCAAGGTAGATATCGGCTCTGAGCCTATAATCCGCAATATGGGCGAATATATCGCACGCTCATATGTGGGCGACGGCTGGGTAGTGAATTTTGCAGACGCATCGGCCAAGGGCGGTGGCGATCCTTTCCTCGTCTATCGCTTCGGAAAGACAGTGGACTCGCCTCTGCTGAAAGACTTCGCACATTATTTATATAAGGAGGGCAAAGTGCCTAACAATGGCCGCGACATATTCCGTACTCTCAGCTCGCTCGCTGTCGCTCCCGAACTTCGGGCATACAACGGCGAATTCGAGCGTCCGGCATACACATGGTATCCCGAGACTGAATTCTGTTATATCTCGACACCGCGCGGCCTTTTCTTCGCTTCCAAGGGCGGATTCAACGACGAGAGCCACAACCACAACGACGCTGGCACCTTTTCGGTGTGGGCCGACAACTATCCTCTGCTTATCGATGCCGGTGTAGGCACTTATACCCGACAGACGTTCAGCAACGAGCGCTACACAATCTGGACTATGCAGAGCGGATGGCACAATCTCCCGAAGATCAACGGCCATGACCAGCGCTACGGACGCAAATACAAGGCATCGGACGCTAAAGCCGGAAAGAACAGCTTCAGCGTGAATATCGCCGGAGCATACCCGCAGGAAGCCGGTGTGCGCGACTGGACCCGCAGCTACAATGTGAAAGACCGCACCGTGAATATCACCGACCGCTTCGCAATCGACAATCCCACGACTCCCAACGAAATCCATTTCCTCTCATGGGGCAACATCGACGCTTCGAAGCCCGGTAAGGTGACGATCGACTCGAACGGCCACAAGGCAGAGCTGACTTACAATCCCTCGCAGTTTACCGCTTCGGTGGAGGAAAAAGATCTGCCGGATCCGCGTCTGAACAAGGTATGGGGTCCGACGATCTACCGAATCTCGCTCAAAGCCAAAGGCACGCCGGCGAAAGGTACTTATAAATATACATTCAAAGCTCTATAAACAAAATACTTAAACCTTCAAAATACAATGAAAAGACTTATTCTTGCCGCCGGACTCACCGCTGCCCTCATCGCGGGCTGTGCAAAATCCGGAAATGACAACCCCGCAGCCGAAACCGACTGGCAGGCTGCCGCGATCAGCAACGCACAGGAGCAGATGGGACTCCAGATAGCCGCCATCGAGGCCGATACATCGAGCAAGGTCCTCAATCCTGTAACTACCGCACGCAACCGCTTCAGCACGCAGTACTGCGGCTACGAGGACTGGCGCAGCGGTTTCTTCCCAGGAAGCGTATGGTACCTTTATGAACTCACCGGCGACTCGACTCTTCTGCCGCTGGCAAAGAAATATACCGACGCCATTGCCGAAGCCCAGTACCTGACATGGCACCACGACATCGGCTTTATAGTGAACTGTTCGTTCGGCAACGGCCTCCGCATAGCTGCCGAACCGGGATATGACACCATTATGGTGAATGCCGCCAAGAGCCTCTGCACCCGTTTCCGTCCCAATGCCGGCATCATCCAGAGCTGGAACGCCACAGGAAACTCATGGCAGGCAAAACGCGGCTGGGTATGCCCCGTCATCATCGACAACATGATGAACCTCGAGCTTCTCTTCGAGGCCACCAAACTGACCGGCGACTCCACATATTATAATGTGGCTGTATCGCATGCCAACACGACGATGAAGGAACACTTCCGTCCCGACGGCAGCTGCTTCCACGTGATCGACTACGATCCCGAAACCGGAGAGGTGCGTCACCGCCAGACCGCCCAGGGCTATGCCGACGACTCACGCTGGTCGCGCGGACAGGCATGGGCCATCTACGGCTACACCATGTGCTACCGCTATACCGGCGACAAGCGCTATCTCGATCAGGCTCTTAAGACCTTCGACATGATGCGCAACTACAAGAGCATGCCCGAAGACCTCATCCCTTACTGGGATATGGATGCACCCGACGTGCCCAACGAACCCCGCGATGCTTCCACTGCGGCCGTTATGGCTTCGGCGCTCTATGAAATCTCGACTTATCCGGTTGAGAATCCCGAGTCATACAAGGAATATGCCGACCGTATCCTCGAATCGCTCGCTTCTCCCGAGTACACCGCCGCACCGGGCGAGAACGGCCGCTTCATCCTGAAGCACTCCACCGGTTCGATTCCTCACAACAACGAAATCGACGTGCCTCTGAACTACGCAGACTATTATTATCTCGAAGCCCTGAAACGCAAACGCGATATTGAAAACAGATAAGGTATGAAGCGATTTCTGCTTTCTCTTCTGGCCGTGGCGCTGGTGCTCCCATGCGCCATGGGCCGTCGCAAGTCCGAGCCGGTGAAAACCGACCGTGAGAAATGGGCCGACGTGTGCTATGCCATCGCCGCGCCCGTGCTTGAGAACATGGCCAAAGGCGAACTTCAGAAAAACATGGATCTGGAGCTCGCTCCCTCCTGGGACGGCCGCGACCCTAAAGTGACCTATATGGAGTGCTTCGGCCGTCTCATGGCCGGCATCACTCCCTGGCTTGCCCTTCCTGACGACGGCACGCCCGAGGGCGCAAAGCGCAAACAGCTCCACGAATGGGCTCTTGCGTCCTATAAGAATGCTGTCGACCCCGACAGTCCCGACTGTCTGCTCTGGGGTGGCAGTCATCCGCAGCCGCTCGTCGACGCAGCTTATCTTGCCGAAAGTTTCCTCCGTGCTCCCGAGGCAACATGGCAGCAGCTCGATTCCGTTACCCAGCGCCGCTATCTCGACTGCTTCAAGGGTCTGCGCAAACATCGCCCGGCATACAACAACTGGCTGCTTTTCCGCGGTCTGATCGAGGCTTTCATCCTCTCGGTAGAGCCTGAAAGCGCCGACAACTTCGCCTTCACCACTGCAGGACGCAAAATCGACGAGTGGTACCTCGGCGACGGCATGTACGGCGACGGTCCCGAACTGGCTCTGGACAACTATAACTCATATGTTATCCATCCTATGTTTATCGAGATGCTTGAGACTATCGAGAAGAATCCCACGCCCTCAGGCCGCTGGCTGCAGCTTATTAAATCCGATCTTGCCGTAAAGCGTATGCAGAGGTATAATCAGTTCATCGAGCGTCTGATCTCGCCGGAAGGCACATATCCCGCCTTCGGACGTTCTGTTGTCTATCGTCTTGGCGCGTTCCAGACACTGGCCATGTCGGCATGGAAATACGGTTTCCCGGCAGGGCTCACCAACGGTTCCGTACGCTCGGCTCTGACGAAGGTGATGGAAAATATGTTCGGTCAGCCCGGCAATTTCACAGAGCATGGATTCCTCGCGCTGGGATATGCCGGTCATCAGCCCGATCTCGCCAACAGCTACACAAATAACGGCAGTCTCTACATCACCTCAACGATGTTCATGCCGCTCGGACTTCCCGCCGATCATCCTTTCTGGACCGATCCGGCTGAGGACTGGACACAGCGCCGCGCATGGTCGGGCGCTCCATTCCCCATCGACGGTCACGTATCGCTGAAGAAATAAACGGTTCTTCAAAATAAATTGACGGCCGGCAGAACGCGCGTTCTGTCGGCCGTCAATTTATATTTGCTCGGCAAGCGCCGTTTATTTACTTTTCAGATTCTTTCTTACTGCCGTATCCGTAGCCGTATGAACCGTTCTTGCTACCGTAGCTGCCATACTTGCCGTAGCGGCGGTATACATAAGAGTTGCTGCCAATCTCAACTCCGTTGAGCACGATGTATGCCGACTGGAACTTGCCTGTGCTGATGGCCTCCTGAAGAATTTTCAGATTCTTCTTCGAAGAGAAGTTCGCACGGGTCACATAGAGCTGAAGATCGGACTGGCGTACGATCAGGAATGTGTCGGATACGATACCTACAGGAGCTGTGTCGAGAATAACATAGTCGTACATCTTGCGCAGATTATCCATAAGCAGTGTCATATTGGCCGACATGAGAAGTTCGTTGGGGTTCGGCGGAAGCGGCCCGGCGGGAAGGACAAAGAGGTTGGGGCTTTCCTTTGTCGGGAGCACGAGCTGATTCAGATCCTGATTCTGACCTGTGAGGTAGGTGGTGACACCGTATTTATTGTTGTATCCGAATCGGTGCGCAAGCATCGGGCGCCGGAGGTCAAGGCCGACTACAAGCACCTTTTTGCCCATCAGTGCGTAGGTCATGGCAAGGTTTGCGGCAATGAAAGTTTTGCCTTCGCCGGATACTGTGGATGTGACAAGAATCACTTTGCTGTCTTTGCCGCAACGGGTGAAAGATATGTTGTTGCGCAGCAGACGGAACAGTTCGGCTTCGGGAGAGGATGAGTTCTCTTTTACAACAATCTCATCCTCGGGAGTGCCTTCCTTGAGGTCGCAGATCTCTCCGATGACAGGAATTCTGGTGTAGCGTTTGAGTTCCTCCTTGTCGGAGAAAACAGGGAAGAGCATCCGGCGGAGATAGATTATAACAGCCGGAATAAGGAGCGCGAGCACCAGGGCAAAGGCATATACACTCAGTTTGCGCGGAGCAACAGGTCCTGCACTCGCTTCGGGATTGTCGATCAGACGGGCCGTGTTGGTTGCAAGAGTCTTCTGCAGAGCGATTTCCTCGCGGCGCTGGAGGAGGAATGTATAGATATTGACCTTGACTTGCTGTTCGCGGAAAATCTCCTGGAAACCCTTGTCGATCTTAGGTGCCGAAGCAAGCTGGCCGGTGCTGCGGCTTTCAAGCTGGCGGATCGAAGTGCGTTTGGTGGATAGGTTGCGGCGTGCGGAAGCGAGATTCTGGAGAATGCGGACTTTGTCGCGGCCGAGTTCTTCCTGCATTGTTATGACAAGAGGATTATTGGCTGTGGAACCTTCGAGGGTGCGGTTCAGCTGACCGATTTTACGGTTATAGTCCTCGATAATCCTTACGATGGTAGGATCGTTCACAGCGGCCGGGAGGGTCTGGTATGAACCGGAGGTGGAGACAATGCGCTGGATTTCGTCGTAGATGGCCATTTCAGCCTCGACTTCGGCGCTCTCTTTCGCGTAGTCGCTCTGGAGACTGAGGTTGAGGGTCTGCTGAGCCTGAATATCTGTCACATTGTGGTCCTGACGGTATTCCTGAAGGCGTGACTCAACATCTTTCAGTTCGTTGTTGATCATCACGAGTCGGTCGAGGATGAATGCTTCGGTCTGTACTGCTGATTTGTTCTTGTCCTCGATGATGTCGGCGTTATAGAAATGGAGGAGGGCATAGAGAATGTCATCGCCTTTCTTCACATCGTCGGTGAGGAACGAGATCCGCATGATTTTCTCGGAGTTCTTCGCGAACTCGATGTTGAAGCTTGACGAGAGTTCTCTCGCAACCACTCTTGGGTTGCGTATAATTATTATTTCGGGCCCCACTTCCTTATCGTCGGCAACCGGTGACTTGCTCAGCTTCACGGTTCCGTAGGAAAGATTGAGCTCGTAGGGCAGGCTTATCTGCTCGAGCTTACGCTCTTCCTTCACGCTGTTGAACATCGTGGATGCCTCTATGTTGTATTTATTGTCGCCGTCGGGGTTTACTATGATGGTAATGGCGCTCTTAATCTCGTTGAGGGCCGCGGGATCCATCGAAGCCACGATGGTATTATTCTGATAGAGTGATCTGTTGCGGAGTTCGCCTTTTGCATAGTAGGAGTATGCCAGTCCGAGCGAGTCGACAATACGGACCAGATTGTTCCTCGATTTCAGTACTTCAAGCTCTGTCTCGTCGATATAGTTTTTGAAGGGCACCATGGGATTCATGGTGTTGTCTATGTTGAAGACATTATTGCTGGTGGAGTTGTCTTCGCTGAGATAGATGGATGCATCTATCTTGTAAAGTGGAATCTTGGTGGCGATATAGAAATATGCCCCCACCATGCACAGGAACACCGAAAGCAGGAACCATTTCCAGTTGGCAAGATAAGCGAGCAGCAGGTCGGTTATATTGACCTGGCTTTCGTCGGGTTGGATAAGATCGTTTTCTTCAGTCGACATGGCGTCAGTTC
>CABRLF010000046.1 GCA_902471685.1 uncultured Porphyromonadaceae bacterium
ATCGAGACCTACGGCCTCTCGCCATGGGCTAAACAATTCGTGTCGCCGCTACGCGGCTTCTTGTCGCTAACGCGACTATCGTGCGTCTTGTTGCTAAAGCGACTATTTAAATTATAATTCTGAAATGGCTATTCATATCAACATAGGATCGAATATGGGCGACAGCGCGGCGATCATAGCCGAGGCCGTGCGTCGTATCGGGGCTCTCCAGCCGGAGCGCACGATGCGCGTTTCGGAGCCATACCGCAGCCGTGCATGGGGCTATGAATCGGAGCATGAATACGTGAATGTGGGAGTTATGTTCGAGGGGAGGGGAGCGCCGACACCGTCGGACGCACGCGCTTTCCTTGGCCGTCTGCAGGATATCGAGAGGGCGCTCGGGCACACCCCGCACCGCAACGCCGACGGCACATACCGCGACCGCGACCTTGATATCGACCTGATCGACATGGACGGCATAGAGATGGATACTCCCGACCTCGTTCTTCCGCATCCGCGCATGCACCTGCGCGCGTTCGTTCTGAAGCCCATAGCGGAGATCGACCCCGGATGGATTCACCCGGTCCGGAGGATGACGGCAGCAGAATTAATCGAACAGATAAGAGCGGACCGCGGAGAGATTTAGCCGTTGCGGGGTAAAGTGTATTGTCTGTCAATATTTTAGATTTGTTGAAGAGATGCTCCCTTTTGCACTCCCGGACATTTCAAAGTTCTTAGTATATCTACAACGCAAAGAAAGTTTTCGATGACGCTGTTTTGGAACAAATCATAGCTTTGTTTTTCTTTTCATTGGCATTATAAAAACATTGTCATATATACGGGGAGACAAATTATGTCGGTTTCTTTACGTAAATCCTTGGTATATATGAGATAACGATGCCGTATTCTGCTTGAGAACTTATTGGCGAAGGCATCGAGAGAGGCATGAGTCTTATACCCGGATGATTTGACTTCAATCGGACTAATCTTGTCACCATCAGCAATCAGAAAATCAATCTCATAATTGTGCTTTCCGCTTTCTGTAGGGAAGGTGTAGTAGTACAGTTCATTTCCGGCGGCTTTAAGCATTTGTGATACGACATTTTCATATACATAACCCAGATCTGCTGCCAGTTTGTCGCTTAAAAGTTTATGGTAAATGACGTTGTCAGTAAACTTTTTATCCCAGAATGCAAGTGTTATGAACAGCCCCGTGTCACCTAAATACATCTTGAAGTTGTCCGTAGAATGATGGAGTGCCATTCCTGCATTCGGATCATTCGCAAGATAAGCGATATTTACAACCATCGACTCTTTCATTTCAGAAATGATCTCGTTCAATGAAGATTGGGCAACACCTTCAGTCGCCTGCCATGTCGTATATCGGTTGGCATTACTCGTCAACTGAGCCGGAATCTGATGAAATATCTTGGATGCATTGCCAGTCGGATCTATGCGGTTGAATGGTAAAATTACGAATATTTGAGCGATTCTCAAAATGTTTTTGCCTCAAATATGGGGTTATTCTCAAAATGTTTGCCTATTGAATGTGTATATTGCAGCAACACAGAGAAATAGCAATTATTTTAGTTTCGGGAATCTATATATGCTTATTAAGAATGGAAATATATAGCTTTATTGCTTGTATTTGAAATTCTCTGTAATATTGATATTGCAGAATGCCTTATTATAGGGCTTAAATGAATTTGGTTAATAAGTATTAATTTATGTTAATTAGTTGGGGGGGGGTGAAAATTATACTTACATTTGCAACAAACAACAACGAACCTTAACACAAATTTTACTTATGAAAAAACTCTACGCAATTCTGGCTGTTTCGGCAGCTGTTGTCTTCGGTCAGTTCGACACGAAGGCATTTACAGTCGATGAAATCGTCGGCACTTACACCGCGACCGACATGGACTTCTCCGAATTCTGGGCTGTATTCACCAATGGTAACGAAAACCTTAAGGACAACCCTCAAACCTGGACTGATATGTCGATTTCCATCGTCGAAGGCAATAAAATCAAAATCACTAACTTCATCAAAAAAGGAATCAACGACACTAAAGGCGTATTCGATATCGAAGGCGACTTTGATCCCGCTACGAATACCATCACTTTCCAGCCGACCGGCTACGAATATCAGGCACATCCGACGATGTCGTTCTTAGGTAAGAATAGGCCGATGATTGCCAAATACGCCGAAGGGGAAGAGCTTGAAGCGATAGAGTATGTTGAAGACCTTAAACCGTTCACTGCAACGTTCGATGACCAGAAGACTCTCACCGTCAACCCCTGGACGGTATATATGCGCGATAAGGAACTCGTTGGAGTATCCCGAGTAGGCGGTTCACCTAAGTATAAAGTAGGCGAAACAGAAGTGTACGGTACGCGCTTTACCAACAACGCAAATTCCGGCATCGAGAATATCACCGTAGACGAAAACGCTCCCGTAGAATACTACAACCTTCAGGGCATCAAAGTAGAAAATCCTGAAAACGGCATGTTTATCCGCCGTCAGGGCAGCAAGGCTCAGAAAGTAATCATCCGATAGGATGTTCAATAGTAGATGCGCCCGGTTGTTTTATAATAACTTAGGGCGCATCTGCCGTCTATACATATAACCAGTTAACCTTTCCAAGCTAAGCGTCTGTGTGTAAGGATGCTTGCGTGGTCGGCCCATGCGTTGGGCTACACAATTATCGCTGGACTGATAAACCTTAAAATTATAATAACCCCCAACACAAGCAATATATGAAAGCAAAGGGTATTCAACTGATTCTGCTGTTGATGATCCTTGTGTCGCTGCCGACTGCGGGCTATGCGCAGGTACGCGGAGGACAGAAAGCAAGCACGGTCAATAGCGGGACGTCTGTGACGGGCGTAGTCTATGATGTCGACGGGGAAACGCTTCCCGGCGTTTCGATACGCATTCCCAAGCGCAATATCGGAGTGGTTTCCAATGTCGATGGCGAATTCACGATTCAGGCCAAAGAAGGAGAAGTCCTCGTAGTAAGTTACGTGGGCAAGAAGGCACTCGAAGTCAAGGCCACACTTGGCAAACCCATGAAAATCGTTCTCGAAGATGAAGGCGGAGCCCTTCGCGAAGTTGTGGTCACCGGTATCGTCGACCGCGACAAGACATCTTTCACAGGTTCGACTTCATCGTTCACCGCCGAGGACCTGAAAGTGGTAGGTGTGCAGAACCCTATCGCATCGCTGGCCGCCCTCGACCCGGCATTCAACGTTCTTACCAACGAGCTCGCCGGCTCCGACCCCAACCACCTGCCCGACATCAACATCCGAGGCAAATCTTCCGTAATCGGCACCCGCGATGATGCCGTGAACGATCCCAACCAGCCTCTCTTCATTGTCGATGGTTTTGAATCGACCCTCGAGGCTGTATATAACATGGATATCAACCGCATTGCGTCCATGACCATCCTGAAGGACGCCGCCTCGACGGCCATCTACGGTTCCAAGGCAGCAAACGGTGTCGTTGTTGTGGAAACAGTGAAGCCCAAAGTCGGACAGCTCCGTCTGAACTACAACGGCTCCGTGGCAATGTCCAATCCGGACCTCACTTCCTACAATCTTATGAATTCCGCCGAAAAGCTTGAGTTCGAACGTCTTGCCGGCCGATATAACAAGACCGGACAGGACTCATATGAGACAATGATCGACAAAGCCGAGGCATATACCAAAAAACTCGCCGACATAAAGAGCGGCGTCGACACTTACTGGCTCAGCGAGCCTCTCCGTACGGGATGGAATCATCGCCACAACGTCTATGTAGACGGCGGTTCCGAAGGATTCCTGTTCGGTATCGGCCTGAACTACAACGGCAACAACGGTGTGATGAAAGACTCCAAGCGTGAAACCTACGGCGGCAACATCGACCTTATCTATCGCGTGGGCAAGCTCCAGTTCCAGGACAAGTTCTCCGCTTCGTATACAAACCAGGCCAACCCCATCGTCGATTTCTCGCAGTACGCCGCTGCCAACCCCTACTACAAGAAGTATGACGAGGACGGCAAGATAAACCCCTGGCTCGAATACACCGACATAGCCCATGCCTCCAATCCTCTCTATAATGCATCGCTCAACAGCCGTAACAAAGGCAACAATCTGGTGATTTCGAACTCGTTCGCAGCCGACTACATGCCTGTAAAGCAGCTGAAATTCCGCGCTAAATTCGGTATCACCCACACTACTTCCGACACCGAGGTTTTCCTCTCGCCGTCCGATACCCGGTTCAACAGTCTCGACGCAACACGTAAAGGCACATTCAACTCCAGCAACAGCAAGAGCACCCGCTACAATGTAGCCCTCACCGCCATCTACGCCGAGGTCTTCGGCCTCAACCGAATCAATGTGGCCGGCAACTTCAACGTATCGCAGAACAAGTCGCTCTCGCAGGGATGGAGTGTGCGCGGATTCCCCGAAGGCAACTATACATATCCCTCGTTCTCGAACGGTTATCCCGAAGGTGGTATGCCTTCATACTATGAGAGCACTTCGCGTTCGACCGACTTCATGGCGACTGTCAACTACTCGTTCGACAACCGCTACCTCTTCGACGCCAACTATGCCCTCAACGGTTCTTCCGTTTTCGGCTCGAACAAGAAATTCATCAACACCTGGTCGGTAGGTCTGGGCTGGAATATCGCCAACGAAAAATTCTTCTCCGATCTTTTCCCGTCGGTGAACATGTTCAAACTCCGCGCTTCGATCGGTAACCCTGGTAATCAGGACTTCAGCTCCGCCATGTCGCTGGTTACATACCGCTTCCTCTACAACAGTTTCAACTACTTCGGCAACAGTACCGTACTCGGTCAGATCGGCAACCCCGAACTCCAGTGGCAGACGACTATCGACCGCAACGTCGGTGTCGACTTCACAACCGACCGCTGGAACGTGGAGTTCGACTACTACGACAAGAAAACCGACCCGCTGCTGATCAGCGTGGCCGCGCCCCCTTCGACGGGTCTTACCTCTTCATGGCACACCAACCTCGGCGAGCAGCGCTCAAAAGGTATCCTCGGTACTGTTTCCTACTACATCATCCGAAACCTCCGCGACCGCATCACATGGAATGTGCGCGCCACAATCCGCCACGAGGATATCAAGCTCGACGGCCTTAACGGGGGTCTCGACGACCTTAACAAGGTGGCCAAGACAAACTCCACCAAGCGCTACTACGACGGCGCCGACCCCGACGCAATCTGGGCAGTACGCTCTGCCGGTATCGATCCTGCAAGCGGCCGTGAAATGTTCATAAAGAAAGACGGCAGCTACACCTTCGACTATAACGTCGATGATGAAGTAATCATCGGCAATGCCCGCTCGAAAATTGAAGGCAACATCGGTACTTCAGTACAGTGGAAGGGCCTCTCGATTTCCGCCAACTTCACCTACCGCCTCGGCGGCAAGCAGTTCAACTCAGCGCTCTTCAACAAGGTGGAGAACATATCCGGTTCGCAGCTCAATTCGAATCAGGACCGCCGCGCCCTCTACGACCGCTGGCAGAAGCCGGGCGACCATGCTCAGTTCAAGAACATCGCCAACTCCGCTTATACCCCGATGTCGTCGCGCTTCGTCCAGAGAAACAACAACCTCACGTTCCAGTCGCTCAACGTGACGTATGATTTCTACGAAATCGCACGTAAGATGCACCTCGAATCGTTCCGTCTCTCCTTCTACTGCAACGACCTCTTCTATATTTCCACAATCAAGCAGGAGCGTGGTACGTCGTATCCCTTCGCACGAAGCTATACTTTCGCTCTCTCTTTCACAATCTAAGACATCTGCAGATATATGAAACTCTATAGATTATATATATTCGCCGCAATCGTGTGCACGGGTCTGTTCGGCACCGGCTGTTCGGACTGGCTGGACTACACGCCCGAAGACAAACAGACCTACGACAAGCAGTTCAGCACCGAGGAAGGCTTCCACAATGCGGTGAACGGCTGCTACAATCTCCTTATCAGCGGTTCGCTCTACGGCTACAACCTCACATACGGCCCCATCGAAGCCATGGGCAACTGCTACTTCATCCCCGACAACAATGAGCCGATGAAGGAGTATTCTTCCGCGACATATGACGGCAGTTATGCCACCGCCACATTCTCGGGCATCTGGTCGTCGGCCTACAACACGATCCTCAACATCAACACCGTGCTCAGCGCGATGGATGAGTTCCCCGACGTACTCCGCGCCCGCGACGCGGCCATGATCAAGGGCGAGATGCTCGGCCTGCGTGCGTTCATCCACCTCGATCTCGTCCGTCTCTTCGGTGTATCTCCCTATAAGGCAGAGGCTATGGAGTCTCTTACAGTCCCCTATGCCGACACTAAAGAGATTATCCGCCGCGACCGCCTCACGCTCTCCGACATCATCAACAATAAAATCATTCCCGATCTGACACTGGCCCAGGAGCTTCTCCGGGATTCCGACCCGATCATCACCGACGGTGTCCTCAACAGCACCGAAGACGACGTGAGCAACTGGGACCGTTACCGTCAGATGCGAATGAACTATTATGCCGTGACACTTGTAAAGGCTCGCGCTTACCTCTGGATCAAAGACTATACAAACGCGCTCAAAGAAGCCAACAGCCTTATTGAAGACCCCAGCTTCAGCACTACATTCCCATGGGTGGAACCTGGTACCCTTCTGGGCAATACCACAGACCCCGACCGTGTATTCTCCACCGAATGCCTCTTCGGATATTACAAATCGACAATGTCCGACATCTATGAGAACTATTTCGCAGGCTCACTGAACGATAAGGTGCAGCTTCATCCGGCAAGAGAATATGTGTCTTCCCGCTTGTTCACCAGCCCGTTCGACTACCGTCTTCTGTCGCAGTGGGCAGGATCCCTGTCGGCTGTCACAGACTATGATTTTGTAAAATACAGAAGCTTCACTCCCAACGAAGACAATCCCGAATTCTGGGCTACCTTCTTCGGCCTTATCCGCAAGTCGGAGGCTTATCTCATCGCTGCCGAATGCAGGCTCAACACAATGGATTTCACAGGCGCTGCCAACGCGATGAATACTCTGCGCGAGGCCCGAGGTCTTGACCCGATCGAGTCCGACAACTCCATGATGCTTGCGATGCAGCTCCTGCCTGAGATCAAGCTCGAATACTGCCGCGACATGCGTGGAGAGGGACAGATCTTCTTCCTCCACAAACGCAACTGGCAGTCGTTCTCGAACAATAAGCAGTTCGATGGTTCCGGTACGAACATAAACTACGACAGGCCTACAAGCGAACAGCGTTATACCGTGCCCATTCCTGCGTCTGAGAACTATTGATCAACTTCACAAATCAGAATTTATGAAAGTAAAAAATATAGCCTGCATACTCGCTGCCGCAGCCATCGGCTACTCGGCGACATCATGCTCGCACGATGAGCTTGACCTTTACTCCGGTCCCACGGCCATGCTCTACATTCAGGAGCTTTCCTCGTTCGACATCTACGGCAACCCTATCGGTTACCGCGATCATACGGATGCCGATTTCGCGAATGTTCCACCGGGTTTAACTATGTGGTCTGTTTCATTTGAGGTGAAAATGGCCGGCGAGGTAGTAGACTACGACCGTCCTTATTCCCTCAAAGTCGAGGCCGACAGCACTACGGCTGTCGAAGGCGTGGACTACGATCTGGAGGATAACGAATTTATGATCAAGGCCGGCAAGGCATCCGATGTGGTGAAGGTTCGCCTGCACCGCACCGACAAAATCAAACTTGAAAAAATCCGCGTGTCGTTCCTGCTCGAACCGAACGAGCACTTCACGATCGACATACCCGAATTCAAGACCTCCGCATCGTGGTCGGCACAGACTCCGATGATGGATGCCACCCGATACTATGTCACGGCAAGCGAGTTCTACAGATGTCCCGCGGTATGGGACAGCTGGGGCCTCAATGACTATTTCGGCACATATACTCCTAAGAAATTCTCGGTCATCAATGCCTTGTTCGGCTGGACTAAAGACGACTGGAACTCTGCCGGCAATCCTTCGACGAGCAAAGTGCTCTATGGCCGTATTCCCTTCTGCGCGAGCGAATTCCAGAAATACCTTCAGAAGATGGCCGACGAAGGCACGCCCGAGCGTGAGGTCGATGGCTCGCTGATGCAGCCGGGATCGCAGTACCACGTCGATTATTCCAAATACGAGAACTGATTCCCATAATCCGTTTAAAGATTCAAAATTATGAAAATCAGCATAAAAGCTTTGCTTATTGCCGCATTCGTGCCCGCGCTTGCCGGATGTTACGAAGATAAGGGCAACTACACATACGGCGAAGTCGAGGAAATCACTGTCACCTTCCCCGAAATAATGGAAGCCATGCAGGGTATGCCTATCGCTTTCGAACCCGTTATCGAATCATCCGTCAACGGAGTCATAAAGCCCGACAATCCAGATTATGAATACTCCTGCGAGGTTAAATACGATTACTTCGACGAAGAATATCATTCATATCACTGGCTCGACATCAATCCGGACAAGAAACAGGCTATAGATTTCACATATCCGTTGCCTGCCGCCGACTATCTCGTCTGGTATAAGGTGAAAAACGTAAAGACCGATATCGAACATAACTTCAGGGCCAATTTCAATGTCAAGTCGTCTACCCACGAAGGCTGGATGGTGCTTTGCCGCGACGCCGACAGCAGGGCAAGACTCGACATCATGTTCAAAAACGCCCAGCAGAAAGACGAGGTCTTCGCGAATATTATCAAGGATGACAAAGTCAGACTGTATAATCCGCGCCAGCTTGTGTTCATGCCCAAGAACCGACAGACCGGCGATGAGATTTTCATCGTATCGGACGACGCCACCTACAGGCTCCATATCGACAACCTCAACGTGCTGGAGGGCGGCAACCTGATGGACTTCTTCCTCACAAGTGACTATACCAGCCCGGTTAATTGCTTCGAAGGTGTCTACAATTTTGGCTATGAACCCGACTATGAGCTGACGGTCACTGCGGAAGGAAATGTGTTCGCTCTTATGTCCAGAACTTCCGGCGGTACTTTCGAATACCCGCTGAACACCGACAAGATCGGCAATCCTCCCACATACAAGGTCGCTCCGGCCATCGGCCATGGTTTCGCAAACTCCGACCTCGCGGTTTTTTACGATGTCACCAACAAAAAATTCAAAGGAACGACATGGTCGGGTGATAATCAGACCAATATGGCGCTCTACGACCTTATGGAGCCTGAAATTCCTCTCTTTTCGTATTCTACCGGTCTTGACTTCGTAGATATGACGATGTCGGCCCTCGGAACCGGCGGACAGGTATTCACTATTCTTAAGGAGCCCGGAGGACACCGCGTTCTCTATGCTATCGGCGTCAATGGAACTGAGCGTAACGACTACACTCAGAAGGGATACTATCCGAATATAACCACGCCGGACTTCGACTCCGCCACCGACTATGCCGCCAGCTCGCAGTACAGCTATCTGTATTATTGCAAGGGCAACAAGGTGTACAGCATCAGCTATCCCAACAACATGGTCACCGATGAGATAACTCTGCCGGCCGGCGAGACAGCTACTTTGGTCAAATTCAACCGCTACCAGCGACTGCTTATGTACAAGGGTATTCAGCGTGTTCCGAGGGACGAGGAATATAGGTCCATGCAGAATAAGCTCATCGTAGGCTCCTCCGACGGCACAGAAAACGGAGGCGTGATCCGCTTCTACGATATTTCGCCCGAAGGCAAATTCACCCTTTATAAGGAAATGAAAGGCTTCGGTGCCGAAATCGTCGACGTCATTTATCGCGAACAGAAGCATTGATATTTCCAGCGCACATTACAATAAGCCCTCGCCTTGCGGCGGGGGCTTTGTCGATAAAAACGACATGTTTTTCTATGTTATCGGGCTTAATGTAGAGTCGACCTTTCCGCATTGCGCGCATTTGCGTAATTTTGCAATATGAAAAAGAGAGAATTGAGAAAATTTTTTGTTTTGATGGTTTTTGCATTCCTGAGCGTGACGACTGTGACAGCCGTCACGCTTTCCGGAAATGTAAAAGAAACATCAACCGGCGAGGGCCTTATCCAGGCTTCCGTCCGCCTTCTGGCTGCCCGTGACTCCAGTCTCGTCGGCGGCGTAGTGACAAACGATAACGGCAGGTACACAATCCCGAATGTCAGGCCGGGTAAGTATATTGTCGAAGCGTCATATATCGGATATGAGACGCAACTGCGTGACATAACTGTCGGTGACAGGGACATCCGTCTGAAGCCTTTCGAACTGAAGGAAGGTTCTGTGTTGCTGAAGGAGGCCACTGTAGTCGGTGTGCGTACTCCTATCACAGTGAAAGAGGATACAATCGAATATGCCGCCGCATCTTTCAAGACCCAGCCGAACGCCGTGGTCGAAGACCTGCTCAAGCGCCTTCCGGGCGTAGAGGTCGGTTCCGACGGCAAGATAACGGCCAACGGCAAGTCGATATCCAAGATTCTCGTGGACGGCAAGGAATTTTTCGCCGACGATCCTTCTATCGCCTCGAAAAATCTTCCCGCCGACATGCTCGAAAAGATCCAGGTTGTAGACCGCAAGAGCGATCTGGCGCGTCTCACTGGCGTTGACGACGGCGAGGACGAGACCGTCATCAACCTTTCGGTGAAAAAAGGCATGAAGAACGGCTGGTTCGGCAATATCGAAGGCGGCTACGGTACGGACGAACGCTACAAAGGATCGTTCAACATCAACCGCTTCTGGAATGACAACCAGATTACCTTCCTCGGAGGCGCCAACAACATCAATGAGCCGATCGGCATGGGCGGAGGCGGCCGTTTCCGCCGCTTCGGAGGTCAGAACGGCCTGAACAACTCGCAGGCGCTGGGTATGAACTTCAACGTCGGCAACGGCGAAAAATTCCGCGTGGGCGGCAATGTGTTCTATTCCCATGAGGACCGCGACACCCGTTCCGTCACTGAACGGACGAATCTCTTCGCAGATTCAACCTCTTCGAGCTACTCGCGTCGTATGAGCCGCGACAAAGGCCATAACGTCCGTGGCGATTTCAGAATGCAGTGGAAGCCCGACAGCTTCAACACCATGGAGTTCCGTCCCAACTTCTCGCTCAATTTCAATAATTCCACCTCCAACGACTCTTCCAGCACTTTCGCCGGCGGTCGTGACATGGGCCGAGAGGTGACCCGAAGCATCAACCGTGGCGACAGCCGTGGCAATTCGTTCGAGTTGGGCGGCCGCCTGATTTTCACACACAACTTCCGCAGCCGTCCCGGTCGTTCGTTCTCGGTGATGCTCAACTATTCCATGAGCAACCTCCGCGAGAAAGAGAACACATATTCGTTCAACCGCTTCTACCTCCTCAACGACTCGGTCGACCTCTACGACCAGTATGCCAACAACCATACATGGAGCAACACCGTAGGCGGCCGACTCACATGGACCGAGCCTATCGGACGGCCGTCCTCCGGCAACTTCCTGACTCTTGCCTACCGCTTCAGCTACCGTTGGAACAATGCCGACAAACTCACATACGACCATCCGGTCTCATTCCCCGAGGGCTGGGACGGTCCGGCAATCATAGATCCTGAGAATGTATTCAACGAGGAACTCTCGAACCGCTTCCGCAACGACTATATGAATCAGGATATCCAGCTGGGTTATCGTCATGTGTCGAAAAAGGGCAATTTCAACGTCGGTGTGTCGCTGGTGCCCCAGCGTTCGAAGTCGATCGACCTGCTCGACCATAACAAGGATATATCGCGCAGCGTGCTCAACTATGCGCCGTTCCTCCGCTACCAGTATAAATTTTCGAAAACCCGCAGCCTGCACCTCAACTACCGCGGGCGCAGCAGCCAGCCTTCGATGACCCAGATGCAGCCTGTAGCGGATATGTCCGACCCTCTGAACATCACAATCGGTAACCCGAACCTCGATCCTTCGTTTTCGCACAATATAGGTTTCCATTTCAGTGATTACAACGAGAAACAGCAGCGTTCGATAAGGTTGATGTTCGATGCTTCACTCACACAGAATTCCATCGTGAGCAAGACCACCTACGACCGCGAGACAGGCGGACGGGTAACGGAATATGTCAATGTGAACGGTGTCTGGAACGCTAATCTGGGAGGACTGTTCTCGATGCCTATGCCTTTCTGCAAGCAGCTCCAGTTCAACAATAATCTATTCATGACATATAGCAACACGATCGGTTTCAACAACGGCCTGCGCAACCGCTCCGGATCATTCAGAGTCCATGAAGAAATGGGTATATCGTGGCGTCCTGAATACATCGAACTTGAATTTCGTCCGCGTTATAATTTCCAGACCGTTCACAACACTATCCAGACCACAGCGAACAGTAATGTACATACCTACGGAGGTACGTTCAACGCGACTTATTCCTCGCCTTTCGGCCTTGTGTTGAGTTCCGATATAAATTATTCCGCAACTTCGGGCTACGCTTCGGGATTCGATACCAAGACATGGATGTGGAATGCAGCGGTTTCCTATCAGTTCCTCCGCGACCGCTCGCTTTCGGTAACGCTCCGTGCCTACGATCTTCTCGGACAGCGTTCGTCTGTGTCCCGTAACGTGACTGCAAACTATATCAGCGACGTGCGCAACAATACGCTTACACGCTACGTAATGGCCTCCGTCACATATAAGTTCAATACTTTCGGCAAGGGCAAGCGTCCCGGTGACCGAGATGATTTCGACGGCCCCGGCGGTCCCGGCGGCCGCGGCCACATGGGGCCTCCTCCCGGCGGCTTCCGCGGAGGTCCTCCACGGTTCTGACAAAAGCAAAAAAACAGACGGCGGTGTATCTGATTCCGGTACACCGCCGTCTGTTTTTAGGGGGGAGGTTTTAACAAATCATCAATCGTACATCTTTATAGCCAAGTCGCAGATCCATAGCCATAACGGACAGGTAGCCATGAAGAGGAGGGTACTTACTGCGAGAGTCGAGGTGCCGGTAGCCACATAGGTGTTGTAGCGGCTGGCGATAATGATACCGGACATGGCAGGGGGAAGAGCCGATGCGATGACGAGCATCTTCAGGTTGAGGGGCTGCATATGGAATATGAGGCCGACGATGAGGACCAGGAGCGGGGTAAGAATCAGTCGCATGAAGGATCCAATCCATACCTGGTTGTTGATGGTGACCTTGACGGACGACAGGGTGATGCCTGCAGCGAAGCAAGCAAGCGATGCGTTGGCACCACTCATAAGGGTGAAGGAAGGATCGAGAGAGGCAGGCCACTTCACACCGATGAGGACGAGGATAACAGCCAGAATAGGAGCCCATGCCACAGGTTGCTCAAGAGCATGGATTACAGGTTTCCAGGGGTTGGGTTTCTTTCCTCCGTTGGCTGCGGCAGCTTTGGCCGCGTCGGCGCGGTTGAGAAGGACAAGCCCGAGAGGGATACCGATGGCGTTAACTTCGATTGCTACGATTGCGATCACAAGACCTACAGTTGCGGAGGTTCCGAAGATGGGCTGAAGCACGGCGAACCCGAGGAAGCCGATTGTCGGGGAGCCGGAAATAAGGGCTGAGATAGCGGCGTCGGCGTCGTTGTTGCCCTTGAAGAGCTTGAATACGTAGTAGACAAGGAAGAAAGCGAAAATCAGCACGACGAACGCTATGACTGTCAGTTTGGCATCGACGGCGAGCATTGCGCGGTTAGCTTTTACAATCGATACAAACAGCGCGCACGGGAGGGCATAGTTGAGCACAACCTTATTAAGCACGCGTGCATCTTCACCGGAGAAAGCTCCTGCTTTTCCCGAAAAATAACCCAGCGCCATTACGACGAAAATCGGGATTATCGCGTATAGAATAATGTGTAGCATAAATAAATAGTATTTAGTCTCTGTATCTCCGGACGGCGGTTGTCTGTGCCGCCGTCCGGAGTTTCGTCGACGTTAATTAAACTGTTATTTTCTCAAGAGCGGCAGGATTGAGATAGCCGATATGACCCGATTCCTTGCCGGAGTCGGCGGCGAGCTGCACGTCGATCAGAGCGGGAGCTTTCGAGGCGATAGCCTCTGTGAGAGCGGCCGTAAGTTCGGCGGGAGTGGTTACGTAGTATGTCTTAGCGCCGAATGCATCCCCCAGTTTGTCGTAGCGGGCATGTACGTCGAGAGTAGTAGGCGCGGGGTCGGAAGTGCCGGCCATGTTGACGCCGACGCCATTATAGATGCCGCCGTTATTGAATATCACGACGGTTACAGGTAGCTTGAAGCGGCAGATGGTGGAGAAGTCCATGCCCGAGAAGCCGAAAGCGGAGTCGCCTTCGATTGCCACGACGCTCTTGCCGGTTGCGACGGCAGCGCCGATGCATGAACCCATACCCATGCCCATTATAGCCCATGTGGCGCAGTCGATACGGTGGCGCGGGAGTGCCATTTCGAGAGTGTCGCGGGTGTCGTCGAGGGTATTTGCACCTTCGTTGACGAGGATTACATCGGGATTGGCAGCCATAATAGGTTTGATAGCGCCAAGCGCTGTCCAGTGGTTCATCGGCAGTGCTGTGGCGTTTTCGGCAAGACGGGCTTCGAATTTTGCGTCCTTGGCCTTGGTCTCGGCCTGCAGCGAGGGCACCCATGCGGGGTCCATAGCTGTTTTGTCGGGCAGCGCTGCGATTAGTGCGTCGAGCGAAGAAGCCAGATCGCCGACTACGGGAGCTGCGATAGGACGGTTGCAGTCGATTTCTTCGGGATCAATGTCGAGCTGGACGAATTTGGTATCGGGGCTCCATTTGCCGTGGCCGCGGGAAAGCAGCCAGTTGAGACGTGCGCCGACGAGAACTACGACGTCGGACTGCTCCATGATTGTGGAGCGGCAGGAGAGGGCGCTCAGAGGACCGCCATCGGGCAGTACGCCTTTGGCCATAGACATGGGAAGGTAGGGGATACCTGTCTTGTCGACGAGAGTTTTCAGTTTGTCCTCGACCTTTGCAAACGCCGCACCCTTGCCGATGATGATGGCGGGTTTCTTAGCCCCGGCGATAAGATCGGCGGCGCGTTTTACCGAAGCGGGAGCCGGCGGCATGACCGGGATGAGGTCGACTGGCTCGTAGAAGAGCTTGTCGGCATCGTCGCCGTTCATGATGGCGCCGAGACAAGGCGTGGTGACGTCGAGATATACGCCGCCGGGACGACCGGAGATGGCGGCACGGTAAGCGCGGACTACGGCTGTGGGGATATCTTCGGGCTTATTGACGCGATAAGCAGCCTTAACAAGAGGCTTGGCGATATTGAACTGGTCGAGCCCTTCGTATGTGCCCTGATTCAGGTCGATAGGCTCGCGTACGCTCGAACCGCTGATCTGAATCATAGGATAGCAGTTCACGGTGGCGTTGGCTGTAGCAGTGAGTCCGTTGAGGAATCCGAGAGATGAAACGGTGAGGCAAACGCCGGGCTTGCCGGTGAGATAACCGTGGGTGGCGGCGGCCATGCCGGCCTGCTGTTCATGACGGAATCCAATGAAGCGGATTCCGCGGTCCTGTGCCAGATAAGCCAGTTCGGTAACGGGAATACCCACCAGACCGTACATCGTGTCGATGCCAACCATCTTGAGTGCGCGTACAAGGATATCCATGCCTGTCACCTGCTGCGGATATGTGGGGGTGGTTGTATTGGGAGTTGTCATTTTATAACGATTTGAATGAATGGATTATTTAAATTTAAAGTTTATGGCCGGCGCTTTCCGAGGTCAGTATGTAAAGCGCCATGAACCATAAACTTTAATACTAAGTCATATTATTTCGCAGGAGCTGCGGGCTTCGGCATCGGAGCCGTAGTTCCGTTTGCCTTGAAGGAGGCAATCTGCTCGGGGGTATATCCGATGGAGGTCAGAATCT